>JAAAOG010000183.1 GCA_009909005.1 Alphaproteobacteria bacterium | reverse complement strand
GTGCCGGCCGGCGAGACGATTCCGCTCGCCTCCTATGAGTTCCAGTTCCACACCGACGGCCCGAACTCCGGCGCCCCGGCCAGTATCAGCGAAGCCGTCTCCAATGTCGGCCGGATCAGTGCTGACACGATTACAGATAACGACGCCACCCATAGCGGCGACGTCATTACCTTTGACCTCCAGAATCATGGGTATGTCGATGCCGACACCCTGAACATCACGATCGGCGGCACAACGCTTGCCAACCCGCTTACTGTGAGCGGGACGCCGTCGGGCGAAGATCTCGCCTCTCAGCTGCAGGCGCATCTCATCACGGAACTAACGGCCACCCCGATTCCCGGCATCTCTACCGATGATATCACGGTGGCCGGAACAACCATCACGATACGCGGTTTGAATACCGTGGAGGGCGCCAGCCTCGTCCAGGATACGCCGGTTCCGGCTGACAACCTGATCTCGGACGGCACGGCCGATATTAATGGACAGCCCGAAACGAACAATCCGTCGACGCTTCAGCCCGACACCATATCAATCAACCTGGAAGGCAAGGCCGCCGTCTGGGAAGACGATGACAACATGACGGTTACAATCAACGGTTATGCCTTCACTCTGACGACACCGGATCTCGACACGTCAAGCGATCTGGCCCTGGCGACCTCGGTGCGGGATGCGATCGTCGCCGAGGCCGGCAACATCCCCGGGGTGGATGCTGCCGGCATCACGGCCGGCACGTTAACCAGCCCCAAGATTGAAATCACCGGCATCGTCGATGATGCCCAGGGGTCCGGACTTGCAGGTCGGAACGAATACGCCGTTTCGGTAACGCGCGATACCCGCCAGAACACGGCGTTCGTCGACGAGGACGGCTTCACCGTCAACCCGACCGAAACCGGGGATCCGATCATTGCCCGGCTGGGGATCGATCTGCCCGGCGGCGGTACTCAGAATGTCGACATCGACCTTGGCGCCATCAACACCCTGGACGGCGTGACCCAGTTCGCCGGCGAATATGCGCCGACGCTGATCGAGCGTGACGGGGCGCAGTTCGGCAGCCTCGACCGGGTGGAGATCGACGATGGCGGCGTCATGAACGCCATCTTCAACAATGGCCAGGTGCGGCCGATCTACCGCCTGCCGGTGATCGACTTCGTCAATCCGAACGGCCTGCTGGCGGTCGACGGCAATGCCTTCCAGGCCACGGCCCAGGCCGGCGCCTTCTACATGTGGGATGCCGGCAGCGGCCCGGCCGGGTCGATCTCCGGCTCCTCGCTGGAGGCCTCCACCGTCGATATCGCCGAGGAGTTCTCCAACATGATCGTCGCGCAGCGGGCCTATTCCTCCAACGCCAAGATCATCCAGACCGCCGACCAGATGCTGCAAGAGGTTACCAACCTGAAGCGGTAAGGGATCGGGTGATAGGCCGGGCGCGAGGTGACAAGAATGAGTACTCGATGGGCTGAGACTCATGGTAATCCCCGCGCAGGCGGGGATCCAGACTGCGGAGCCGGGTTTCTGGATTCCCGCTTTGGCGGGACTGACCGCTCGTCACTTGAACGGCGTCATCCCCGCGAAGGCGGGGATCCAGGCTCCGGCCCCGGGTTTCTGGATTCCCGCTTCCGCGGGAATGACCACCAGAGCCGCTTCCGCGGGAATGACCGCGCGATGAATGACCGCAGAGGGCGCTTTGGCGGGACTGACCGCTCGTCACTTGAAGGTTGTCATCCCCGCGAAGGCGGGGATCCAGATTCCGGCCCCGGGTTTCTGGATTCCCGCTTCCGCGGGAATGACCACCAGAGCCGCTTCCGCGGGAATGACCGCGCAATGAGTGACCGCTTGTCACTTGAAGGTTGTCATCCCCGCGAAGGCGGGGATCCAGGCTCCGACCCCGGGTTTCTGGATTCCCGCTTCCGCGGGAATGACCACCAGAGCCGCTTCCGCGGGAATTACCGCGCAATGAGTGACCGCGCGTCACTTGAAGGTTGTCATCCCCGCGAAGGCGGGGATCCAGGCTCCGGCCCCGGGTTTCTGGATTCCCGCTTCCGCGGGAATGACCACCAGAGCCGCTTCCGCGGGAATGACCGCGCGATGAATGACCGCGCGTCACTTGAACGGCGTCATCCCCGCGAAGGCGGGGATCCAGGCTCCGGCCCCGGGTTTCTGGATTCCCGCTTGCGCGGGAATGACCACCAGGGGCGCTTCGGCGCGATTGGCCGCAGAGGCCGCTTCGGCGCGATTGGCCGGAAGGTATAGGACATGACCCTGACCGCTGCCCTGATGAACTCCCTGTCGGGCCTGCGCTCCGCCCAGACCGGCATGGACGTGATTTCCCGCAATGTCGCCAATGCGGGCACCGAGGGCTATACGCGCAAGACGGCGGCCCAGGAATCCGTCGTGCTGCAGGGCCAGGGGGCCGGCGTCCGCCGCCTAGCCATCGAGCGCGAGATCGACCTGCGGGTGCAGCGCGAGTTGCGGGTCGAAAGCGCCGCCAACGAAAAGCTCTCCGTCATCGACGAATTCCGCCAGCGGGTCGACGCCATGTTCGGCCGGCCGGAGGAGGAGCAGTCCTTCGCCTCCGCCGTCAACCGGCTGACCCGCAGCTTCCAGACCCTGGCCGACAAGCCGGAAAGCGCCACCCTGCGCCGCGACGTGGTCGACACGGCCGCTGCGCTGGCGGGCGACCTGAACCGCCTGTCCGACCGCATCCAGGACATGCGGCTGGAGGCCGACCAGGGCATGGTCGACGGGGTGCGGACGATCAACGACGCGCTCCACAACATTAAGGAGCTGAACCAGAAGATCGGCGTGCGCGCCCAGAGCGGCCGCAGCTATGCCGATCTCGCCGACCAGCGCGACCACTATCTCGACAAGATCAGTTCGCTGATGGACGTCAGCTATTTCGAGCGCGGCAGCGGCGAAGTGGTGATCATGACCGGCTCCGGCCGGCCGATGCTCGACGTCAATGTCCGCGAGCTGCGCATCGACGGCCGTTCGGTGATCACGCCGCAATCGCTCTACAGCGACGACCCGTCCGCCCGCGGCGTCTCGACCATTTCGCTGGTCACCGAGGGCGGTGAAGTCGATCTGCTCGCGAACAACGAAATCCGCGGTGGCAAGCTGGCCGGGCTGATCGAAATCCGCGACCGGGCGCTGCCCGAACTGCAGAGCCAGCTCGACGAATTCGCCCACCAGCTGGCCACCACCCTGTCGGTCGGCGAGGTGACGGCAAGCCCGGTGACGTCGGTCACCAGCACCCAGGCCGGGGCCTTTGCGGGACTCGATTTCGATCTTTTCGGGAGCGGGTCCACGGACGCGACGCTCGATCTGACCATCGACGGGACCACCGTTCAGATCCCGAATTTCGCGATCGACAATACCGACGCCGACAGTATTGCCGCTTCCATCCAGCAGGCGCTGGACGGCAGCACGGCCTTCGCCCCCGGCGAAATCACGGTGTCGGCGAGCGGCAGTGACGCGTTGACCGGGGCGTTGACCTTCACGGATTCGCAGGGCCGCAAGATCGACGGCGTAACCTTCACCGACAACACGGCGCCGCCGCCCAATACCGCCGCACCGGCACTCGATCCCTCGACCGCCAGCACGACCCTGGACATCTCCAGTGTCGCGACGGCGGGCGATACCGTGAGCGTCAATTATGCGATCACCGGTTCCAGCGAGACCCGGACCGTCACGCTGACCGCCGTCGATCCGCCCGGCAATGGCGAACCCGGCACCTTCGTGCTCGGCCAGAGCCAGGCCACCACCTACGGCAATATCGAGAGTGCCTTGCAGTCGGCCCTGGACGACGTCGTGCTGCCGGCCGGCACGCTGACGGTGAGCCGTACGGGCAGCGAGATCACGATTACCGACAGCGATCTCAGCGCCTCGACCCAGGAGCTGCGCGGCTTCTCGGCCGCCACCCGCGGTGCCGCCGACCTGCAGCTGACCCTGTTCGGCGACAATGGCGGCGATGCGCAGATCGCCTATACCGGCCGGCAGCCGGGCGAGACCACCGACCAGCGCGTCGGCTTCGCCCAGCGCATTGCCGTCAGCGAGGCGCTGCGCGACGACCCCTCCGCCCTGGTGCGCTACATGCTCGACCCGGCGACCGGCGAGCTGGCGCCCGGCGGCGATTCCGCCCGCCCGGCCGAGATGGTGCGGCGGCTGTCGGAAATGACGCTGTCCTTCGACTCGGCGGTCGGCATGGGCCCGGTCGAGACGACCATCGAAGGTTTCGCCATCGAGATCATCTCCTTCCAGGCCACCCAGACGGCGCAGACCTCCGACCGGCTGGCCTATCAGCAGGAGATCACCGACAACGTCGCCCGCCGCTTCGACTCGGTCTCCGGGGTCAATATCGACGATGAAATGACCGAGCTGCTGCTGCTCGAGCGGACCTATGCCGCCAGCTCGCAGGTCCTGTCCGCCGTCCAGCGGATGATGGACGAACTGCTGGATGCCGTCCGCTAAGCTTGAGAGGTGCTCCGATGCGTGTCTCGACCCTCGCCAACAACCTGCATGTCCGCCAGCAGGTCACCGAGCTGCAGGCGAAGCTCAGCAAGACCCAGTCGCAGATCGCCAGCGGCAAGAAGGCCGAGGGCTTCCGCGACCTGCGCGCCGACAGCCTGCGGGTCCTGACGCTGCGCAACGAGCTGCAGACCATGGAGACCTACAAAAAGTCGATCGCCATCGCGACGACCCGGCTGACGGTCATGCAGGATTCCTTCTCGCGCATCGGCGAGCTCGGCGACAAGGCGAAGATCAACGCCGTCCAGGCCCGCTACGAGAACGAGCCGCGGCTCAACACCATCAAGCTGACGGCCGAAACGCAGCTGGCCGAGCTGATCAACCTGGCCAACAGCCGGGTCGACGGACGGCCGATCTTCGCCGGTGCCAACCTGGACACGAACCCTGTGGCCGACCTCGACACGCTGCTGAACGGCGATCCGCTCAAGGGCCTGAAGGGCCTCAACGAGCTGATCGCCGATCGGCGGCAGGCCGACGGTGTCGACAATGTCGGCCAGCCGGGCGGGCTCGATATCGCGACCACGGCCGGTCCCGGCGCCACGGCCACGCTGAGCGATACCAGCGCCGGCGACGATTTCGGCTTCACGCTCGAAACCGCGGCCGCGAGCGGCGCCCTGTCGGCCGCCGCGACCGGAACGCCGACCGACCTCTTTACGGTTTCGGGCTTCGACAGCATCGACGAGGGCGATACCGTGACGTTCGAGCTCGGTCTGCCCGACGGCACGACGGCGACGCTGACCCTGACCGCCACCCGCGAGGCCTCGGAAACCGGCAATGGGACCTTTCTGATCGGCCCTGACGAGGATGCCACCGCCGGCAATTTCGCCAATGAAATGCGCGCGGAGCTGGAGACGCTGGCGGCCACCGCGCTGCGCGCCGCGTCGGCCCAGGCCGCCGCCGCGATGATGTTCGACAATGACCCGCCGCTCTATGTCGGCGATCCGGGCGGCACCCCGACCATCGAGACCGACGACCCCGACAGCCCCACGGTCGTGCAATGGTATCGCGGCGACACCTCCGCCACCGGTCGCAATGCCGTACAGGTCAAGGCCGATGACGGCACCTATATCGGCTATGGCGTCCGTGCCAATGAGGCGCCGATCCGCGATACCATCAAGAGCCTGGCGATCTTCGCCTCGGTTGAGTATCAAGGGGACATCGGCGACGAAAAGCAGATGTACTTCTCGCTGATCGAGCGGGTCTCCCAGACGCTGTCGGTCGCCGGGTCCGGCATCAGGGACCTGCAGGGCGAGATCGGCATCAAGGAGGAGCTGATCGTCTCGATCGAGACCCGGCACGAGTCGGTGACGGCGCTGACCAACAACCAGCTGAGCGATCTGGAAAGCGTCGACATGTACGAGGCCGCCGCCCGCTTTTCCGAATACGAGACCAGCCTGCAGGCCAGCTACTCCATCACCGCCCGCGTCCAGAACCTCTCGCTGGTCAATTTCCTCTAGACCGGTCTCGGGGCGCCCGGACCGGTTTGCCGGCCGCTGCGGTCCGCGGAACTCAGGATACGACCGGGCCGGCCTCGGGACGGCCCGGGCGTCGCGGCCGCATATCGGACCAGACCGTCGCAATATGGGCGAGGCACGCCTCTTTCGTCCCAGTCCGGCCCTCTTCCTGCCAGCCCAGGGGCAGGGGGAGGTGCCCCGGCCAGACGGAATATTGCCCGTCCTGGTTGAGCACTACGCGGTAGAGGGTCGTTTCGTCGTCCATCGCGGGTCCTTGACGGTCTTCACGGCCTTGCCCGGTGCCCGGCCGGCCCCCGGTTGGACGCCCGGTTCGGCCCGGGGCGGCAAGCATGGGCAGCGCCATAACCCTTCTTTTCTTCGGTCATTTGCGCGTCCAAGCCCGAGAGCTAATCGAAGCCGGCATCGACACCGAATCCTATGGTAAGTTGCACCCCCAAAGTCCGCACGTCAAGCGAGACAAGCCTGATTGGCCCTGCAATGTTATTTCACCGAAGCGCGCTTGCTTCTGCCGAACGGCTGTGCTAGCTCCAAGCCCACGTGCAAAAGACTGCCGGACACCCTTGTTTCGGCGAAAACGACAGACGGACAACGGGCATGGCCGACACACACACCAACACCGCCTCCGAGACTTCGGGCTTCGATCGTTCGCATGGCTTCGTTCCCTGGAACGACCTGAGCAACGTGGTCGTCGCTTTCAATGGCCTGTTCCGCGCCATGGTTGTGTCGTGGAACCAGTACTGTGCCGATGTGCACGTCAACGCGCCAAAAACGGAGCAGGAGTTGCTGCGCTGGCACGCCTCGCTGCTCACGACCTGCCTGGATGTCGTGAACGAGCAGCTGCGGGCCGCCGAACGCACGGCGGCGGAGAATGCCGCACCGCCGCCGCCCGCCCGGTCGGAACCGCAGACCATCGACATCAAATAGCCCGGCAACAGCCCGGCCGATGCCCCGCCGGGACGGAGGCGCGTCATGAACAAGGCCGGTCGCCGCCTGCGCGTTCTGTTCATCGGCGAAGCCATCACGCTGTCGCATATCGCGCGGCCGGCGGTGCTCGCCACCAGCCTGCCGGCCGACCGCTACGAGGCCTTTTTTGCCTGCGACCGCGGCGCCTTCCGGCTGGTCGGCGATCTGGGGTCGGTGCAGCCGATCGAACTCGATTCGCGGATGGCCAATGTCGACCTGGAGAACTTCGTCAATTTCCGCCAGGAATTCTTCGATTTCAAAACTCTCGACCATTACATCCAGGAAGATACGAGGCTGTTTCGCGAATACCGGCCGGATGTCGTCGTCGGCGATATGCGCCTGTCGCTGATGTTCAGCGCCCGGCTGGCCGGGATCCCCTATGTCAATATCCAGAACTGCCACTGGCACCCGCGCTCGGGCGTCAACCTCCGGCTGCCGGCCAATCCCTTCTCAGCGGTGATCGGCGATGCCGCCGCCACTCTGGTCGTCAACATGCTGGCGCCGGCGGCCACGGTGAACTACAACCTGCTCAGCATGAAATACGGCGTGCCGGCGCCCGGGCCGGATTTCCGCACCATTCTGTGCTCCGGCGACTACCTCCTGTTTCCCGACATCCCCGAATGGTCGCCGCTGCCGCAGCCGCCGGCCAATGCCGCCTATGTCGGCCCGCTGGTCTGGGCACCGGGCGTGGCGCCGCCCGACTGGTGGGATACGCTCGATCCCGATCGGCCGACGATCTATGTCAGCCTCGGGTCCTCGGGCCAGGTACGGCTGTTGCGCGCCATTCTGGAGGCGCTGGCCGGGCTCGGCTTTCAGGTCATCGCTGCGACGGCGTCGCGCTCGGAGCTGGGCGCCCTGCCCGCCAACGTCTTCGCCGCCGCCTATGTCGACGGCATCCAGGCGGCCGCCCGGTCGCAGCTCGCCATCTGCAATGGCGGCTCGATGTCCGGGCCGCAGGCCCTGTCGGTCGGCTGCCCGATCATCGGCATCACCAGCAATATGGACCAGGCCGCCTTCATGCAGCAGGTGGCGCGCACCGGCGCCGGGGTGGAGATCACAGAAGCCGGCTTCAACCTCGACGGGCTGACGCAGCGGGTGCGGGAGATGACCGGCAATCCGGGCTACCGGCAGGCCGCCCTGCGGCTGAAGGCGGCGATCGCCCGCACCGACCGGCAGGCGGCGTTGGACCGCATCCTGCAGGCCGCCGCGGCTTGATGCGTCGCCGCTTCATAGAGAGGGGTCATGCCCGCGGAAGCGGGCATCCAGAAGACCCGCGGGTGCTGGACCCCCGCTTTCGCGGGGGTGACGCCGTTACTTGCCGATCTGCAAAATATTTTGCCAAGCGGGAATGTGTTGTCCGTGGGATTTAAGAAAATGGTCATGCCCGCGCAGGCGGGCATCCAGGAAACCCAAGGATCCTGGACCCCCGCTTTCGCGGGGGTGACGCCGTTTGTTTCGCGGGAGTGACGCCGTTACTTGCCGATCTGCAGAGTATTTTGCCAAGCGGGAATGTGTTGTCCATGGGATTTAAGAAAATGGTCATGCCCGCGCAGGCAGGCATCCAGGAAACCCAAGGATCCTGGACCCCCGCTTTCGCGGGGGTGACGGTGATTGGTTGCCGATGACCCGCGCCCGTTAATCAACGTTCTTGTTTCCGGGCTCATGGCCGGGCGGTCTGCTTTCATCAATGACTATGCATTCCTGCCGATCACCCCTCCGACAGCCGCACCACCAGCGTGTCGCCTTCCATTGCCGCCTGTGTCCGCGTCGCCTTCATCATCGCCGAGGGGATGCTGATATGGCGCTTGAAGGTGCCGACCCTGAGCATCAGCTCCTCGCCCTGCCGGCTCATCTGGATGTCCGACTTGCCGACGAAGGGCATCTTGATGGCGAAGCGCCAGCCATCGGCCTCCTCGGTCACCGTGATCGGGCTGTCCTGCCGGTAGAAGGCGCCGGGATCGCGGCCCTCGGACAGCCGCGCGCCGAAGCGGGCCAGGGGCTCGGGGCCGACCACTTCCTCCTCCAGCATCGGGACTGCGGTCAGCGGCACGCCGGCGAACCAGTCGCGCATGTCGGCGATCATCGCCTGCTGGCTGAGCGCGAATTGCCGGAAATACGGGTCCTCTTCCGGGAAGACGCGGTTCACCAGGATCTGGTCGACCAGCACGCCATACATGCAGAAATACATGAAGGCGCGCTGGGTCTCGCGGGCGACGACCTTTTCCGGCGTGCAGACCAGCCGCAGGGAGGTGACCTCCGGGTTGCGCAGCATCGCCTCGACCGCATCGAGGCGGGCGGTGATCCCTTCATAGGCGGCGAAGAACTCATCGGCGGGCAGATAATAGGCCTCGCCATGGAACAGGCTGGCGAGCGGCCGCATCATCCGCACCATGCGGCGCTCGCGGGCCAGCCGGTGATTGGCGTACCATTTCAGCCCGGAGGCCATGCCGATAAAGCGCAGGGTCGACGCCGTGGGCGGGCAATCCAGCACCAGGGCGTCATACTCGCCGGAGCGGGCGTGCCGGTCGACAGCCAGCAGCGCCGAGACGTCCTCCATGCCCGGCAGCATGGCGAGTTCCGAGGACAGCACGTCGGTCAGGCCGCCATGCGACATCAGCATGGAGAAATGGCGGTAGATCGGGCCCCACTCCGCCTCGATCTCCTTGGAGACGTCGATCTCCAGCATGTCGAGATTGTCGGTCACCGGCGAGACGGCGCCGTGCGCCGCCCCCTGCAGGAAGCCGCCCAGGCCGAGGGAGTCGCGCAGGCTGTGGGCGACGTCGAACGACATGACGAGCGTCCGGCGGCCGCGCGCCGCCAGGTCGATCGCCGTCGCCGCCGCGGCCGTCGTCTTGCCGACGCCGCCCTTTCCCGAAACCAGGATGATGCGTGTGTTGGGGGCCGTGTCGCTCACCGGGGGCTTTCCTGTGCTGAGACGGTGGGTGGACGGTGGGTGGACGGTGTGGCGGCGGTCAGGCGCCGGGCGCGGATGCGGCCTCCTCGCGGAAGCCGATGAACAGCGTGTCCGCCTCCCGCGTCGCGCCGGCGACGGCCAGGGCCTGCAGCGCCTTCGGCAGGACGATCATGCGCTGGAAGCTGCCGATCCGGATCGAGAGCTCGGTGCCGATGCGGCGCAGTTCCACCTCCCGCCGGTCGACGAAGGGCAGCCGCAGCGCCAGGCAATAGCGTTCGCCGTCGCTGCGCCCCGGCGCGATGCGGTAGGCCGGCGCCGCCGCGAAGCACGCCCCGGGGTCGCGGTCGCCGTACAGGACCGTTGCCATATGGGCGAGCCGGTCGAGCCCGACGATCTCCTCGCTCATCCAGGGCACCGGGGCCACCTCGACCGGGGCGAAGTCGTCGCGCACCGTGTCGAGATAGGCCCGATCGGCGGCCACCCGCTTCTGATAGACCGCGCTGTCGGCCGGGAACAGGCGGTTCATGACCACCATGTCGGCGGTCAGGCCGTACATCGAGAAATACAGGAAGGCGCGCTTGGTCTCGGCGACGATGATCCGCTCGGGATTGGTGACCAGGCGCAGCGTGGTGATCTGCGGATCGTGCAACACGTCGTTCATCGCCGACAGCCGCCCGGAAATCTCCGACAGCACGGCGAAATGGTGGTCGGCCGGAAAGAACATGTCGAGACTGGAGTCCATCGACAGCGCCACCGGGCGAATGACCGAGCAGAACCGGCGGTCGGCCGGCAGCCGCTTGTGGACGTAGAATTCCAGCAGGGCGACGAAGCCGATAAAGGCCAGCGCCTCGCCGGTCGGCGGGCAGTCGACGATGATGACCTCGTGCTCGCCGCTGTCATGGCGCTGCTGCAGGCAGTTGAGGGCGATGAGGTCCTCAAGCCCGGGCATCAGGCCGATCTCGTTGGCCAGTGCCCCTTGCAGGCTGTTGCCGCCATACATCAGCCCGGCCACCAGCGAAAAGGTGTCGCCCCATTGCCGGTTCAACTCCTCATAGACGTCGATCTCCAGAAGGTCGAGGTTCGGCGCCACCGCACGGATGGCGCCGGGGCTGGGGCTGAACAGGGCGGTATCCTGGTCGAAGGAGTCCGACAGGCTGTGCGCCAGGTCGAAGGACATCACCAGGGTCTTGCGCCCCCGCCGGGCGAGGGCGAGCGCCGTCGCGGCGGCGACGCTCGTCTTGCCGACCCCGCCCTTGCCCGAGAACATGATGATCCGCTCGGCCATGGCGCTGTGTCCTCCGGTCTCCGGTGCGTGAAAGCGGGACGGAAACGGCGCCGCATGCCGGGGGCGCGGCGCCGCCGGGTCTGCAGGGTCAGGCGGCCTTCGCCACCCAGCCGCTGTCGATCAGCCAGTCGACCACCCGGTCGACCTCCGCATCGGTCAGGTTGGCATTGATTTCCCGGCTCTGCCGGAGCATGTCGGCCGCAGGCTCGGGAAGCTGTCCGAAAACCTGGCCGGCGGCCTTCCCGGCCGCCTCCCCGGGAACCGCCGTCGAGGTCGCCTGGGGCGCAAGGCGGCAGTAGTTGCTGCGCCCGACGATGTTCCCGGTCTGGAATTCGACTTCTTCCGAGTTCGCCTGCAGGAAGATATCCAGCAGCAGAAACGGCTCGGACGGGTTCAACAGCCACAGGAAGTAGCCCCAGGTGGCGCTGCCGGCAAAGAAGGGCAGCTGTTCCGGCCCGAGGTAATTCGGCCCCGGGAACATCTGGCTCATGCCGGCGCCGAGCGACAGCACCAGAACCTTGGCCTCTTCCGTCGTGCCCCGGGCTGCGGTCCCGCCGGCGAGGGCGAACTGGGCCGCCGGCAGGGCCTGCTGTTCGGTCGTCAGCGGCTTGCCGGCGTCCTGCTGCTCCCTCAGGTCGTTGATGACGCTCAAGGCCTGGCCGATGGCCACCATGCTCGGGTTGTTGGCGACATAGCCGCCGTCGATATAGCCCGGCCCCTCGCCCTGGATCGACTGGAAGATGGGGAAGTACACCGGCTGCGCCGACGTCCGGAGCGCAACATCGATGCACAGCTCGGTCAGGTCCGGGTTCACCGGCCCCTGCCTCATGTTGACATTGTTGAAAACCTTGGGAGTCCAGCGGCGCTGGGCCGGATCCGGTGCCCGGTTGTCGAGCTTGAACGACACCACGGCGATCAGCTTCTTCAGCTCTTCCAGCTTCCGGAAGTGGAAGCGTTCGAGCAGGATATTCCTGATGGCCGTGTTGTTGACGAAGTTGTGCAGGCCGACCAATGACAGGCCCAGCTGAGTGATGTACTGCGCGACCTGGAACGGGAAGATCAGCGATCCCAGCGGTCCGAAATGCTCGTGGGTGGCCTGGGGGTTGGGGGCCGGCGGCAGCGGCAGCATCGCCTTCAGCAGCTCGGTCCAGAGCGCGTTCAGCTCGTCGATAAACGCATCCGGCTTGTCCTCCTGCGCCAGGAGGAGGGAGTTGATCCCGCCTGCCGAGGCCCCCGCATAGAGATCCACCTGTTGCAGGAAGTCATTCTCGACCCCCTGTCGCGCCTTCAGGCGCTCGGAGATGCGCTGCAGCAGCGTGGCCGTGACCAGTCCGTCGCCGCCGTCCATGGAAAGAATCCGAAAAATCTTGGGTTCAGTCATCTTTTGCGCTCCTCGTGACGGGTGTCGACCGAAGAAAACAGCGCCTGTTGCACAGGCTGGGACTCCGGCGGCAGCGACCCGGAAAGGCCGGCGGCTGCGGGCGCGTCGGTCCGGATGGCGAAATGCGAGGCCGGGGCCGGGCCGTACAGCGCCAGCTGCCGTTCGATCAGCCGCGCCAGTTCGGCCCGGTTGCGCCTTTCGAACAGCGTCAGGTGAGTCCCCGGGACCGGCAGAATGCCGACATGGCCGCTCACGGTGCGCTTCAGGCCCTGATAGACCGGATCGGCCTCCAGCTCCGCCTCCGACCGGATCCGGGTCCGGAAGAGGTGGACGTCGGCGTGGAGATAGCTGAGCCGGAAGCGGCGATTGGCCCGGTAATGGGTCCAGAACACGCGGACGGAGCGCAGGAGCCCTTCACCCGTGGCCCCGGCGAAGCGGAGCTTGTCGCGCAGGGGCCGGGTTGCGATCATCCGCCATGACGCGGGCAGGCTGATGCCGAGCCAGCTGGCGAAGCGGCGCACCGCGGCATAGGAGAAGCGCTCGTCGAAGCGCATGCCGGCAAGCTCGCGGCGCAGCCGCCGCCACCAGTCGCGCCAGCGCGGCGCCGGCTGGTCGGCGGTCGGCCGGCCGAATATCTCCGGGTCGATCAGCAGCACGACCGCGTCCCGGCCGTGGCGGCGCAGCCGCCGGGCCAGCTCGAAGGCGACCCAGCCGCCGAAGGACCAGCCGCCCAGAAACACCGGCCCCTCCCCGTGGCGGTCGAGCAGCGCCGGCAGCAGATGGTCGGCCAGCGCCTCGACGGTCCGGCAGGGGGCTTCGCCACGCTGCAGGCCGGGGGCCTCGAACCCCCAGACGGGCCGGATGCCGGCCAGCTCCCCGGCCAGTTCGCGATAACACATCGGACTGCCGCTGGCCGGGCAGACCAGATAGAGGGGCTGGCCCTGCTCCGTCTCGTTCAGCCGGATGGCCCGGCCAACCGCGACCGGTCCGGCTTCAACGGGCAGCCGGCGCGCCGCGTCGACGGCCTCGGCCAGCTCGGCGACGGTCGGCCGAGCATAGACGTCGGCCAGCGACAGCTCGACGCCGAAAGCCTTGCGCAGGGCGAAGGCCAGGCGTGTGACCAGCAGCGAATGGCCGCCCAGGTCGAAGAAGCTCTCATGGCGGCCGGGCGCCTCCAGCTGCAGGATCCGGGCGAAGATCCGCGCCACCGCCGTCTCGGTCCCGGTCGCCGCCGGCTCGCCATGGCCGGCCGTCGCCGCGGTTGCGTCGAGCATCCCCGCCAGGCGCACCCGGTCCTTCTTGCCGTTCGGCGTCATCGGCATGGCGGGCAGGAACTGCACCAGCCGCGGGACGGCATGGTCGGGCAGATGGCCGCGCAGATGGGCGCGGACATCGGCCGGCTCGGGCGCCGCCGCCGGATCGGCCGGCACGATATGGGCCGCCAGAAAGGCACCGGTGGCCGGGTTCTCGTGAAAGGTCACGGCCGCCTCCTGCACGCCGTCATGCGTCAGCAGCGCCGTTTCGATCTCGCCGAGCTCCAGCCGGAAGCCGCGGATCTTGATCTGGTGGTCCTTGCGCCCGAGGAAGTCGATCTCGCCGTCCGGCCGGTAGCGCGCCTGATCGCCGGTGCGGTAGAGCCGCTCGCCGGGCGTGCGGGCGAAGGGGTTCGGCAGGAAGGCCTCGGCCGTACGGGCGGGATCGAACAGATAGCCGCGGGCCACCCCCTCGCCCGCCAGGTAGAGCTCGCCGGCCAGGCCGAAGGGCATCAGGTTGAATTGGGCGTCGAGGACATAGGCGGCCTCGCCGTCGAGCGGCACCCCGATCGGCGGCGGCGCCGTGCTGTCGCGCGGCAGCAGCGCCCCCGTCGAATAGGTGGTGGTCTCCGACGGGCCGTAGAGATTGAACACCCGCACGACCGACGGGCAGCGGTAGAGCGCATCGACCAGCGTGCGGGGCAGCGCCTCGCCGGCCAGGTTGACGGTGCGCACGCTGTCGTTCAGGCCGTCGGTGCGGAGCAGCTCGGCCATCGCCGAAGGCACGGTGTTGACCAGGGTCACGCCGGACAGCCGGGGCAGCTCGAGCACCGTCTCGGCCACCACCACGGCCCCGCCGGTCGACAGCGGCGCGAAGATCTCGAAGACCGACAGATCGAAATTGACCGAGGTCGAGAACAGCGTCCCGCGCAGCTCTTCGGCCGCATAGGTGCGGGCGGCCCAGCCCATCAGGGTCACCCCGCCGCGGTGCGGGATGGCGACGCCCTTCGGCCGGCCGGTCGACCCGGAGGTGAACAGCACATAGGCGAGATCGTCGGCCCCGAGGGTGCGCGGGAGCGGCGCATCGCTTTCGGCATCGAGAGCCGGGCCCGCGGCATCGAGGTCGACAAGCACCGGGTGCAGGCCGTCGACGGCAGTCCGGCAGCCCGCCTCGGTGACGATGGCCGTCAGGGCCGCGCAGTCGGCGATCAGCTCCAGCCGGGGGCGCGGATATTTCGGGTCGAGCGGCACATAGGCGGCGCCCGCCTTCATGATGGCGAGGATGGCGATGACCGTGCGGTCGGAGCGGCCGAGGCAGAGCCCGACCCGGGTCTCCGGCCGGATGCCCAGGCCGGCGAGGTGGCGGGCCAGGCGGTTGGCGGCCGCCTCCATTGCGGCGTAGCACGTCTCCCGGCCGCGATGGACCAGGGCCGTCGCCTCCGGCGTCCGGGCCGCCTGGCGCTCGACCAGGTCGACGAGCGTGTCGCCGGACGGCCGGGACGCCTCGCGCCGGTCGAACAGGGCGAGGATGCGGCTGCGCTCGTCCGCGTCCAACAGGTCGACGCCGTGCAGGGGCTGGTCCGGGTCGGCAGCGAGCCGGGTCACCAGGCGCCCCAGCCAGTCCAGCACGCGGGCGCAGAATGCCTCGGAATAGCGCGCCGGATCATAGGAGAGGGTGAGATCGAGGCCCGCCCCCGGCACGACGGACAGGGTCAGCGGATAATTGGTCCGCACCCGCGCCTGCCGGATGCCGAGGCGGATGCCGCCGGTCTCGCGGAACAGGGCGGCATCGACCGGATAGTTCTCGACCACCACCAGACTGTCGAACAGCGGCTCGCCGTGCGGAATCTCGCTCCACCCCTGGATGGCGACGAGGCCGCAATGGCCATGCGCCTCGCGCTCGACATGCGCCGCCTGCAGGCTACGCAGAAAGTCGATCAGCGTTCCGGTCTCGGGAATGCGGACGCGCACCGGCAGGGTCTGGATGAACACCCCGACCAGGGAGTCGATGCCGCTCAGCGGCGCGGTGCGCCCGGAGCCGGTCGTGCCGAAGACGACGTCGGAGACGCCCGTGGCGCGGCCGAGCAGCAGCGCCCAGAGCCCCTGCATCATGGTCCCGACGGTCACCCGGCTGTCCTTCGCCAGCTGCCGCAGCCGCTCGGCCAGCGGCGGGTCGACGGGGCGCGACACCTCCTCGGCGGCCGCCTGCTGCCCCGGCGCGCCGCCGGCAGCGACATCGCCGGGCAGCCCGGTCGGCGTGCGGAAGCCGGCCAGGGCTTCCCGCCAGTAGCACGCCGTTTCCGGCCGCGCCCGCTGCGTCTCCAGCCAGTCGATATAGTCCCGGAAGCCGGCCGCCGGCCGCAGCAGCGGCGGCGCACCCTCCGCCGCGCCATAGAGGGCCAGGACGTCCTTGAGCACCAGCGGGACGCTCCAGCCGTCGAGCACGGCATGGTGATGGCTCCAGACCAGAAGCGCCGCATCCGCGGCCAGCCGGATCAGGGCGAGCCGGAACAGCGGCGCCCGGTCGAGCACGAAAGGCTGGGTGCGGTCCTCGGCCAGAAAGGCGGCCAGGTCGTCCGCCCGGCTTTCCGGATCGCGGCCGCTCCAGTCGAGGGTCAGCCATTGCAGCGCCGCCGCGGGCATGACCTCCTGCAGGTATGCGCCGCGCTCCGTCCGCACAAAGCGGGTGCGCAGCATGGCGTGGCGGTCGAGCGCCGCCTCCCAGGCCCGGCGGAAATGGGCGATATCGAGCGGGCCGGCGATGTCGAAGACCAGCTGCTCGAAATAGAGTTCGCCGGACCGGTCGAGCTGGGCGTGGAACAGCACGCCCTCCTGGGTCGGCGTAAGCGGGAATGCGTCGCCCAGGGCCGGCCCCGGCCCGGGGCCCTGGCCGTGGCCGTGGCCGTGGCCGGCCAGATCGCGCAGGACGCCGACGAAGCTCTCGGACATCCGCGCCACCGCCCCCTCGTCATGGCTCGCCGGATCGTAGGTCCAGACGATCTGGAAGCCCTCGCCCATGCGCAGGATCTGGACGTCGAGGGGGCAATAGCGCGGGCCGTCGGGCGATTGCGACAGGCCAAGGCCGCTGGCATCGAGATGCGCCCAAAGACTGCCGGCGCGCGGCGGGTCGAAGCGGCCGAGATAGTTGAGGCTGACCGGCGGCACGCCGAGGGCGGCCAGCCGGTCGCGGCACGCGCCCGGGCCGAGATAGCGCAGAATGCCGAAATCCACGCCTCGCCGCGGGATGCGGGCCAGCTCCGCGGCGGTCTCCGCCAGCGCCTCGGCGGGGCCCAGCCCGGGATCGGTCGCCAGGCGCACCGGGAACAGGCTGGTGAACCAGCCGGTGGTGCGGGACAGGTCTACATCGTCGAACAGCGCCTCCCGCCCATGCCCTTCCAGCAGCAAGGTGAGGCTGTCGCCGCCATGCTCGCGCTGCCAGGCGCGGCACAAGGCGGTGAGAAAAGCGTCGAGCAGCCGGCCGCCCATCGCCCGCGCCAAATGGTCGGAGGTCTCCGCATCCAGCCCGCCCTCAATGCGGCGGGCGTCGCCCTGCCGCGGCGAGGCGGCGTTGCGATCGGGTGCCGGGTCCAAGGCGGATGCCGGGCTCGCGGGTCCCTCCGTCCAGGCCGGCAGGGATGCGGCGGCCTCGGGCGATTGGGCGTAGCGCTGCAGCCGCCGGCTCCAGACGGCATAGGGT
>JAAAOG010000093.1 GCA_009909005.1 Alphaproteobacteria bacterium | reverse complement strand
ACGTCGACGACCGGGGCCGGATAGTCGCGGCCGAGGCGGCAGCCGCTCGCGGCCTGGGTGCCGGCGTCCATCCGCCAGGGCTCGTGAATATGGCGATCGGGCACTCCGGCCAGTTCGGGCACGAAGCGGCGGATGAAGGCGCCGTCCGGGTCGTGGTCGCGGGACTGCTTGACCGGGTTGTAGATCCGCACCGTGTTGATGCCGGTAGTGCCGCTCTGCATCTGCATTTGCGGGTAGTGGATGCCGGGCTCGTAATCGGTGAACAGCCGGGCGAGATGCAAGGCCGGCTGCCGCCAGTGCAACCAGAAATGACAGGCGGCAACGGATACCAGCATCGCCCGCATGCGGAAATTGATCCAGCCGGTTGCGATCAGCGCCCGCATGCAGGCGTCGACCAGCGGCAGCCCGGTTTCGCCCGCCTGCCAGGCCGCCAGCAGCGCATGGTCGCCGGGATCGGGGCGCAGGCCATCATAGGCCGGGTGCTGGTTCTCGAATTCCAGGCGCGGCTCGCTCTCCAGCTTCTGCATGAAATGGCAATGCCAGTGCAGCCGGCCCTCGAAGGCCTTGAGCGCCGGCAGCCAGGTGCCGCGCTCCTCCGGCGGCCGGCCGAGCACCCGGTCGCGTGCCGCCGCGACGGCATGCATCGTCTCGCGCAGCGAAACCGTTCCGGCAGCGAAATGGGCGCTGAGGCGCGAACAGCCGTCGAAGGCGGTGTTCGGGCTCGACATCTCTTGGTGGTAGCGGGCGCCTCGATGGGCGAGAAAACTATCGAGGCCGGCGCGGCCGGCCGGGCGCCCCCCGCGCTGCCGGCTGGGACAGGGATCGCTCGCCAGGCCGAGATCGGCGGCATCCGGCAGCGGGCCGGGCTCGACCCCCGCCAGCGGCGGCAAGCCTTCCGGTTCCGGAACGATCGGGCGGGCCATGAGCCGGTCCCAGCGCCCCGCCCAGCCGCTGCGGCTTTTCAGGCCGCGGATGATCCCGTGTTGCGGCAGCTCGGTCCAGGCGATGCCGTGCGTCCGGGCCCAGGCGCCGACCCGCCGGTCGCGGTCATAGGTCCAGCGATTGCCGGTCTCCTGGTGCGACCACAGGCCGGCGATGCCGTGCCGCGCGCGGATCGTTTCGAGGATGGAACGGATATCGCCGGTGCGCACCACCAGCGGCTGGCCGAGCCGGGCAAGGTCGTCGCGGAGTTCGGCCAGGCATTCCCGCTCGAACGCCCAGTGCCGGCCGGCCCGGTCGGGCTGCTGCCAGAGTTCCGGCTCGGCGACATAGAGCGGCAGCACCGGACCGCGGCGGAGGGCCTCGGCCAGCGGCGCGTGGTCGACGGTGCGCAGGTCGCGCTTGAACCAGACGACATGGAGCGGCATGGCGGATCCCGGCGGCGGCGCCTCACTCCGGCTCGTCGACCAGCTGCAGGACAACCTTGCCGGTCGCCTTGCCGCTCTCGACCCGCTGATGCGCGGCGACGACGTCCTCCAGCGCCAGGACGGAGTCCATGACCGGCCGCAGCCGGCCTTCCGCGACGAGGGCGCCAAGCTGCGCCAGGCCCGGCCCGTCGGTCTCCACAAAGGCCCAGTCATAGCCGCCGCCGCCGCGCAGCGCCGCCTTCAGCTTGCCGCGGGCCAGCGCCCCGGCGGCGAGGCCGAGCCCGCCCAGCAGGCCGGCGCGGTCGGGCAAAGCGAGGGCCGGGGTGACGACGCTGACCACCTTGGCGCCGGCAAAGCGCTTCAGCACCTTGAAGGATTTCCGCCGGGTCTCGCCGCCGATGGTGTCGAGCACCAGGTCGACATCGGCGATCTGCGCGGAGAAATCGACCTGCTTGTAGTCGATCACCCGGTCGGCGCCGAGTTCCCGCACCAGCGCCACATTCCGCGTGCTGGCGGTGGCGGCGACCTCCGCGCCCCAGGCCTTCAGCAGCTGGATGGCGACGCTTCCGACGCCGCCGCTGCCGCCATGCACCAGCACCCTTTTGCCGGCGGCATTGTCGGGGCCGAGGCCGCCGGTCCCGGCCAGGGCGGTCCAGGCGGTCAGCCCGGCATAGGGCAGGGCCGCCGCCTCGACGAAGGAGAGGTGCCGAGGCTTCGTCTCGGTCTCCTCGACGCCGGCGACGGCATAATCGGCGTGGGTGCCCTGGCCGAGCGGGTCGGGGGCGGCCCAGACCGCGTCGCCGACCTTGAACCGCCGCACGCCCGGGCCGACCGCCGCCACCAGACCGGCGCAGTCGCGGCCCAGGATCAGCGGAAAACCCGGGCCGCCCAGGGCGCGCAGAACGGTGCGGCCATAGCCGGCGCGGCGTTGGCAGTCGAACGGGTTGATGGAGGCGGCGTGGACCCGGATCAGCACCTGGCCCGGGCCGGGGTGCGGCACCGGCGCGGCGGGGTTGATCCGCAGCACCTGCTCGGCCGGGCCGAACCGGGCGATCTCCGCCGCGCGCATCGACGTGAATTCCATAAGAGAACCTCCCGGGGCATCGGGGCCAGCATGCCCGCCTCGCCCCGACCTCGCAAAGCTCTTTGCCAAGCCAGAGATGGGGCGCCCGGCGCGGGCGGCGACCCCGCCATCCCGGTTTCGCCGGCGCTGGTTTGGGCCGGGACGGGCGGGGACGGGACCCGGCAGCAAAATCCATCCGCGAGGCGCCTGCGTACAAACGGGCAGAGTGTGGGGAACGGAACGATGATGACGCAGCAGCAGATCGTGCTGATGGCGGAGCAGGTCCTGGCGCGGCGTGGCGCCGGCGCCGTGCCTTTTGCCGTCGAACAGTTCGAACGGGCCGCAGCCTGTGGCGACAGGGGCGCGGAATTGATCTGGCGGGGAATTGCAACGACACTGCAACCAGACCTGTCGGCGCCGGTCCGCAGCGCGGGTCAATAAGACGGAGCCGCCGCCCGCCTCGCCGAGGCGTGTTCGAGCGGCGGCTCCAGCCCTGCCGGCGGCGTCCCCCCCGCGACCGGCCCGGGCATCCTGATGGCGGTTGGCGGAGGCGGGGTCCTCCCGCGCCTCCGCCGGCCGCCGGCTTTACTTGAACTGCGCTGTTTCGGTCGAATCGGCCAGGGCGGTGGTCGACGAGGTGCCCTTGGAGATCGCCATGGACACGGCGTCGAAATAGCCGGTGCCGACCTCGCGCTGGTGCTTGGTCGCGGTGTAGCCGTACTTCTCCGCCTCGAACTCCGCCTGCTGGAGCTCGGAATAGGCGGCCATCTGGCGTTCCTTGTAGCCCTTTGCGAGCATGAAGGTGTGGTAGTTCAGGCTGTGGAAGCCGGCCAGCGTGATGAACTGATACTTGTAGCCCATGGCCCCAAGCTCGCGCTGGAACCTGGCGATCGTGTCGTCGTCCAGATTGCCCTTCCAGTTGAAGCTGGGCGAGCAGTTGTAGGCGCACATCTTGTTCGGGAAGTCCTTGCGGACACCCTCGATGAACGCCTTGGCCTGGTCGAGATGCGGATGCGAGGTTTCCATCCAGATCAGGTCGGCATAGGGCGCGAACGCCTTGGCCCGCTCGATGCAATAGTCGAGGCGCTTGTCCGGCTTGATCGGATAATACCCCTCGGCCGTACGGGTCTCACGGTCGATGAAGGGATGATCGCGCTCGTCGATATCGCTGGTGATCAGCTTGGCGCTTTCCGCATCGGTGCGGGCGACGAGAACCGTCGGCACGTCCAGGATGTCCGCGGCCAGCCGTGCGGCATTCAGCGTGCGCACAAAGGCTTCCATCGGAATGAGGACCTTGCCGCCGAGATGGCCGCACTTCTTTTCGGAGGCGAGCTGGTCTTCGAAGTGGACGCCGGCGGCTCCCGCTTCGATCATCGCCTTCATCAGCTCGAAGGCGTTGAGGACGCCGCCGAACCCGGCCTCGGCGTCGGCGACGATCGGTGCCATCCAGTAGCGGCCGGTCTTGCCTTCGGCATGCTCGATCTGGTCGGCGCGCAGCAGGGCATTGTTGATGCGCCGGACGACGTGCGGCACCGAATGCGCCGGGTACAGGCTTTGGTCCGGGTACATCTGCCCGGCGTCATTGGCGTCGGCGGCGACCTGCCAGCCGGAGAGATAGATCGCTTCCAGCCCGGCGCGCACCATCTGAACGGCCTGGTTGCCGGTGGTGGCGCCCAGCGCGTTGACGAAATCGCGCTTGTGCATCAATTCCCACAGCCGGCGGGCGCCCATTTTGGCCAGCGTGTGTTCGATCCGGACGCTCCCCCTCAGCCGTTCGACGTCTTCCGGAGTGAAGTCGCGCGAAATGCCCTCAAATCGCCGGGCGTGCAGCGCCTCGTCGCTTTCGTTTCTCCCAACGTCTAGCGGTGCCATTTCAATCCTTTCCAGCCCCTCCGGGCTTTGATCTCTGCCCAGGTCAAAACGGTAATATCCGCGCTGTTAGGTTTGTAATGGTGCAGCGCGGTGTATCCCTACAGATATTAACCGACGGATAAGGCGTCAACACAGACCGAGGCTGTAAATTCGTGGCCTTGTCAATGAAATTGACGGGACAGCCGTAAATTTGTAACGTTTGTGCGGAGCCTGCTCCCTTGCCCGTCTCCCGGAATCCGCACCGCTCATGGCAAAAAAAGCGCTTCTTGGCCACAAAATCCGACGGCTGCGCCGCGATCAGGGCCTCACCCAGGCCCGGATGGCCGAGCATCTCGGCATTTCCGCCAGCTATCTGAACCTTCTGGAGAACAATCAGCGGCCGGTAACCGTGTCGTTGCTGCTGAAACTGGGACAAAGCTTCGATGTCGACCTGCAGAACTTTGCCGAAGACGAAGGGGCCCGCCTGGTCAGCGGCCTGCAGGAGGTGTTCTCCGACGGCCTGTTCGACCGTCATCCGGTCAGCCGCGACGACATGTTGCACCTGGCCTCGACGGTCCCGGAGGCGGCGCGCGGGGTTCTGGCGCTCTTCCAGGCCTATTGCGAGACGCGCGAGAACCTGCGGCTGTTGACGGCCGAGGCGGCCGGACAGCCGGCCGGCGCCGGCGTCGGCGGCTCGACCGCGGCGATCGAGGCGGTGCGCGACTATGTTCACGAGCAGGGGAATTATTTCGCCGAGTTGGAGGACGCGGCCGACGAGGTCTGGCGGCGGGGCAATCTCAACCCGAATCACCTCGACCAGAGCCTCGGTGCCTATCTCGAGCGCGAGCTGGCGACCCGCGTACGGCTGATGCCGCTCGAGGCCATGGGACCGGCCCGGCGCCGCTATGACCGCCATTCGCGCCGGCTGCTGCTGTCGGAAATCCTCGGCCGGCCGAGCCGTACGTTCCAGATGGCGGTGCAGATCGCGCTCTTGCAGTACCGCGACCTGATCGACCGGCTGGTGCGCGAGGCCGGCTTCGGCAGCGACAGCGACGAGGCCGGGCGCGTCATGCGGATCGACCTCGCCAACTACATGGCGGGGGCGGTGATGATGCCGTATGACCGCATGTACCGCGCGGTCACGCAGCTCCGCTACGACATCGAAATGCTGCAGCACCGCTTCGGTGCCAGCTTCGAGCAGATCTGCCACCGCCTGACCACGCTGCAGCGGCCGGGAGCGAAAGGCGTGCCGTTTTTCATGATCCGCATGGACAAGGCCGGCAATGTCTCCAAGCGCTACAGCGCCAATCGCGGCCCGTTCGCCCGCTTTGGCGGAGCCTGTCCGCGCTGGAACGTTCACGATGCCTTTCGCTGGCCGGGACGCATACACACCCAGATCTCCGAAATGCCGGACGGCCAGCGCTCCTTCAGCCTGGCGGCGACGGTCACCAAGGCCGGCGCCGGGTTCCGGGCGCCGGGGCAGGTGTACGCCATCGCCCTCGGCTGCGACGCCGCGTACGCCGGCGATCTCGTGTACGCCGACGGTGTCGACCTGTACAACCCGGACATCGCCGTACCCATCGGCCTGCACTGCCGCCTGTGCAACCGGCTGGACTGCAGCCAGCGCGCCTTCCCGCCTCTGAACCATCGTCTTACCGTCGACGAAGACTTTCGCGGCGCGACGGCGTATGTCTTCGAACCGCAATAGACGGCGGCCGGCGGGCCGGATTTGGGGAGCGGCAGGCGGATGGACTGGCTGGTGGGAGAACTGTGGATCGTGCTGCTGCTGGCCGGCTTTGCGATCGGCGCCAATGAGGCGGTGACTGGCCTGGCGAGCCTGGTTGCCGCCCGGACGCTGCCGGTGCGCCTCGCCCTGCTGTGTGCCGCGGCGGCGACTGCGGTGGCGGTGCTGCTGCTGGCCGGGCCGGAGATCGGCGGTCGTCTGCTGCCGCTGTTCACGGAGATCCGGCCCGGCCCCGCGGCAGACGCCGGTGCGGCGCCGCTTGCGGTGACGCTGGCCGTGACGCTGGCGACGCTCTGCCTGGTCATGCTGGCCGCCTCGGTGCTGGGCCAGCCGGTGCCGGCCGCGCTGGTGCTGGCGGCGGCGCTGGCCGGCGCCGTACTGGGGGCAGGCGGCGCAGCAGGCCCGGAGGGACAGGCCGGAACAGGATCGCTGATGGCCGGCGCCTGGGGCGAGACGGCGGTCCTGGTCGCGGCCACGGCCTTCGGCGTGCCGCTGCTGGCGGCCCTGTTGGCCGGCGCGGCCGGGGCCCTGCTGCCCGCCCGGATGCTGGGGGCGCCGCGGCCGCGGGACCGCCTGCGCCGGCTGGCGCCTTTTGCCGCCGGACTGACCGCCCTGGCGGCCGTCTGGCTCTGTCTCGCGAGCTTCGACGCCGGCCTGCCGCAGCCGCTCTGGCTCTGGGCCGCCGTCTCGCTGGCGGCGGCCCTGGCCGCCGGCTTCGCCATGCACCGGGGGCTGGCGACCCGACCCTTTGCCGTTGCCGATGACCGGGACGGCGTCGAGGACGGGCATGCCCGCTTGCAGATCGCCGGATCGCTGCTTCTGGCGGCGGCGCAGGGCGGCCATCAGGCGCTGCTGGTCACGGTCCCGGCGGCGCTGGTGCTGGGCGGCAGTGCCGGCCTTGGCGGCGCCGGGACGACGGACATGGCCGGGGAGGCCTGGCTGGCCATCCTCGCACCGCTGGCGGCCGGGCTGTTCGCCGGGATCCTGCTGCTCGGCCACCGCACCGCCCGGCGGGCCGGGGCGGCGATGGCGGGGCTGACCGCCAGCCGGGGGACCGCCGCCAATCTCGGTGCCATGATCGGCCTGGCCGGGACGGGGCTGGCCGGCCTGCCGATGCTGGGCGGCCAGGCGGCGGTCGGCGCCGCGGCGGGCGCCGCCCTGGTCACCGGGACGTTGCGGGTGGGACCGCTTCTGGGCATCCTCGCCGGCTGGCTTGCGGCCCCGGCGCTGGCCGGGGCTCTGGCCTGGGCCCTGATGCAGGCCGGGGGCTGAGGCCGCTCTATTCCGAGGCCGTGTCCGCAGCTCCGCTGCCGTTCGCGCCGCCCTCGGCCGAGCCGGCAAACACCGCTGCGAGATCCGAGTTCTCGGAGAGGACGGTGTCGACGTCGGCAAAGCGGGCGGCGGCGTACTGATAGAAATCGCGCAGGGTCGTCGTTTCCTCATAGGCGGGCGCGTTCTGCTCGATGACCGCCTCGGCAATATTCGGCATGATCCGGCGGACCACATCGCGAATCAGTTCATCGGGATTGCTTTCGAGATTGTTCTTCACATAATTTGCCATCTCGGGCCCGGCGAAATGGGCGAGATAGACGATAGCCGGGTCGGTGGACCGGGTCGTCTCGACATTCAGCCGCGTCAGCAGGGCGCCCATGATGGTGTTGAGCCGCGCGTCATTGCGCGGATCCGCCGCCTCGCCGGCATTGTCGCGCGTCACCGGTTCGAAGGACACGCCGGCCGCCAGGACGTCGTCGCCGAACTGCTCGCCGATCTGGTTCCATGTGCGCGGCATGAACTGGAACAGGCCGCGGGCGCCGCTCTCCGGATTGGCAACGGTCGCATCGAAGCCGCTCTCGACGCCCGAGACCCGGGCGAAGAAATCGGGGTCGAGCCCGTACTGCACGGCGATGCTGCGCACCAGCTGCTCGTTGTTCTGGGTCATCTGCTCATAGGCTTCCTCGTATCGGCTGCGCAGCGCCGCCAACTCGGTCTCGTAACCCTCGCGCAGCTGCCGCATTTCCTGCGCATGGGTCTGTTCCAGCCGTTCGACGATGCGTTCGTTGAGCCGCTCGCGGAAGATGAACTCCCGCTCGACGAGGGCGAAGTCGCGCGTCGCCAGGCCGGCCGGCATGCGGTGCCGGTCGCCGAGACCGGCGGCCAGAGCCGCCACGACCACCGCCAGTCCGACCGCTGCCAGCACGGCGGCCACCGGGGCCCGGTTGGTCCGCAGCCCGGCTCGCCAGCCGCCCGTCGCCGCGCCCGCGGTGCGCGGACGGGGCAGCAGGGCCAGGGCGGCGAGACCGCTGCAGACGAAAAGCACGGTGAAACCTGCGAGAAGCGGCGCGCTGTCGGCCAGGAGGGTGGCGATCATCGGTCGTCCCGTTTCCCTGAAAGAGGAACCCGCTCTATTATGTAGCGGCTTTCCGGCGCCGAGGCACGGGGGCCTTGGCGGCAGGCGCCGAGGCGGGGGCGCCTGCCGGAGCCGGTGGCGCCGGCCCCCGGCAGGAGGCGGGCGCAGGCAGCGCAGGTCTTGACGAGAGCGCTTTCGCCGAAGCCGAGCGGCGCACGGCGGAGGCCTGCGCGGCCCTCCGCCAGGCACCGCGTCCCCAGGATATCGGGGACCCGCTTTATGCCGTTCCCTGGTTCCTGGCAGTCGGTGACAGCCGCGGCTTCCTCGACGCCGCCTGCCGCAACGCGCCTTTTGCCCGGCCGATCCTGTCCGACGGGGCGGCCGCGCCGCTGCTGTCCTGGTGGCTGGCCGAAACCTGGGCTGCGGCGGCTGCCGCACCGGCGCGGGCTCCGGGGCGCTGCCTGCCGCCCGACGGGTCGGGATGGCGGGACCTGGAACGGCTGCTGGCGATCCTCGTTCGCCACCGCCCGCTGCGACCGCTCGATGGTCTCCTGGCCTTTCTCCCGGGAGAGACGGCGAGCCGCGACCCGGCGGCCGCGGCCGGTCTGGGACGCCATGTCCGGAGCGTGGCCGACGAATGGCAGCGCTCGGTCGGGTTCCGCCTGCCGGTGTTCCTTATCGTGACAGGGCTCGACGTTCTGTCCGGGCATCAGGCCGTCTTGTCGGCTCTGCCCCGCGATACCGCGGACAAGGCGCTCGGCGTGCGTCTGGAGGCCGGCCTGGAACCGGCCGCCCGGCTGGCGCAGCTTGAGCGCGGGCTGGCGGCGCTGGAAGCGACGCTGGCGCGGCTGCGTCTCGGTCTGCTGCTGGGGGGCGGCGAGGGCACCGACCGGCGCGGTGCCTTCCGCTTTCCGGTCGAGTTCGCGGCGCTCGATCGCGGCCCGCGCGCCGCCGCCGAAGCACTGCTGGCTCCGGATCCGGCGTTTCGGCCGGCCCTGTTGCGCGGCGTCTGGTTCGTGGCGACGGCCGGCAGCGGCGCGCATCTCGACGACCTCGTCCATCGCCTGCTGCCGGCGGATGCGGCGCTCTGCGCCCGGGCCTGACGGACCGGCTCAGCGGGCGCCGTGCGGCCAGAGGATAACGCGCACCGTCTGAAGCAGCACGATTAAGTCAAGAAAAATGCTGTAATTCTTTATATAATAGACATCGAATTTGAGCTTTTCGCGGGAATCGTGAAGCGATGCCCCATAGGGGTAATTGATCTGGGCCCAGCCGGTGATGCCCGGCTTGACCATATGGCGGTATTTATAGAAGGGGATATGCTGTGACAGTTCCGAAACGATGCTTGGCCGCTCCGGCCGCGGTCCGACAAAGCTCATCTCTCCTTTGAGCACGTTGAGGATTTGCGGAATTTCGTCGATCCGGACATTGCGGATCAGGGCACCGACGCGCGTGATCCGCGGGTCCTTCAGCTGCGCCCACCGGGCGATGCCGTCCTTTTCCGCATCGGTCCGCATGCTGCGGAATTTCAGCACGGTAAACGGCTTGCCGTGCAGGCCCGCCCGTTCCTGACGGTAGAAGATCGGCCCGCGGTCTTCCAGCCAGATCAGCAGGGCCGTCAGAGCGGTGACCGGGAGGGTGAAGAGCAGGAAGGTCAGGCTGACGGCGATATCGAAGCTGCGCTTGGCGATACGCTGAACCCGCGAATGGCCGCCAAATCCTTCAGAGAAGACCAGCCAGCTGGGATAAAGCGACTGCAGCTCGACCTGCCCGGTCTGCCGTTCCATGAAGGTCGAGAAATTCAGGACCGTGATGCCGTGCAGGCGGCAGTCCAGCAATTCGTCCATCGGCAGGGCCATCCGGCGGTCTTCCAGGGCCACCACGATGTCATCGACGTTGAACCGCTGGGCGATGTCGGGCAGCGGCCCATTCAGGCGAAGAATGCGCGGCTCCTCGATTTCGAGGCCGCCGGGACCATTGCCGAGAGGCAGGAAACCGACACAGATGAAAGTGCCGAGCCGCCGATCCTCCTCCAGCCCCTTGATGCGGGCGGCACTGGCCCCGGTGCCGAGAACAAGGATGCGCCGCTTCAGTGCGGTGGAACTTGACAGCCGCCGGAAGGCGATCCGGCTCGCGACGAGCCCCAGAAAGCTGAACACCGTCGCTGGAACCAGGGCACTCAGCCAGATACGGGTCACTGGAACAAAATAGAAGATCACAGACAGTATAAATACCGAGATCACGATCGCAACCATGACCCGACCAATGACAACACGGATATCGGCAAGAGACTGCAAATGATAGCATCCCATCATGAACAGACATGTGGCGATGACAACAACGAACAACAGCGCTTCGCCCGCCTGACCATTCGAGACGTTGAAAATCGAAAAAAAGTTCGCATAGCTCATCTGCAGTCCCAGGCCGATGGCAAGGACCAGAATGACAAGATCTGCCAGCGCCAGAAGCGTGACGGAGAGATGAATATGAAGATTGAACAGGTGCATGACAGAAGCCTTTGCCTGACTAACAGGCGACGCGAGACGAGCCTGCGACAGCAGGCGGGGAATGGGCAGAATCCCTTGTGCCGGTGGGGAATTCGGCTATTGGTTCTGCCCCTATCGTCAAGCCTACCAAGACAATTACACGACTAACTTTAATGCGTGGTAAAGCAATCACGGAATCGATGCCCTCCTAAGCATTAGCCCATCATCCGTCCGTCATTTCGCATCTTGTGATATTCTCTTGCGAAATTCCACCGGGGCGTGTCAGGCGCTCTGGATCGCTGTTACGGTTCGTTTCACCCATCAATCTCATCAGCTGTACTCCCGCACGACTTATTTTGTTGAGATGTTCCGCCACATGAGCAAACCCTCGCGAACAAGCCGGCGAATCAGCACGATCTTGCCATCCGCATCGAGATCCCCCGGCAGGTCGCCGATGGCGTAATGGTCCGTTGTGAGGGCAAATCGCAGCGGCTCCAGAACGTGCGGCGGAAACGTGATGTCGTTCCCGTAACAGTTGAGAGCAATCGTATCGCCAGTCTCCAGAATTCGGTATAGCAGATCCGGCCGGGGGCCGACTTCCGTGGTTTCATCAAGATCGGCAAGGCCGCCCACCTGCCGCAGCTGCCCGGGCAGCAGGCAGTGCCGGGTCGAGACGATGTCGTCGGCAAACCGGTCCAGGAGCGCGGCGGGATCGCTCCGCTCGGCCAGCCGCCGCAGCAGGTCGGCCACGACCGGTCCGGCGGCATTGCGGTCGAAGTCGGGCCGCGCGAAGCCCGGCGGCAGTCCGCGCCGGAAGGCCGGATCGGCGAGAGTCGCCTCCGACAGCGCTTCGACCAGAAGGTCCCCCCAGGTCTTGACCATGGCGCCGAGCGTGATGTGAAGAGAGATTGCGTCCGTCGACACGGCGTCATGCACCACGCCGCGCGGGATATAGAGCATGTCGCCGGCCTCCAGGACGAACTCCTGCGTCGGGGGTCCGACGGTATAGCCGGCCGGATCGAACTCCTGTGCCCGGCTCGGCAGTTCGACCGGCGTGTCGTAGATCTTCCACGCTTTCGAACCGGCCACCTGCAGGACGAAGACGTCATGGCTGTCGTAATGCGGCCTGAAGCCCTGCGCGCCGCCGGCCGGCGTCATGTAGATGTTGGTCTGGAATCGGTGGCTGAGATCGGCCTCCATGCCCCGGCACAGGGCGGCCAGGGTCGGAACCCGCAGTTGGAGTTGCGGGAGGATCACGGTCGCCCCGTCTGCGAACAGCTGGAAGAGCCGGGCCGGATCGATCATGCCGCTTGGATAGGAATAGTCATGCGGCTTCAACTCTTGTCGGGCATCGACCATGTTGATCTCGCGGTTATCGAGACACAGCGTGGTAATCACCCGGTCGATGTCCTCCAGCGTCAGGAGATCGCCGTAATAGCCGGGGGCCTGACGCCGAATCAGCAGGATCTGCCGCTCCCAGTACTCCGCCAGGAAGGTGTCCGAAGCGATCGGGGCCACGACATGGCGGAAAGCGGCGGACGAATGCGGCATGACCCAACGTGTCCCGTCAACGAGAAGTCGGCCGCAGTATCCGTCGCCGGCCGCAGCCTCGCAAGCTTTGAAATCCGGTGCACGTTAACCCGTGATCATCTTGACAGGCCGAGGTGGACCATAACCCGTTTCCCAAAGATGGACGGCATCGGCGATGTTAAAATAGCATGTATCGGCACAGGATTTTGAATCCCACAAGGTTAGATGGCCCGTCGAATTGGCCCAACGCACATCGAATGCGATAATGCCGCATCGTCCCTCAAAGGCGGCTCTCAGTTGCGTGCGCCCAATCGAGGATGTTTTGCTTATACTCGGTGCGCCGTAGCGCATGCTCAAGTATTTCTTAAATTCCCGCACTCTGAAAGCATACCATTTTCCATCGGCGCCAGAAATCACATTCAAGCCATATCGATTGTTAGGTGCCGGAACCGGTTGCCCCGAGTAGTTCAGTGCCCTGCTGACCCGAATGGCGCAGGTGTTGTCAACCCAGTCATAATCGACGCGACCGCCAATGTCCGTCTTGACTTTTTCAACCGAGCCCTGTGGATAGGATTGCCAAAGCTCGTTGATGATCGGGAGGGTGTCGGGCATAAGCCTCTCCATTAACAGAATATTACATACCCTATTCTAATTTGGAATCGCTCCGTCATTCAATGCAATTTCATAATGCCGGAGAGCTGGTCGATGATTGCCACCTTCGCTCGAGCACCGGACCTTTCGACAAGGCTGGGAGCCTACCCAGCGCACTTTCGCCTTCGACCGCGATTCACCGGTTCGTTACGATATCGGCATGTGATCTAAGGAACCACGGAAGGTTCTGGAAAGCACGAGGCACCAATGAACATTACCATGTTCGGGACCGGGTATGTCGGGCTGGTGACGGGCGCCTGCCTGTCGCAATTCGGCTGGCACGTGACCTGTATCGATCGCGATCGGGACAAGATCGCCAGGCTCCAGGAAGGCGATATCCCGATCTTCGAACCGGGGCTCGACCGGATGGTGGCAACCAATGCGACTGCCGGCCGTTTGCGCTTTACAACAGACGCGGCCCCCGCCGTCGCCGATGCTGATGCCGTCTTCATCGCCGTCGGAACGCCGTCGCGCCGCGGCGACGGGCATGCCGATCTGAGCTTCGTCTATGCCGCAGCCGAGGAAATCGCCAGATCCTTGTCCGGGTATACCGTGGTGGTCACCAAGTCCACCGTCCCCGTCGGCACGGGGCGGGAGGTCGGCCGGATCATCCGGCAGGCACGGCCGGATGCTGAATTCGATATGGTGTCCAATCCGGAATTCCTGCGGGAGGGCTCGGCGATCGAGGACTTCATGCGTCCCGACCGGGTCGTGATCGGCACCGACACGGAACGGGCTCGCTCCCTGATGACGAAACTGTATCGGCCATTGTACCTTAATGAAACGCCGATCGTTTTCACCACGTTGGAAAGCTCCGAACTCATCAAATACGCGGCAAACTGCTTCCTTGCGACCAAGATAACCTTCATCAACCAGATTGCCGATTTGTGCGAGACGCTGGGCACGGACGTGCAGGAGGTCGCGCGGGCGATCGGCCTGGACAAGCGGATCGGCCCGAAATTCCTGCATTCCGGGCCCGGCTATGGTGGTTCCTGCTTCCCCAAGGACGCGCGGGCCCTGATCCAGACCGCCCGCGATGCCGGCGCGCCGCTGACGATCGTCGAGACGGTCGACGCGTACAACGACGCCCGCAAGGGGCGCATGGCGGACAAGGTGATCGCCGCGTGCGGCGGATCCGTCGCCGGCAAGACGGTGGCCATCCTGGGCCTGACCTTCAAACCGAACACCGACGACATGCGGGAATCGCCGAGCCTGGAGATTGTTCCGCGGCTGCAGGCTGCCGGGGCCTCCGTACGCGCGTACGATCCGGAAGGCATGCCGGAAGCCCGCAAGCTGCTGACGGCCGTGGATTGGCACGACGACGCGTACAGTACGATGGACGGCGCCGACGCCCTGGTGATCGTGACGGAGTGGAACGAGTTCCGGGCCCTCGATCTCGGCCGTATTGGTGGGCTCCTGCGGACCCCGGTTCTGGTCGACCTGCGCAACATCTATCGGCCGGAGGAGGTGCGGGCAGCGGGCCTCGCCTATACCAGCGTCGGCCGGCCGGCCGGGTGAGCCGGATCTCGTGACGCGGTTCCTGGCGGCCCGGCTGCTGCAGGCACTGGCCGTCCTGGCGGCGATGAGCGTCGTCATTTACGGTCTGATCGGCCTGATGCCGGGCGACCCGATCGATGTGATGATCGCCTCCAATCCGGAATTGACCCCGGCGGACGCCGAGCGGCTGCGGGAGCGCTATGGCCTCGACCGGCCGCTCCATGAGCGATACCTCGCCTGGGCGGGGGAGGCGCTGCGCGGGGATTTCGGCTATAGCCGCGTGCATGCCGAACCGGTCATGCAGGTGCTGCTGCCCCGTCTCGGCAATACGTTGCTGCTGATGGGTTTGAGCCTGGCGCTGGCCGTCGCCATCGCTGTGCCGCTGGGCGTCGCCGCCGCCATGCGCCCCTCGGGCTGGGCCGATACGCTCATCAACCTCGGCTGTTTTGCCGGGATTTCCATCCCGCCTTTCTGGCTCGCCCTGCTGCTGATGATGCTGTTCGCGGTCAGCCTGGGCTGGCTGCCGGCCGGCGGCATGGGCTCGATCGGGCTCGCCGGCGGGTGGGAGACGCTGGTCGACCGGGCGCGACACCTCGTGCTGCCGGTTCTGACCCTGACCCTGGTGACGGTCGGCGGCTATATCCGCTATGTCCGGGCGGCGATGATGGCGGAGCTGCGGCAGGACTATGTCCGCACCGCTGCGGCCAAGGGGGTGGGGCGGGCGCGGCTGGTCTGGCGCCATGCGCTGCGCAATGCCCTCATCCCGCTGGTGACGGTGCTGGCGCTGGATTTCGGCATGCTGTTCTCGGGCGCGCTGATCACCGAGACGATGTTCGGCTATCTCGGCATGGGCAAGCTGATCTACGACGCCATTCTCGGCAATGACTTCAACCTGGCGCTGATCGGGCTGCTGTTCGCGACGCTGATGACCCTGATCGGCAATTTCCTGGCCGATATTGCCTATGCCGGGCTCGACCCGCGGGTCTCCTATGCCGGCCGCCATGTCTGAGGCCGGCGCCCTGCCCGACGGCCGTGGCCGCAGTCCGACCGGCGCCGCCGTGCGCCGCTTCCGCCGGCATGGGGCGGCGGTCGCCAGCCTGGCGCTGCTGCTGCTGCTTGGCACCCTGGTGGCGGCGGCGCCGCTGCTCGAAGCGGCCCTGGGACTGGAACGCGACGCCGTCGACTTCTTTGCGATGGCCTCCCCGCCGTCCGCCGAGCATGTGCTGGGGACCGACCAGCTGGGCCGCGATGTGCTGGTGCGGCTGCTGTATGGCGGCCGGGTTTCGCTGACCGTCGCCCTGGCCACCGCCCTCGTGGCGGCGATCGTCGGCACGGCGATCGGTCTTGTCGCCGGCTTTCGCGGCGGCTGGGTCGATGCGCTGCTGATGCGCCTGACCGACGGCGTGATCGCTTTGCCGCTCCTGCCGCTGCTGATCGTCCTGGCGGCGATCGACCTGAACAAAGTGCTGCCGGCGGAGATGGCGCAGTCGGAGCAGGCGCAGCTCTACCGGATCGTCGCGATCATTGCCCTGGTCGGCTGGACGACGGTCGCGCGGCTGGTGCGCGGCGCCACCCTTGCCGTGCGCCAGCAGGATTTCGTCAAGGCGGCGACGGCCCTGGGCGCGGGCAGCGGCCGGCTGATGCTGGTGCATATCCTGCCGAACGTCGCCTCGCCGATCGTCGTGGCAACGACGCTGTCGGTCGGCCAGATCATCCTGCTGGAGTCGACGCTGAGCTTTCTCGGCCTGGGCATCCAGCCGCCGACGCCCAGCTGGGGCAATATGCTGACGAATGCCCAGGAGCTGATCTGGTCGGCGCCCCACCTTGCGGTCTTTCCCGGGCTGCTGATCTTCGTCACCGTCATCGCCTTCAATTTCGTCGGCGACGGCCTGCAGGATGCGCTCGATCCGCGCTCCGGTATCGGTCGGCGAGGCTGAAGCGACGGTCGTCAGGCCAGCAGCCAGCGGCTCATGGCAGGATAGGCGCCGGGCAGGACGGGATCGCCGGCAAAGCGGGCCGGTCGGGCCGTCAGCCCCTGATTGGCCAGCATGTCGATGCCGGCAAACAGCCGCATCTCCAGCATCTGGAGGATGCCGATCGGCACCTGCCCGGGCGGATGATTGTAGGTGCCGGGATAGAACACCACCGACCAGTCCAGGCCGAGATGGTGAAGCGCCGCATAGGACCAGGCGATGGCCAATTGCTCATTGTGGAAGAGGGCGGACCGTTCCAGCGCGGACGGCGGCGCGGCGCCGTCGAGATCGTCCGGTTCCGGCCCCTCGGTCATCCGCTCGAGCCAGGGCCCGAAATCGCCGGTCAGCTGCGATCGGAACCGCGCCGGGCAGCAGGCGATGTGCCCGGCCTCGTGCAGCGCATCGCCGGGCGAGCCGGCCCGCCCAGGGTCGATGATGACCCGGCCCTGATCGACATACAGGCCGGGGAGGAACGCATCCGCGGGCGTCCGGCCGGTTTCCGCGGGGATGCCGATCGCGTTCAGGAAATCCAGGATGGCAGGAAGATGCTCGGCGTCGCGCATGATTCGAGGCAGGTCGCTGGCTTTACTAGCCTTTGTATACGGTTGAGTGCGGCCCGATGTCCAGCAACGTTACCTCCTTGTAATTGTCTTTTTCAATAAATATGATCCTCAAATCGTGATCGACAGAAATTGCCCGGCGGCCTCCCAAGGGCCCGGAAAGCTCATGGTTTTGTAGCCCCGGAGAAAACGGGTCTTCCCGAAATTGTTCAATAGCGAGTTCGACGGCCTGTTTGTCCTCGCGCGACAGCTTGCGGAGCCGTCGCATGAACAAATCAGACCGTCTTGTTCTCATCTTCCTCAATCATCTCATGGAGCTCAGCCAGGAAGGCCTTCATATCCATCGCCTCGCAATCGGCGACCTGCCGCTCCGCTTCCAGGACCTCCTGTTCGAAGGCTTCGGTGAAACCGTTCTCGGTGATCCGGTGGATCGAAATCAGCACTTCCGCATCGTCTTCGATGCCCGGACGCAGATGCGCCGGCAGTTCGCGGGCCTTGACCGCCTTGATGATTGCCCGTCCGCTCGCTCTGTCCATCGCCTTCTGCCCCCCGACCAAAGACCCGCTGTCC
>JAAAOG010000226.1 GCA_009909005.1 Alphaproteobacteria bacterium | reverse complement strand
ACCGCCGTCCATGGAAATCGACGTCCCGGTGATCTGGGCGGCGGCACTGCTGCACAGGAAGATCAGCAGCTGGCCCAGATCGGCCGGATCGACGAACTGGCGGGAGGGCTGCTTGACCAGCAGTTCGCGCGCGGCCTCCTCGATGCTGACACCGCGTTCGGCCGCCACCGCCTCGATCTGGCGCTCGACGAGCGGGGTGCGCACCCAGCCCGGGCAGATCGACACGCAGGTGACGCCGGTCCCGGCGGTCTCCAGCGCGATCACCTTGCACAGGCCCAGCATGCCGTGCTTGGCGGCGACATAGCCGGCCTTGTTGACCGAGGCGACGAGGCCATGCGCCGAACTCGTGAAGATGATCCGGCCCCAGCCGCGCTGCTTCATCTGTGGGAGTGTCAGGCGGGCGGTGTGGAAGGCGGCGGACAAATGCACGCCGATCAGGGTGTCCCATTTTTCCGGCGGGAAATCCTCGACCCGGTCGGTGTGCTGGACGCCGGCATTGTGGACGAGAATATCCACCCGGCCGAGATCGTTGTTCGCCGTCTCGATCATGTCGGCGATCTCGTCGGGCTTCGTCAGATCGGCGCCGTGATAGACCGTGTTGATTCCGTGTTCGGCCTCCAGCTCCCGGCGGAAGGCATCGATTTCGCTGCGGTCGCCGAAACCGTTGATCAGCAGGTCGGCGCCTTCGGCCGCCAGAGCGCTGGCAAAGCTCAGACCGATGCCGCTGGTCGAGCCCGTTACAATCGCAACCCTGCCTGTCAGCATGGCATTTCCTCCCTTCGTCGCGTTGTTCGTCACGATTGAACTCCTTTTGTCCCGCAGGTGGGCGCGTCAGCTGCCGAACAGCTTTTCCGCCGCTGCCTTTTGGCCCTGTTTTGCGGCGATCGCGGCCCGCGCCCGTTCGACCTCCGCCTGGAGTTCGGCGATATAAGCCTCCAGCTCGTCGATGCCCATGGCGTCGAGATTGCGGGGCTTCGGCGTGGCGGCGCGCGGTTCGGCGTCGTCCGGCTCCATTGGCGCAGCTCCTCTTCCCTTGCTAGGCTTGCAGCCCGCAATTAGAGCCATCGGACTGCCCCATCGCAAGGAGGGACCGCATGAGCGTCGATCTGCCCGCGACCATGACCGCCGTCGAGATTTCCGAGCCCGGCGGGCCCGAGGTCCTCCGCGCCGTCACGGTGCCGGTCCCGCAACCGGGTCCGGACGAGGTGCTGATCAAGGTGGCGGCGGCGGGGGTCAACCGCCCCGACGCCTTCCAGCGCCAGGGCGCCTACCCGCCGCCCAAGGGCGCCAGCCCGCTGCCGGGGCTGGAGATCGCCGGAACCGTCGTCCAGGTCGGCGCCGGGGTGAGCGATCCGGCCGTGGGCGACGATGTCTGCGCCCTGGTGACCGGCGGCGGCTATGCCGGCTATTGCGTCGCCCCGGCGCCGCAATGCCTGCCGGTGCCGGGGGCGCTGTCGACGGTCGAGGCGGCGGCCGTGCCGGAAACCTTTTTCACGGTCTGGAGCAATGTCTTCGACCGCGGCCGGCTGCAGGCGGGCGAGAGCATTCTTATCCATGGCGGCTCCAGCGGCATCGGCACAACGGCCATCCAGCTGTGCAAGGCCATGGGCGCACGGGTCTTCACGACCGCCGGCAGCGACGAGAAATGCGCCGCCTGCACGGCCCTCGGGGCGGAGCGGGCGATCAATTACCGCAATGAGGACTTCGCGGCGATCGTCAAGGAGCTGACCGGCGGCAAGGGCGTCGACGTGGTGCTGGACATGGTCGGCGGCGATTACATCGCCCGGGACATCGACGTGATGGCCACCGAAGGCCGGCATGTCAGCATCGCCTTTCTCGGCGGGGCCAAGGTCGAGCTCAACATGATGAAGGTCATGCTGAAGCGGTTGACGCTGACCGGGTCGACGCTGCGGGCCCGGCCGGTCGCCGACAAGGCCGCGATCGCCGTGGCGCTGCGCGATCGCGTCTGGCCGTTGCTGGCCGACGGCACGCTGCGCCCGGTGATCCATGCCACCTTCCCCCTGGCCGAGGCGGCCGCGGCTCACGCGCTGATGGAATCGAGCGCGCATATCGGCAAGATCGTCCTTACGGTGTGATTAACCTTTGGCGCCTGCAATGGCGGGGTTATATGACGTCGCGTAACGGGATATCCGCGTTGCGCCGGGAGCGGCGCAAGGCGAGACTTCGGGAGGAAGAATGGCGCAACTGCTCATGCCGCGGGCCACGGCAGTCTGGTTGATCGAGAATACCGCGCTGAGCTTTCGTCAGATCGCCGAGTTCTGTGAACTGCACGAACTTGAGATCCAGGCGATTGCCGATGGCGAGGTGGCCGCCGGCATGGTGGGCATGGACCCGGTGGCCAGCGGCCAACTGTCCAAGGCGGAGATCGACCGCTGCACGGCCGATGCCTCGGCGCGCCTGCACTTGTCGGAACCGGATATTCCGATGCCGGCGTCGCGCACAAAGGGGCCGCGCTACACGCCCGTCACCAAACGCGGCGACAAGCCGGATGCCATCGCCTGGCTGCTGAAGAATCATCCGGAGATCAGCGACACGACGATCACGCGGTTGATCGGCACCACCAAGCCGACGATCAATGCCGTTCGCGATCGCACGCACTGGAATTCCTCGAACATCAAGGCCCGGGATCCGGTCCTTCTGGGCTTGTGCACGCAGTCGGAGCTTAACGAGGCCGTGGCCAAGGCCCGCCAGCACCAGCCGGCCGCTTATGTGCAAGCCGATTATGCGCCCGAGAGCCATGGGGACAGCGAGGAGGAGGATCGACGCGATTCGGTCCGCGAGTTTGCCGAGGTGGGGCCGGACCTGCGGGACGAGGATTAGGGCATGGCCCGACCATCTTTTGGTCCCGGAATCTTATGGCTCCGGAATCGAAAAGGGGACGAACGGCCTTCGTCCCCTTCTTACATCCGCGAAGTCTGTTGAGGAAAACGTCAAGCCGTTTCCGTCATCAGGGTGAGCTTCTGCAGCTCGTCTTTGACTCTCAGCTTGGCTTTCTTCAGCTTACTAACCTCTTCGGAGCTTGGCAGAGGTCGATGCGTTTCTTCTTCCAACCGGTGATCAAGATCAGCATGCCTGGCTCGCAGAGCGTCGATCCGTTCGGTCAGCGACATGTCTGGCTCCTTCCAATGTGACGATCGACAGCGGGGATCACCCGTTACCGATATAAGCACTCAACTGTAGCATAAGGATAACCCGTGTGTAGAGAGTTTGACAAATTTCCGGCGCCGTGCTGTGTCGCGCCCGGGCCGTCGCGGGATGGCTGGCCCATCCGGAAGCGACTGGAAATGCTGGAGGGGCCGCAGACCGCAGTGCCGCGGTAATGCGTCCGGCGGGATGCCGCAGGCTGCGGTATATTGCCGCATGCTCAGCCGCGGACCCGACGGGACCGCCGCCGAACGCGCGCCGACCGGCAGACCATGTCCTGCCGGGTGATGGGGTTAAGCTGCCTTATCCTCATCGTTCCCGCGACGGCGCCTTCGGTGCTATGGTCAAGGCCTCCCGGAGAAAGCGAGCCAGACCGGATGTCGGATGCCGAGACACTGAAAGAGGAACTGGTTGCCTTGCGAAAAGAGCATCGTGACCTCGATGATCTCATAGCCCGAATGTCGGAAGATAAACCCTATAATCAAATTCATATATCCCGTCTGAAAAAACGAAAACTGCAAGTGAAAGATCGGATCAAATGGATCGAAAACGAGATCCTTCCTGACATCATAGCCTAGATTCTCCGGTCGGGGCCATCAGCCGGTGTTCTCTCAGCCGGTGTTCTCATTGCGCCGGGTTCGCTTGTCCGCATACATGTGACGGTCGGCGTAGGCGAGTGCTTCGTCGGCCGTCTTGATGGTCCGGGAAAAGCATGAGGCGCCGAACGAGACGCCGACAAAAAGCTCCTTGCCCGCCCAGGTAACCGGCGTTGCTCCGATCAGTTGCGCGAGGCTGTGCCCTTTCGTTGTGGCCGCCTGTTCGTCCGCCTGGACGAGAATGACGCCGAATTCGTCGCCGCCCAGCCGCCCGACAATGTCGGATTTGCGGACATTGGCGACCAGTATTTCGGCGACATGCGAGAGCGCGGCATCGCCGGCTGCATGACCATGCGTGTCGTTGATGCACTTCATGCCGTTGACGTCGAAAAACAGCACGCTCGACTGGATGCCGTACCGTTCGGCGAACGCCATGGACCGGGACAGCTCCCGCACGAAGGCGCGCCGATTGAGGACCGGCATCAAGGGGTCCTCGTCGACGAGCTTCTCGAGATAGGCGATCCGCTTGTCCTTCGCCGCGATTTCCTGCTGAAGGCGCACGACGTCCTCGATCAGCTTGCCCAGGCCCCGACGAATGGCCGGCGTCATCTCGGTCGTCGGGATACCCAACAGGGTCGCGACGTCCTCCACCGAGCGTGGCTTTCCGGCCTCCGGGGCGGCAGCGCCGTTCTTTTCGCCCTGAACCCCTTCGGTCCGGGGGTGGGTGGCGGCGGCCGGGCCCGCCCGGGCGCCGGGTCGTTGCCTCGTCCTGTCGGGGATCTTCATGGCGGCATCCATTCGGCCGGTGCGCTTACGCCTGAATTGCATCGTTATGGGGAGATGATACAACATCCGTTGGTTTACGCCATATCCCGGCTGTGCAGGCGGTCGATTGCCTGGCCTTGATCTCAGCCGGCGGGCCGTATTGGTTCGACGCGATGCTCCGTGCGACGGAGCTGACAGTCTCGCCGGGGAGGAGAATGACGCACGAGTCGCCGTCGATCGGGATCATCATGGGGAGCCAGTCGGACTGGGAGACCATGCGCCATGCGGCGGAAACGCTGGCCGACCTTGGGATCAGTCATGAAACGCGGATCGTCTCCGCCCACCGGACGCCGGATCGCCTGTACCGTTATGCGGCCGAAGCCCGGGCGCGCGGCCTGAAGGTGCTGATCGCCGGGGCCGGCGGGGCGGCGCATCTTCCGGGCATGACGGCGGCCATGACCCCGCTGCCGGTTCTCGGCGTGCCCGTGACGAGCAAGGCGCTCAACGGAATGGACAGCCTGCTGTCGATCGTGCAGATGCCGGCGGGCGTCCCGGTCGGCACTCTGGCCATCGGCCGCGCCGGGGCCGTCAATGCAGCGCTGCTGGCCGCGGCGATCCTGGCCCTCGGCGATCCGGAGGTGGCCGGGCGCCTGGATGCGTGGCGCCGGGCCCGCACCGAGGCGGTGGCGGAGGCGCCGGAGGGATGAGCCGGAGCGCGCAGGACAAAGCCGGGCCGCTGCCGCCGGGCAGCGTCATCGGCATCCTCGGCGGCGGCCAGCTCGGCCGGATGACGGCTTTGGCAGCGGCGCGGCTCGGCTACCGCACCCATGTCTTCTGCCCGGAGCCCGACAGCCCCTGCGCCCAGGTGACCGACCGGCGGACCCAATCCTCCTACGAGGACCGCGCCGCCCTGGAGCACTTCGCCGCCGCGGTCGACGTGGTGACGCTGGAATTCGAAAACGTCCCCTGCGAGACCGTCGCCTTCCTTGAACGGCTTGTGCCGGCCCGGCCCTCTGCGGCCGTGCTGGCGGTCTGCCAGGACCGGCTGCTCGAGAAGCGATTCGTCAGCGATGCCGGGATTCGCACCGCGGCCTTCGCCGAGGTTGGCGGGCCGGGCGACCTCGCAGCGGCCCTCGATGCGGTCGGACGGCCGGCCGTCCTCAAGGCGCGGCGCTTCGGCTATGACGGCAAGGCGCAGCTGCGGCTGGAGCCGGACAGCGATCCGTCCGATGCCTGGGCCCGCATCGGCGCCCGCCCGGCGATCGTCGAGGCCTTCATCCCCTTCGCTGCGGAGCTGTCGGTGATCGTCGCGCGGTCGCCCGGGGGCGAGATCCGCTGCTTTCCGGCGGTCGAGAACCGCCATGCCAACCATATCCTCGCTGAGACCATCGCGCCGGCGGCCCTGGCGCCGGCGCTGGCGGCCGAGGCCGAGGCCATCGCCCGGACGCTGGCCGAGGCGCTGGCGCTCGAAGGGCTTCTGGCGGTCGAGCTGTTCCTGACCCGCGACGACCGTCTGCTGGTGAACGAGCTGGCGCCACGGCCGCACAATTCCGGACACTGGACGATCGATGCCGCGGCGACCAGCCAGTTCGAGCAGCTGGTGCGGGCGGCGTGCGGTCTGCCCTTGGGCGCGCCCACGCCGCTGGCGGATGCCGTGATGACCAATCTTTTGGGCGATGATATCAATCTCTGGCGCGATATTCTGGAAGAGCCGGGCGCGCATCTCCATCTCTATGGCAAGAACGAGAGCCGTCCGGGCCGCAAGATGGGGCATGTCACGCGCCTGCGGCCGTCAACCCGCGGCAATCCGACTGAATTCGACCGGATCACCCTCAGGAAAGCAGAGGACGGTTGACAGTCGAACCCCCGCGGCTTACTCGGATCGTCTATGGGGAGAATTGGGTGAGGGCCCTGTCAGTCATCTTGCTTCCCGTAAGATTGGTTATGGCGCGGTCCATGGAAGCAGGTTGGGGGCATGCTCCGCGGATCGCGCGATCCATCGCCAGGCCGAACCCCAGGAGGACCAGAAATGAAATCACTCGTCGCTCTAATCGCTGCTGCCGGTGTGGCGGTCTCGGTGGCTTCCGCCGCGTCCGCGCAGGAAATGACCCCGGCCGAAGAATACTATGACTACCGGGCCGCCGTCGTGGCGTATGAGCGCTGCAACGGCGTCCGTTTGGATGTTGACCAGGCCGCGGCCGTCGAGAATCGCATCACCGAGCTGATGAGCGGCTTCGTGTCGCCGGCCCAGCGCCTCGCCATTATCGAGGATGCGAAGACCGATTTCAGCCGTCTGGCCGGCGCCAACAGCTGCTCGCGGAACGACCGTCTGGCCGCTGCTGTCGAGCTGTTCGAGACCGAACTGGCCTCGGCCCTCGGCATGTGAGGCCGTGCCGGTCCGCCGGGCCTGTGGCGCCGAAGCGGACCGTGCTTTTTGCGTTGACCAGCCGCCTCGTCCCGGCCGGGACGAGGCGGTTGCGTTCTGCACGGGCGCTGATGCCGGCGAATTGGAGCGGGCGCATGCGTCGCGGGCGGGAAGGCTGCTTTCCTCGGGCGCGGTGCGGGAATTCGCTACAGCGGTGACGCTGCATCGCGTTATAATTCGCACCGATGGAGCCGGCCTCCCCCAAGACCGTGCGGAGCTCGCCATGACCGATATTCTGGGTCTTCTTCGTGAGGAACACGAAAATATGGCAAAATTGCTGGCGGTGCTGCGCCGGCAGATTGAAGAGTTCGAAGAAGGACGGACGCCTGATTATCAGATGATCCAGGCAATTCTAGAATACAGCCTTGAATATTCCGATCTCTATCACCATCCAAAGGAAGACCTTGTCTTCGCCCGCCTGCGCGAACGTATGCCCGCGGTCATCAACACCGTCAACGATCTGGAAGAGGACCATCGCAAATTGGCGGCGCGTACCCGGCGCTTTGCTGAGGCGATCAATAATGTCTATGAGGGGGCCGAACTGCCGCGCGAGCGCGTGATGCAAATGGCGGACGACTTCCTGAACGCCTCCGAGAACCATATGAGGATGGAAGACGAGACGATTTTCCCGATTGCTGAAAAGTATTTGACAGACGAAGACTGGGCGGCGGTCGCGGCCGCGGCGGCCGATCGCGAGGATCCGCTCTTCGGGCCGCAGGTCGAAAGCATGTACAAGCCGCTGCATGACGAGATCGACCGTCTCGGCTGAACGGCCGTTTCCCCCGGCACGCCGGTCTCACGCTTTTGTCAAGGCAGCCGTGTTTGCAAGTCCTTAAACGCAGGGCCATTTTCATGGCGTCCGGCGGCCTGTCGCCATGCGACAGATTTCGGTCAAGGGTTTCGGCTGGAGAGTATCCGTGAAGGGGTTCGCAAACTTACCGAAAGATCTCCGGCGGGCGGCCATTGCGTTGATTCCGCTCTGGCTTCTGGTCGTCTGCCTGCCCGTGGCGGCCGGTGCAACGGATGCCCGGGTGGCGACGGAGAACGTTACCGCGACGCTGGTCAGCGAGACGCGAGCGGTCCGGCCCGGCGCGACCGTGATGGTCGGCCTGCACCAGGACATCCGCGCGGGCTGGCACACCTACTGGAAGAACCCCGGCGATTCGGGCGAAGCGACCGACATCGACTGGCAGCTGCCCGAGGGCGTGACGGTCGGGCCGATTCAATGGCCGGCGCCGCACCGGATTCCCTATGATCCCCTGGTCAATTACGGCTATGAGGGCGAGGTGCTGCTGGCCAGCGCCGTTCAGGTGCCTGCCGACTGGCCGGTCGGCGAGCCCGTGCGGCTGCAAGCCGAAGCGACCTGGCTGGTCTGCGCCGATGTGTGCATCCCGGAACAGGGTTCCTTCTCTCTCGAAATCCCGACCGTCGCCGATCCGCCTCTGGCCGATCCCGTCTGGGCCCCGGCCTTCGCTGCAGCCCGCGCGGCTTTGCCTGTCGACCTGCCGTGGCCGGCGGATGCCGCGGTCGGCCCGGAGACGGTGCGGCTGATGGTCGCTGCCGGCGACTGGCGGCAGACGCGTCCGGCGGACGTGCACTTTTTTCCCGACAGCTGGGGCGTTATCGACCATGCCGGCGACCAGCAGGTGACGCAGAGCGACGCCGGCCTCGCTCTGGCGATGCCGGTCGGCTCGGCCCCGCCTGTTGAGCGGCTGACCGGCGTGCTGGTGGTCGCGGAAGAGCTGGACGGCGGCACCGTCCGCCGGGCCTTCGCGGTCGACGCGCCGATTGCCGACGCCGCGGCCGGCGGCGGCGTCGCGCCGGGCGCGGGCCCGGGCGTTGCGGGCTTGACCGGGATGGAGGGCGAAGTGGCCGGGGCGGCTGGCGGCCCGGGACTGGTCCTGGCGCTGGGCCTCGCACTGATCGGCGGGATTCTTCTCAACCTGATGCCCTGCGTCTTTCCGGTCCTGTCGATGAAGGCCATGGGCCTGGTGCGGCATGCGCAGGCGGGCCGGGGCGTCATTCTTCGCGATGCCGGCGCCTATACCGCGGGGGTGCTCGCGGCCTTTGCGGCCGTGGCCGGCGCGCTCCTGGCGGTCAAGGCCGGCGGGGCGCAGATCGGCTGGGGATTCCAGCTGCAGTCCCCGGTGGTGGTGCTGCTGCTGGCCTATCTGCTGTTTGCCGTGGGCCTGAGCCTCTCCGGGATGCTGACTGTCGGCAACCGGCTGAGCGGCCTGGGCAGCGGCCTGGCGAGCCGTTCGGGGCCGTCGGGCGCCTTTTTCACCGGCGTGCTGGCGACAGTGGTGGCCACACCCTGCACGGCGCCGTTCATGGGAGCGGCGGTGGGCTTCGCGCTGACCCAGCATTGGGCGGTCGCCCTGCTGGTCTTCCAGGCCCTCGGCCTCGGCCTGGCGCTGCCTTATGTGGCACTCGGCCTCTGGCCCGGCCTGCTGCGCCGCCTGCCGCGTCCGGGGCCCTGGATGGACCGCCTGAAGCAGGCCTTGGCCTTCCCGATGTACCTGTCGGCGGCCTGGCTGCTCTGGGTGCTCGGCCGCCAGACCGGCGTCGACGGCCTGGCGGCGGCGCTTGTCGGTCTGGTCCTGATCGGCTTCGCCGTCTGGCTCTGGCGTATCGCCGGCGAGACGGACCGGCTGTGGAGCCGGGTGAGCACGGCCCTGGCCGCCCTGGCCCTGGTCGGCGCGCTTGGGGTGATGGCGCCGCTGTCTCAGGCCCGCAGCCCGTCAGACGCCGGCGACAGCGGCCGCGCCGCAGCCGGGGCACAGGAGACGGCCTGGGAGCCCTATTCGCCGGCGCGGCTGGCCGCATTGCGGGATGAGGGCCGGCCGGTTTTCGTCAACATGACCGCGGCCTGGTGCATTACCTGCCTGGTCAACGAACAGGTGGCGCTGTCCTCGCCGGCGGTTCTCGATGCCATGGAGCAAGCCGGGATCGTGTATCTCAAGGGCGACTGGACCAACCGCGATCCGGAGATCACGGCGCTGCTCGAGTCCTTCGGGCGCAGCGGCGTACCGCTCTACGTCTTTTATCCGGCCGGCACCGGCGGCGACAGCACGCCGCGGGTGCTGCCGCAGATCCTCACCGAATCCGTGGTCAGGGACGCGCTCGGCCTCGGCTGAAGGGGCGGGGCCGCAAGACAATGACAAGGCTGGGCAAGGCGAGCGGAAGGAGGCGATCATGCGACTGACACTGACCAAGAGAGAGGTCCTGCGCGGCGGCGTCGGACTGGCCGGGGCCGCCATTCTGGCGCCCCTGGCGGCACCCGGACCGATGGTCCGGCCGGCCTATGCGGCGCCGACGATTGACACGCCGGCCCCCGGTTTTACGGGGACCGACAGCGAGGGCGGCACCCACAGCCTGGCCGACTATCGCGGCCGGGTGGTGATCCTCGAATGGACCAATCATCAGTGCCCCTATGTGCAGAAGCACTATGGCACCGGAAACATGCAGGCGCTGCAGCGCGAAGCGGCCGACGCCGGACATGTCTGGCTGTCGGTGATTTCCTCCGCGCCCGGCCTGCAGGGCCATGTCGAGCCGGGCCGCGCCAATGCGCTGACGGCCGAGCGCAATGCCGCGCCGAGCGCGGTCATCCTGGACCCCTCCGGCGACATCGGCCGCCTGTACGACGCGCGGACGACGCCGCATATGTACGTCATCGACCCGGCCGGGACCCTGGTCTATAGGGGCGGCATCGACGACCGGCCGACGGCGCGCTGGAGCGATGTCGAGGGCGCGACCAACCATGTCCGGCAGGCTCTGGCCGATCTGGCGGCCGGCCGCCCGGTCGCGACCCCGGTCACCCGGCCCTATGGCTGCTCGGTGAAATACGGCTCCGGCGACTCCTGATCCCGGGCCGTGACCGACCTGGTCACCGGTGGCGCCGGCTATATCGGCCGGCATGTGGTGGCGGCCCTGCTGTCGGCGGGCCGCCCGGTGCGGGTGCTCGACCGCGCGGCCGCTCCCGGCCTGCCGGCGGACGTCGGCTATATCCGCGGGTCTGTGACCGATCGCGACACGGTCCGCGGCGCTCTGGACGGCGTGGAGCGGGTTTTTCATCTGGCGGCCATTCCGCATCTCTGGGCGCGGGACCGGCAGGATTTCGACGCGGTCAATGCCGGCGGCACCCGCATCATACTCGAGGCGGCACGGCAGGCCGGCGTTTCGCGGGTCGTGCACTGTTCGACCGACGCCATCCTGCTTGCCGGGCGCGACCGGATCGCCGACGAAACGGTCGCGATGCGCGCGGCCGCCATGCCCGGCCCCTATTGCCTGTCGAAACTGCGGGCGGAGGAGGCGGCCCGGCAGGCGGCGGCGGACGGCCTGCCGGTGGTGATCGTCAATCCGACGGTGCCGGTCGGGCCGGGCGATGCGAGCGAGACGCCGCCGACCCGCATGCTGCTGGATTTCCTCAACGGCCGGACGCCGGCCTTCCTCGACTGTACGCTGAACCTGGTCGATGTCCGGGACGTGGCGTCCGGGCATCTGCTGGCCGCGGCCCGGGGCCGGTCCGGCGAGCGTTACATCCTGGGCGGCGAAACCCTGGACCTGGCGGCACTGCTTGAGCGGCTCCAGCGACTGAGCGGGCGACGCATGCCGCGCCGGCGCATTCCCTATTGGCTGGCCCTGGCAGCCGCCCATGTCGACGAGGCGATCGCCGACCACCTGACCGGCCGGCCGCCGCGCGCGCCCGTGACGGGTGTCCGCCTCGCCCGGCGCCTGGGGCCATTGAGCACGGCGAAGGCGGCCCGCGATCTCGGCTTTGCCGCCCGGCCGCTGGCAGACAGCCTGCGCGACTTTCTCAACTGGGCAGCCGAAACCGGGCGGATCTTTCGTTAAGTCGCAAAAACCCAGACCCGGAACGTGATGAACTTGGCGATGGCCGAGGCCGACAGGACCACAATAGTCGCCAGCAGATAGTCGGCGCCGGCGAGTCCCGTCAGCGCGACGAAGGCGCCGTATTCCGCAGCCCGGAGCGGAATGATGGCCGCCAGAAAGCGCAGCATCTGCCGGCGTGCGCCGCCGCCGGTGGCGCGGTAGACGAATCGCCGGAAGCCGAAAAAATTCAGGAAGAAGATCGTCACTAAAGCGATGCCGAAGGCAAGGGCGGCCGGCAGGCCCAGGACTTCGTGGCCGGTGGTGGTGATGGCGAGGTTGAGGGCGAAGGCCAGGCCGCCCAGCTGCAGAAACCGCCAACAGGCGCCGAGGATCGGATGGCGCCCTTCGTCGATCTCCTCGGCCGACTCGTCAATGGCGTGGCAATGTTCGCCCTCACACCGCTCGATCAGCGTCTCCGGATCGAGCCCGTCACCGAGCGCCGCGAGGTCCTCCTCATCGACCTCACAGGCGTGTCGCGAATGGCCGTGCGTCAATCCGCTCTCTCCCGCCCCGATCTCCCGCGAGTCTGATACCGGCACGGGCATAAGGAAAGCCTGATCCGGGCTTCCGCCCCGTGCTCTGCCATCGGGGAAACGGTTGCCGGACCGGGACGGTTCCCCGGCCGGTCGGCCGACCGGCGCCGGCGGGAATGGGCCCAAAGGTCGCGTGGATTTCGCTAAAACAATGTGTAACAATTCCTTTTGATCCGATGTGGTATTATGCATATCCGAGAGCTGGGCGGAGCGGTATCGGCCCGGTTATACGCGTCCCGTCTGTTCGAGAGCCTTTCGAGCATGCTCATGACGTCGATCCGAATGACCAGCGACTGCAAGGCAGTCGCGTCCGTCTACGCCGATAGGCGCGACGGAGCGGTCGCCGGGAGGGCGCCGCCGTTTTTCAGGTCACTGACCGGCCGGTTTTTCCTGCTCATGCTGGTTGTACTCCTGCCGCTTATCGTCTACAGCACCTGGGAGATGGGACGGCGGCTGGAGGCGGAACGGGCGGCGGTCGAGGCGCGGCTCTCCGACGCGGCCGGCACGATTGCCGGCGAATTGCGGTCGCGGATTGAGGCGGGTCGGCAGGTGCTCGTCTCGCTGGCGCAGACGGAGGCGGTGCGAGGCGGCGATCTCGCCGCCTGTTCGGCGCTCATGAACCGGGTGGTGCAGCGGCACCCGCATGTCTCCGCCTTTTCGAAGGTCGATGAGACCCGGCACATCGTCTGCAGCAGCGATCCGCTGGATGCGCCGGTCGATGTCGGCTGGGCCGTGAATATCCGCGACGCCTTTGCCAGCGGGCAGTTCTCCCTGAGCCCGCTCTATATTGGCCCGACCTCCGGCCAGCCGATCCTCGTGCTCACCCAGCCGCTTCTCAATGCCGAGGGACGGGTCACCGGGGCCATCGCGTCCGGGCTGACCATGACCTGGCTGACCGACTGGCTGGCGGCGATGCCGCTGCCGGACGGTGCCGAAGCCGTCGTGTTCTCCGGCGACGGCACTGTCCTGGCCCGACGGCCCGGTGGGGAAGCGGCGATCGGCCAGTCCCTGGAAGACGCGGAACTCCTGACGGTGGCCCGGGAGACGGGCCGGGGTACGGCGATCGTCGAGGGGTCCGGCCGTGCCGCCAGCCTCGCCGGCTTCAGCCGCCTGTCCGGAGTGCCCGGAGAGCTGATGATCGCCGTCAGCCAGCCGCGCGGGTCGATCCTGGCGCGCATCAACGCCGAGCTCGCACGCCGGACGATCCTGCTGGGTTTCGTCGTCCTGCTCGGCTTCGGGACGGCCGCCATCGGAGCCCGGTTCCTTGTCCAACGCTGGATTGAAAGGCTGTCGGATGCGGCCGTCCGTCTCGGCGAGGGCGATCTCGGGGCCCGGGCCCGACCCGAGGAGGACCGGACGGAATTCGGGCAGCTCGCCGCCATCTATGACCGCATGGCCGATGCGGTTGAGCGGCGCGAACATGCCGCCCGCCTCGACCTGATCGAGGCCAAGCACGAGGCCGAGCGGGCCAGCCAGGCCAAGTCCCGCTTCGTCGCGCATATGAGCCACGAGCTGCGAACGCCCCTCAACGCGGTTATCGGCCTGACCGAGATCATGCAGATGCGCCTCTTCGGGCCCGTGGGCAACGAGCGCTATGAGGGCTATGTCAATGACATCCATGCCAGCGGCGAACATCTGCTGCGGACCATCAACACGATTCTTGATCTGTCGAGGATTGAGGCGGGCCGCTTCGAATTGATTGTGGAAGAGGTCGATATCGTCGATGTCCTGCGGGACGCCCTGGCGCTTGTGGCACCACTCGCCGCGGACAAGAGCGTGGCCATGGCGATCGGGGCCGGAACCCGGTCGGTGTCGCTCTCTGGCGATCGCAACGCCTTGAAGCGCGTGTTTCTCAACATTGTGAGCAACGCGATCAAGTTCACCCTCGCGGGCGGCCGGGTCGATATCGTCGTCCGGAGAGCCGGTGGCGACATGGTCCATGTGCTGGTGCGCGACACCGGCATCGGCATCCCCCGGGACAAGCTCGACCTCGTGCTGGAACCGTTCGAACAGGTGGAAAGCGGCCCATTGCGCAGTCATGAGGGTACGGGACTCGGCCTGGCGATTGCCCGCAAGCTGATCGACCTGCATGGCGGCCGGCTCACCATCGACAGCGAACTCGGCCGCGGGACTTCCGTCACGGTCGCGTTGCCTGCTAGCGTCTGACCCTGTCCCGGCCGGCGCGGCGCCTGGGATGCGATGACCTTGCCGCGAGAGGGAGCACACCTTGCCGGACGCCGCCGGATCCGAGACCGCCGGCCATGGGGCGGGCCGGGCCGGGGGGCTCCAGCCTTCCGCCGCGCGGTCTGTCTGGTCGCATCCGCTGTGCGGGGCCGATGCCGCCACGCTCGGCGCCGTGCTGGTGCGGCATGGCGGCGTGGCGCCGCGCCATATCCCCGACCTGCTGGCCATTCTCGGCAGCACCGCCGGCCGGCTGCCCTTCACGCTCTGCGAGCGGGCGCTGGTCGCCTGGCGCCGGCGCGCCATGCCGGCGCCGGACCCGCCGGTGTTCATCATCGGGCATTGGCGCTCGGGCACGACGCATCTCTACAACGTCATGAGCCGCTCTGGGACCTTCGGCTATGTCTCGCCGATCGCCACCGGCCTGCCCTGGGATTTCCTCGTGCTCGGCCGGCTGCTGCGCCCGCTGCTGGAAAAGGCGCTGCCGAAGGAACGGTATATCGACCGCATACCGGTGCGGCCCGATTCTCCGCAAGAGGACGAAATCGCCCTGGCCAGCATGCATCCGCTGTCTTTTTACCATGGGCTGTATTTTCCGCGGCGGCTGGAGGAGACCTTCGATCGGGGCGTGTTCTTCGACGGCGTGCCCCGGGCCGAGATCGACAGCTGGTGCCGCACACTGCGCTATTTCTTCGACAAGACCGCTTTGGCCAGCGACGGGCGGCGCTTGCTGATCAAGAACCCCGTCTATACGGCGCGGGTGGCGATGCTGCGCACGCTCTGGCCTGACGCCAGGTTCATCCACATCTACCGCAATCCCTATGTCGTCTTTCATTCCATGCGGAATTTCTGGGAAAAGCTGCTGGCCCAGCTGGCGCTGCAGCGGATCCCGCCGCTCGACCTGGAAGCGCTGGTGCTGCGTGCCTATGCCCGGATGATGGATACGCTCATCGAAGACAGTCGCGACCTGCCGGCGCATCTCTTTGCCGAGGTGTGCTTCGAACGTTTCGAGGCCGAACCGCTGGCCGAACTGGCCCGCCTTTATGATCAGCTCGACCTGGGCGATTTTGCTGCTGCGGAGCCGGCCTTCCGTGCCTATCTCGACTCCGTGAAGCGCTACACCAAGAATGTCTGGCGGTTCGACGAGGCCTCGGTCGCGCAGGTGCGGGAGAATTGGGGCCGATTTATCGACCGCTGGGGGTATCAGCCGCCGGCCGCGGACTGAGGAGGCCCGATGCAGCAAACCGTCGCGATTGGCCCTGTACGGTTCGGCAGTCATCTGCCGCTGGCCCTGATCGCGGGACCCTGCGCCATCGAAAGCCGGGCCCAGGCGCTGGAGACGGCGGCGGCGCTGGTCGAGATTACCGGCCGGCTGGGCATGCCCTTCGTCTACAAGAGCTCCTTCGACAAGGCCAACCGCACCTCGCTGGACAGTCCGCGGGGAGTCGGCATGGCCGCGGGGCTCGATATCCTCGCCGAGGTGCGGGAGACCTGCGGCTGCCCCGTCCTGACCGACGTGCACGAGCCGGGCGAGTGTGCAGCGGCGGCTGCGGCGGTCGACATTCTGCAGATCCCCGCCTTTCTCTGCCGCCAGACCGATCTGCTGGTCGCGGCCGGCGAGACCGGCAAAGCGGTCAACGTCAAGAAGGGTCAGTTCCTGGCACCTTGGGACATGGCGCATGTCGCCGCCAAGGTGGCCGCCACCGGCAATCGCGGCATCCTGCTGACCGAGCGGGGCGTCAGCTTCGGCTACAACACGCTGGTCAGCGATATGCGCGGGCTGCCGGTCATGGCCGCGACGGGCTGGCCGGTGATCTTCGATGCCACCCATTCGGTGCAGCAGCCGGGCGGGCAGGGCGGCCGCTCCGGCGGCCAGCGCGAATTCGTGCCGGTGCTGGCCCGCGCCGCCGTCGCCGTCGGTGTGGCGGGCCTGTTCGTCGAGACCCATCCCGACCCCGACCGGGCGCCGAGCGACGGTCCGAACATGCTGCCGCTCGCCGATCTACCGCCGCTCCTGGCCTTGCTGATGGAGATCGACCGCATCGGCAAGGCCCACCCGGTTGCGGCGCCGGCGGGCTGAGTCCAGTCATGCACCGGGTCGTCACCCTGCTTCTGCTGGTTCTCCTCGTCGCCGGCTGCGGTCCGCGGGCCGAGGAGGCGCGGCGGCTGCTGGCCGACATCGCCGCCGGGGCGCAGGGCTGGTCGACTCTGCGCGGGATGGCGCCGGAGCCGGACCGCCGGGCCATCACCTATACCGTCGAGGGCCGCGCACGGCAGGGCGATCTCTACCTGCCGGGGGCGGGACCGCGGGCCCGGATCGTCGTCGTCCCGGGCCTGTCGCCGCATGGGCGCAACGATCCGCGGCTGGTCGCCTTCGCCCGCTCTCTGGCGCGTGTGCGCTTCGCCGTGCTGGTGCCGGAAGTCCCCGGACTTCGGCAGCTGCGGGCCTCGCCGGAGGATGCGGTGGTCATTGCGGATGCGGTCTCGCATCTGGCTGGCCGGGCGATCCCGGACAGTCCGTCCGGTGCCGCCGGGCTGGCGGCGGTCTCCTATGCCGTCGGGCCGGCGCTGATCGCGGCGATGGAGCCGCGGACGGCGGACGATGTCGCCTTCGTGCTGTCGATCGGCGGCTATTACGATATGACCGCCGTCATCACCTACATCACCACCGGCCATTACCGTCCGCGTCCGGACGCGGACTGGGTGCGCGGCGAGCCCAACCGGCTGAGCAAATGGCTGTTTCTCGAAGCCAATGCGCCGCGCCTTGCGGATCCGGCCGACCGCACGGCGCTTCTCGCCATGGCCCGGCGCCGGATCGCCGATCGCGATGCGGCGATCGACGACCTCGCCGCCGGCCTCGGGCCGGAGGGGCGATCCGTTCATGCCTTGCTTGTGAACGACAACCCCGACCGCGTCCCGGACCTGATCTCAGCGCTTCCGGCGAGTTTGCGTGATGAATTTGCCACACTGTCGCCGTCATCCCACAATTGGCAACGGTTGCAGGCGCAGCTGTACTTGGTGCATGGACGCAATGATCCAATGATACCTGCCAGCGAGAGCCGAAGACTTGCAAATTCTGCAAGACCAGGTCAGGCAGAGATTTATGTGGCGGACGGCTTGTCGCATGTTGAATTTGAAGATGGCGCGGATTTGTTTGATATTTTCACTTTGATCAGAGCGGGCGAAGCGATTTTGTTTGAGCGGGACCGACTCGCCGGATCGTCATAAAATCATAAAATTGCCGGCAAGCAGCTGAAACTCCCTGGAAATTGCGGCCCTGAGATC
>JAAAOG010000074.1 GCA_009909005.1 Alphaproteobacteria bacterium | reverse complement strand
CTCACCACCCTCATGCAGAGCTATGCCGAAACCATAAAAGACGAAGCCGCCTTCAATGGACTCTTTAAAGTTGCTTGAAAAATGAGGGGATTAAAGAGCTCCGGGGCTCAATATATCTTCAATGAAGCCGCGGTGATACTTGCCGCGGAAAGGAGCGGCGGCATCCTGCCGCCGTCGATACGATCGTGCACTTCAATAAGGCCGTCGCAATACTTGGCCGTGGAAAGAGGTCGGCGGGACGCCGACCCTCCGGGTCTCAATATATCTTCAATGAAGCCGCGGTGACACTTGCCGCGGAAAGGAGCGGCGGCATCCTGCCGCCGTCGATACGATCGTGCACTTCAATGAGACCGCGGCAATACTTGGCGGTGGAAAGAGGTCGGCGGGACGCCGACCCTCCGAAAAGCAATATATCTTCAATGAGGCCGCGGCGATACCACTCCATGGGACGTGGCCGCTCATCAATCAGCGGCTCATCAATCCGCCGCTCATAGAACCGCGGCGCGTTGACCGGGAATTTACCGGGAATTTCCGGATTGTGCCGGCGGCGGTGCAAGCCGGCCTCGAAGGGGCCGGCGCGGACGTCCTGCCGGAGACCGGTGCCGGCCCCGGCGTGCGCCTGCGGCAGAGGCGCATCCGGCACACGCGACGGCCCTCTCTTGCGCTGGCCTTCTCCGCCGCCCGTCACAGGGCTGCGGCCGGGGGCCGGCGACCCGGGCCGTGCGTCATGCCGGTAATGCCGACCCTCGACCGGCGGGCTCGCATGCCGCCGCGGCCTGCGGCCCCGATCGACCGGGCCCTAGGGCATCTCCGCGACGGGCGCGACGTAGAACTGGTCCAGCATGACATAGTCGATCCGGTGACCGCGGCGCGTGCCTTCGGTCGTCACGACCACGACCTCCCAGACCTGCGCCGTCTCGTCATACGCCATGCTCTCGACCTCGGCGAAGGCGCCGGACAGGCGGTTGAGGATCGTGGTCTCGACAATGCCGCGGACGGTCTGATCAGGCCCCATCAGCGACAGCACGTAGTCGCGGAATTCCGGGCTGAGATTGTCCAGGATCTCCCGGCCTTCGGCCGAGACATATTGCATCTGGGCGGCGGCCGAACCGGCGATCAGACAGGCGCCGGCCATCCCGGTGAGCAGGCTCCGCAATCTCATGGCTGTCTCTCCCTCGAATGCATATGGCGTTAGGGGAGAGAACCCGAAGCGTCCGGTGCGGTTCCGGCCGCCGCCTGTCCCGGAGGTTCGCCGGGCGGAAAGACCAGGCGGAAGACACTGCCCTGTCCCGGCGCACTGTCCACCGTCACCCGCCCCCCATGCTGCTCCATCAGCGAGCGGACCAGCGCCAGTCCCAGCCCCGTTCCCTCGATATGCCGGCGTTCGGCATCGGGCGCGCGGTAGAAAGGCTCGAACAGATGCGCCCGGTCCTCCGGCGACATGCCGATTCCCGTGTCGGCGACCGACAGCACCAGGCCGCCATCGGCCGCCGGCACGGCGGAAACCGTGATCCGCCCGCCCGCCGGGGTGAATTTGATGGCATTGGACAGAAGATTGAACAGCATCTGCCGCAAGGCGCGGGGATCGGCCGAGAGCGCCGGCAGGTCTTCGGCGATGCGCGGATCCACGGTCAGACCGTGATTGCGGGCCCGCTCGCCGACCAGCTTCAAGCAGTCGGCGACCAGCGCGCCGGGGTCGACCGGCTCCGGTGCGATCTTGAAGCGGCCGGCCTCGATCTTGGCGAGGTCGAGCAGGTCGTCGATCAGCTCGATCAGGTGGCTGCCGCTCCTGTGAATGTCGGCGGCGTAGTCGCGGTACCGGGGCGTGCCGACCGGGCCGAACATCTCGTGGTGAATGACCTCCGAAAAGCCCAGAATGACGTTGAGCGGCGAGCGCAATTCGTGGCTCATCGCGGCGATGAATGCGCTCTTGGCGGCGTTGGCCTCTTCAGCGTGCCGCCGGGCCTCGACCAGCGCATCCTCCATGCGCTTGCGCTCCGTCATATCGTGGATGACCGAGAACAGCAGCCTCGCGCCGTCCCAGCTGAGGGGCGTGGAATGCACCTCGACAACGCGGATATCGCCGGACGCCAGACGGTGGCGGAACAGGAAGCTGTTGGCCTCGCGCTGCTGCGCCCGGCGCCGCTCCGCCGCGACCGCGTCCGGGCTCAGGGTGTTGATCTGCTGGATGGTCATCGCCAGCAATGTCGCCCGGTCATAGCCATAAAAGCGTTCCGCCGCCGGATTGGCATCGACGATGCGGCCGTCCGCCGGGTCGATGAGCAGCATGAGCGCGTTCGATCCCAGGAAAAGCTCCTGGTACAGGCGCCGCTCATGGGCCTGGCGGGCCTTCCTGTCCAAGGCCCGGAACAGGGGCCGGACCGTCAGCATGGTCAAGGTAAGCGCGGCGGCAAAGGCGAGCGGCAAAGACACCAGCAATCGGTCGTAAATCGCGTGCATCGGACCGAAATAGCGCTCCCTGTCGACGATCGCATGAAGCTCCAGCCGGTCAGCCAGATTGGCACAACAGAAGAATGAAAAGTTTTCGGCCTCCCGCCCATCCTGCAACGACTCTGCAAAAACCGCGACAGCTTCCATCGCCTCTGCCGTCGGGGGGGCGATAAGGACGTCATCATGGTTTCTGGTCAGGAGAAATGACATGAAGTCATTGCTTTCCCTTTCAATCAGCCGGTAGACGTCGCTGCCATCCATGCGCAGGACATCGAAGCCGATCAGACCCATCCCCGGCTGTCGGATGGGCGAGCAGTAGATGAAATCAAATCCGGCACCGTCGTCCCGAACCGCCAGCAGGGAGACGCCCGTGGATCGGGAGACGCATCGGCCGGCCAGATCTCCGGCGGCCGGTTCGCCCACGGCAAAGAGGAAAGACCCGTCCGGTCCGTACCGTCGGACCCCCCGGATGCGGCTTTCGGGGCCCAGGCTGTCGGCCAGTTGCGGGATGCTGTAGGCGACAAGGTCGGCGAGATCGATCTGCCCCTGAAGAAAGGCGATCTGGCGGGCCGCAACAGCCCTGCGGCCGGAGAGGCGCGCCGCGGCCTGCTCGAAGTCCCGGATGACCTCCCGAAACATTTGCCGCGTATCGGCCAGGCTATCGTGGATTTCGCGGTGATAGGTCTCGGCCAAATGATCGGCCAAAGGTCGGATGCCGATGAAATACAGCGCAAGACTGAGAGCCAGCATGCCGGCGAACACCGACATGTAGATCAAGAGCGCCAAACGCCCCCAATTCTGGGTCATTTCAGCCCCACCATCGAGGGCTGCGGAAACATTCAACTTCGGGCTTTCCGGATACATCCGCGCGCCCACGTATCAAGCGAAGGCTCTACTCCTTACTCTACGCCCTATTTCTTAAAGCGCACATAAAGATTTATGTCCGGCGTGACGATGGGGCACACATCACGGTTGCGAGACTTGACGCCGTTACCACAGCCAGAGCGCGACGAGCAGCATCAGAGCCAGGATTGCCGTGCCGGCCGTCAGCCCCTGCATCCAGCGACGGTTGCGCAGAACCCGTAGCACGGCCGGGCCGAAGAGGAGCACCAGGACCGCCAGGCCGTAATAGCGGATTCCGCGCGCCAGGGCGCAGGCAGCCAGATAGAAGAGGAAAGGGTAACCGGCCGAGCCCGCCGCCAGCATGGCCAACGGAAAGGGCAGCGGCGAAATGCCGATCAGCACGATCGCCCAGAAGCCGTGGCGATGGAAATCCTCCTGGAATCCGCGATAGGCCCCGGCATAGCCGAACGTCTCGATCAGCCAGCGGCCGACCGTCTCGAAGGCGAGCCAGCCGACGCCATAGCCCAGCACCGCCGCCGCCAGGCACCCGGCCAGCGTGACATGGGCGATCATCCAGATGCGGTCGCGATTGGCCAGCATGAACGGCACCATGACGATCTCGATCGCCAGCGGCACCAGGATCGTCTCCATGAAGGAGGCGATGAACATGTAGGTCATGCGGTGCCGGGAGCGGTTGAGACGCACCGCCAGGTCGCGCGGGCGTTTCAGCCAGTCGGGAAGCGCGATCAGGCGAATGGCGGCAACTCCCGGCTATAGGGCGGACGCCGGCGATCGGGCCCCTGCCCCGGCCGGCCCGGGGGCGAGTCGCCGCGGATGGTGGCGCGAATGCGCGGCGGGGAAAAGGCCGCGATGGCAATCGGCCGCCGGCACCGCTATATCCGGGCCGACCGCGAAACCAGGAGGGCTCCCCATGTTCGATATTCTGCTCGTCGTCGGCATCCTGCTGCTGCTGTTCCTGCATACCGAAGGCGTGATCTGAACCGGCGGACGACGGAATGCGGGCGGCGGGCGGTGCCGGCCGCCCGCGCCTGTCCCGGCCCTTTGGCGGTCCCGAAGCCCCCTAGGGTATATCTGGCCCGGCACGCTACTGCTTGATATTCTCGGCTCGCCTATGCCAATATCCGGATATGGAGCGTCGGCCCAGGCCGCCGCCATGTCAGGGAGGGGCTGCGATGGGCCAGGAGCATCTCGTCAGAGCCATGGTGGTCAATCTTCTCGACCGGGCCGCCCGGCCGCTGCCGGAGCACCGGGTGGCCTCGGTCCCAGTGCTGCAGACGCTGATCGACGCCGGCTGGCTGGCCCAGCGGGACGGCGGATATCAGCGGACCGAATCCGGACGCCGGGCGCTGGAGCGCATGGCGCACGCCTTGACCGAAGATGCGCATTGGGACCCGTAATGCCCGACCGGACCGGATCGCTGCCCCCTCCTCTCTCCAGCCCGCCGACCGAGGAGGCGGGATCCGAGCGACGGCTGAGCTGGGACAGGGCGGCGCGGCTGCATGTGCTGATCAGTGCCGCCCTGTGGGGTGTCATCATCGCCGTGATCTCCATTCTGTAGACGAGAGGACGCGGCAGCGTCACCCAGGAGCCTCAACAGGCGGGCGGCATGGCGGGTGGCGCCAGGAGGTAAGCGGGAACATGCGATCGCAGCGACACAGGTGGATCGGCCTTGCCCTGGCGGCCGCCCTGACCCTTCCGTGCTGGCCGTCCCGCCAGGCTGCCGCCCAGGACTCAGGATCGGCCGGCGACTCGGTGGGACACCCGCGGGTCATGGTCGTTGTCGACTCGTCGAACAGCATGTGGGGGCAGATCGACGGAGAGCCGAAGATCGTTATCGCCCGCCAGGTAATCCGCGCGCTGATGGGCGGCTGGAACCCGGGCGTGCCGATCGGCCTCGTCGCCTATGGCCACCGCGAAGAAGACTCTTGCCAGGATGTCGGCACCGTGGTGCCGGTGGGCGCCGAGCCGGAGACCATTGCCTCCGCCGGCGAATCGCTGCGGCCGCTCGGCCGCAGCCCGCTGACCGCTGCACTGCGCCATGCCGCCGAAGAACTCGGCTACAGGGACCGGCCGGCGACGCTCGTGCTGATCTCCGACGGGGTGGAGAGCTGCGACCTCGACCCGTGCGAAGCAGCCGCGGCGCTTGAGGATGCCGGCGAGCGGCTGACCATCCACGCCGTCGATCTCAGGACACCCAATGACCGCGACGACTCGCAGCTGCAGTGCATTGTCGAAACGACCGGCGGCGACATCGTCGCGCCGGGCGATGTCACGGCCCTGCTGCCTGATCTGGAGGTCTTCCTGGGTCTGCGCATCTTCGAAGCCGGAGCCGGACCGGACGACCCGCGCTTCATCATCTCGCCGCACAATGGCCGGCTGATCGAGGTCTATCACGGCGAAGCGCGCTTCGCCGTCTACGAGGCGCCGGTCAACTTCCTCGACCTTGAGCCGCAGGACGTGTTCTTTGCGCCCCGCCCCCGCGGCGAGGAGGCCTTCGACCCCGGCGGCATCGCCATCCGCTTCGGCGCGGCGGAGAATCAGGTCGTGCTGCTCTGGTGGACCCGCACCGATGACGACGAGGCCCGGTTGAACAGCCACCAGGTCTCCGGCAACAGCGACCTGCCGGCGCAGATCCTGTGGATGGCACCGCGGTTGGTGCGCATCGCCTTCGGCGACGCCATGCGCGAGCCGCGGGTCATAAGGCTTGAGACGGAAGCGGGCCCCGGCCGCCCCTATCGGGAGATGCCGATCGCGCCCTGATCCTCTTGGGGGCAAGTATCCGGGCGGGCTCAGCCGCCGGCGGCGGCCCGTCCGGGCTGCGGGCCATGGGCGAGAATCTCCCGATCGAGCAGTTCCAGGCGGGCGTCCAGCTGCAGGGCGTCGTCTTCGAATGCCCTGTCGCGGAAGCCCTCGAAGACCGGGATCAGCCGGTCCAGCGTCGCCGCCGCGCGGTCGAGAAGCTCCTCCTGGCCCGTCGCGATATGCACCGTCGCCAGATGGTCCAGCACGGCGACCACATGGCTCAGATAGTGCACGAGCGCCCGACGGACCCGGGCAAAGTCACCGGGGTCGCGGATCACCTCCTGGATGGTCGTGTCGGCATTCTCGGCAATGCGGTGGAGGATGCCGTGCAGCGCATGGCCCTCGAACACACCTATCCAGCGGCGCAGCTTCGCGACATTGTCCATGGCCGTCCGCAAATCCGCGCCGGCCTCCGGGGCGAGCCCGTCCAAAGGCGAGGGGGCCGGGCCGTCCGGTGCCGGTCCGGCCGCATCCGCCGATCCGCGTGCCGGCCCCGGTGAAGCGGCGGTGCCGTGCCTGTCGGCGGTCCGCCATTTCGGGTTGCCGGACCGGTTTGCTTCCCGTTCCCGTTCCGACCTGGGCCCTTTGCGCAGGCGGTAGGCCGCCGACATGCCGCTGACGATGGCGATGATCAGGGCGATGTTGTGGGTGGTGACCTCCTGGCCGTATTTCGCGGCCTCATAGACCGCGGCGAACCCCACCATTCCCACAAGCCACTGAATGGCCGCCAGGCCGACAACCCCGCCACGCGTCGTCGGCCATACGCCCATCGACACCGCATAGGGCCGGATCAGGCCGAACAGCAGGGTCGGCAGCGCACAATAGGCAAGGCCCAGAAAGGCAGCGGCAAGCATAGCAGGGACGTCCCTCACGACGATCCGACACCGGTCGCGCAGCCGCGATCCGGCGCGCGCCGACGCGACCCTACCGCAGGTCGGTTAACCGCCGCATAATGCCGCGCCAGAGGGCCTCGCCTCGACAGGCTATGCTGCCGCTTCCATCGCGCAGCTGACGCGCACGTCCACTTCCATGAAGGCTTCGACCGGGTCGCCGAAATAGCTGCCCTGCACCGGGATCGCCTGGGCCGGATCGCGCGCCACCCCAACCCGGATCAGGTTGCTGCTGCCCCGAGTGCCGTTGGTCGGATCGAACTCGATCCAGCCGGCCCCCGGCAGATAGACCTGCACCCAGGCATGGGTGGACCCGGCGCCGACCATCGATTCGGAGGCGCCGTCCAGCGCCGGATCGTAGAGATAGCCGGTGACGAAACGGGCGGCGAGTCCGAGATTGCGGCAGGCTTCCATCATCAGCAGCGCATAATCGCGACAGCTGCCCGAACCCAGCTCCAGCGTCTCCACCGGAGTCTGCACCCCCATCGCCACCCGGGTGGAGTAGGTGAACCGCGCCTTGATCGCCCCGTTGACGGCATTGAGGATTTCGTTGGTGTGCTCGGCCCCGGCCTCCCGGATGACCGTGCGCACCCAGGCCTGGACCAGCCCGTCCGGGTCGGGATAGTGCCGTTCGATGGTGCGGGCGAGGTCGGGGATCTCGTCCTTGGCATAGGAAAACGGGATGGTGCGGGCCCAGGGCTCCAGCTTGAACGTCGGCTCCTCCGGCGCATAGGTCTCGACGACGATTTCGCTCGCCAGGCTCAGCACGTCGGCGCTGTCCTTGAATGAGGCCACGGCGATGGAATTGCCGAAGACGTCGTGGATCCAGCGCACTTCGGCCGGCGGGCTGATTGTCAGCCTTGTCGACAGCAGCCGCAGGTCATGGCTGTCGCGCGGCCGGAACATCAGCCGGTGCTCGCCGAACCGTACGGCCCGGGGATAGCGGTAGAGGGTGCTGTGCCGCACCGTGAGTTCGGTCATGCCTGCTGGCTCCGCACCGGAAAAAAAACCGGGCCCCCGCGCTGTCGCCGGCGTCGCCGCTAGCCGCGCATGTCAGGCTCTTGTGACGCCTCAACTGGTCGCAAAGAAGGCATCGCGCAATCCGTCGGATGTGGCAATCACCTGCTGCTGTATACGATCAAGAAAGGCACGCATGCCGTCGGCGATGACGGTGGTGACATTGCCTTCGCGCAGGTCGATGCAGAGTTCGTGCAGCGGCGCGGCGATGCCGTCCTCCCAGGGCAGCTGGTAGCCCCGGATCAGCTCGCGCAGCAGCCCGTCCACCGTCTCGATCGCCGTGCGGATGGATCGGGCGTGATGACGGTCGAAGATCAGATAGCCGGCCACCCGGTCGGGTGTCACGACCGCGCCGTGAACCCGCCGGTAGCCGTGCAGGCCGGCGGCCGAGCGCAACAGGCCGGTCCACTGGCTGATGTCCAATGGCGCGCGGGAGACGGTGCCCTTCGGCGCGATCTGCGGCGCCCGGAGATCGATCAGCCGGGCGGTCATGTCCGCCCGTTCCAGCATGCGGCCGATCTGCAGCACATACCAGGCCTCATCGCGATAGAGGGTCCCTTCGATGATGCCGGCATGGGTCTGGCAGCCCAGCTTGATCTCGCTGCAGAAGGCGGAGAGCTCGCCCGGCGCCAGTGCCCGCTGGGCCCGGGCGGTCAGGTCCTGGTAGAGCCCGTTCAGCTGCTCCCACACCTCGACGGACAGCAGCGGCCGCAGCTGCAGGGCATTCTGCCGGGCGCTGGCGATGCAGGCGCGGATCGAGCCCGGGTTCTCGCCATCGAGGGTGTAGAAGCGGATCACCTCCTCCGGCGTCAGGGTCCGGCCCTCCTCCTGGAAGCGCTCGAGGTCGGCCTGAACGTCCAGGGCCTGGCGCCAGATGGCGGCGCTGTCGCCGGCCGCGGCCTCCTGGTCGCGGCCGAAGGCACCCGTGACGTCGAGCAGTCGCGCCATATTCTCGGCGCGTTCGACATGGCGGCCGAGCCAGAAGGCTTCGTCGGCATAGCGGGAGAGCAGGCTAAGCAAGGACCCAGGTATCCTTAGACCCTCCGCCCTGGGAGGAGTTGACGACGATCGAGCCGCGCTGCAGCGCCACCCGGGTGAGCCCGCCGGGCAGGACGAAGGTCTCGCGCCCGGTCACCGCGAAGGGCCGCAGATCGACCCGCCGCGCCTCGATGCCGTCGGCGACCAGGGTCGGGCAGACGGACAGGGAGATCATCGGCTGGCTGATCCAGGCCGCCGGCTCGCGCTCGATCAGGGCGCGGGCCCGCTCGATCTCGGCCCGGGTGGCCAGCGGCCCGACGGTCACCCCATAGCCGCCGGACCCGCCGACCGGCTTGACCACCAGCTTCTCCAGATTGGCCAGCGTGTAGGAGAGTCCCGCCGGCTCGCGGCAGAGATGGGTGTCGACATTCTCCAGGATCGGGTCCTGGTCAAGGTAATAGCGGATCAGCCGCGGCATATAGGCGTAGAGCGCCTTGTCGTCGGCGACGCCGGTGCCCGGCGCATTGGCCAGCGCCACCCGCCCCTTGAGATAGGCGCGCATCAGCCCCGGCACGCCGAGCAGGCTCTCGGGATTGAAGGCCTCCGGGTCGAGGAAATCGTCGTCGATCCGGCGATAGATGACGTCGACCCGGGCCGGGCCCTTGATCGTCCGGACATAGACGGTGTCGGTCTCGTCGACGAACAGGTCGCGGCCCTCGACCAGCGGCACGCCCATTTCGCGCGCAAGAAAGACGTGCTCGAAGAAAGCGGAATTGTAGACGCCCGGGGTCAGCAGCACGATCTGCGGATCCGGGATCCAGACCGGCGCCAGCTCCATCAGCGCGGTGCGCAGGTGCAGGCCGTAATCGGAGACGGGGCGGACATGCGCCTGGGCGAACAAATCGGGGAAGGCGCGCAGCATCAGCCGGCGATTCTCGACGACATAGGAGACGCCGGAGGGGGTGCGGGCATTGTCCTCCAGCACCAGGAAGCGCCCGTCGGCGTCGCGGATGATGTCGATGCCGCAGACATGGCTGTAGACCGCCAGCGGCGGCTCGAACCCGGCCATTTCCGGCCGGTAATTGGCATTGCCGAGCACCAGGTCCGCCGGCACGACGCCGTCGGCCAGCACCTTCTGCGTGTGATAGACGTCGTCGAGAAAGGCGTTGAGCGCCGCCACCCGCTGGACGACGCCGCGTTCGATCGTGGCCCAGTCGGCGGCTGACAGCGGCCGCGGGATGATGTCGAAGGGCAGGATGCGGTCGATCGCCTCCCGGTCCGAATACACCGTGAAGGTGATCCCGAGGCGGAACAGCTCGCGCTCGGCCGCCTCGGCCCGGCGGCGCAGATCGTCGAGATCCATGCCGTCGATCCGGGCGGCGAGCCAGCTGGTATGGGGCAGGCGCTCAAGCCCGCCCATCATGTCGCAAAAGGCGCCGTCATGGCTGTAGGCGTCGAGAAGGCCGGGCACGGGAACCTGCACGGGAACGGGCCGATGCCGGCGGCCGTCACGGCAGCCGGGCACGGGCGAGAATGCGCCGTTCCGGCCCCGCTTGTCGAGATGTCAGTCGCATGACAGCCGCAAGGAGCGGGCGCCGAGACGAGAACAAGGGGACTACGAGGTCTCGCTCTCGTCGGGCTCGTGACCGCCGACCTTGGCGGGGGCGGCGACGATGTAGATCATCGCGACCATCGCCAGCGCGGCGAGGACCAGCCCGGCGACGACCAGGGCTGCCAGGCCCCAGAAATAGATGGCGATGATCACCAGCAGGATCGGATTGACGATCAGCAACAGGATGTCGCTGTCGCGCCAGCGCCGGCGAAGCAGCTTGGTATCGGCCATGTATCGTGTTTCCCGGTTTCGGGCTCGGCATGCTTGCGAGCCAGCTTAGCACGGCACCAACCCCGCACAAGTCCAGTCAACCACGCCTCCCGCAAGCGGGCAGGACGGCCGCGCTCCCGCTGCACGCCTTACAAGAAGAGTGCATTGACCTGTTTCGCCGGCTTCTTTAAAATCGTCAGTGCGGGCGCGAACGAAAACAGCAATCGTCATTGCGAGCGAAGCGAGAAACACTTGCCGTGTCTCACTCCGCCAATTCCGCGCGGTTGCGGAAGAAGTCGAGGGCGTCGGGGTTGGCCAGAGCCTCGCGGTTCTTGACCGGGCGGCCATGGACGATGTCGCGCACCGCCAGCTCGGTGATCTTGCCGCTCTTGGTGCGCGGGATGTCGTTGACGGCCACCACCTTGGCCGGGATGTGGCGGGGCGAAGCCCCGTCCCGGATCTGCTGCTTGATGCGCTTTTCCAGCTCCGCGGTCAGTTCGGTCCCCTCGCGCAGGACGACGAACAGCACCACCCGCACGTCATTGTCCCAGTCCTGGCCGATGACCAGGCTCTCGACCACCTCCGGCAATTGCTCGACCACCCGGTAGATTTCCGAGGTGCCGATGCGCACCCCGCCGGGGTTCAGCGTCGCGTCCGAGCGGCCATGGATGATCATGCCGTTGTGCTTGGTCAGCTCGACGAAATCGCCATGGCACCAGGTATTCGGGAAGCGGGCGAAATAGGCGTTGAAGTATTTCTCGCCTGTCGGGTCGTTCCAGAAATACAGCGGCATGGGCGGGAAGGGCCGGGTGCAGACCAGCTCGCCCTTCTGCTCGCGCACCGGCCGGCCCTCCTCGTCGAAGACGTCCGTGGCCATGGCCAGTCCGCGGCACTGCAGTTCGCCGCGCCAGACCGGGCTGATCGGGTTGCCGAGCGCGAAGCACGACAGCAGGTCGGTGCCGCCGGAGATCGAGGCGAGGTGGATGTCGGCCTTGATGCCGTCATAGACATAGTCAAAGCTCTCCGGCGCCAGTGGCGAGCCGGTCGAGGTCATGGTCCGCAGCGTCTCCAGGCTGTGGGTGTCGATCGGCCGATAGCCCTGCTTGTTCAGCGCGTCGATGAACTTGGCCGAGGTGCCGAACAGGGTCATGCCTTCGGCATCGGCGAAGTCGAACAGCACATTGCCGCTGGGGTAGAAGGGCGAGCCGTCATAGAGCAGCAGGCTGGCCTCGCAGGCCAGCGCCGAGACCACCCAGTTCCACATCATCCAGCCGAGCGTCGTGAAGTAGAAGACGCGGTCGCCCTCGGCCACATCGCAATGCAGCCGGTGCTCCTTCAGGTGCTGGATCAGCGTGCCGCCGGCGCCGTGCACGATGCATTTCGGCACGCCGGTGGTGCCGCTGGAGAACATGATGTAGAGCGGGTGGTTGAAGGGCATGCGGGCGAATTCGATGTCCGCGGCCGGATACCCGGCCAGCACGTCGTCCAGCAGCACCGCGTCGGGCACGCCAGCGATGTCGGGCGTCGCGGTGGTATAGGGCACGACGATGGTGCGGACGACCGAAGGCAGGCCGGCCAGGATCTCCGTCACCTTGCCCCGGATATCCAGGGTCTTGCCGCCGTAGAAATAGCCGTCGGCGGTGATCAGCACCTTGGGCTCGATCTGGCCGAACCGGTCGAGCACCCCCTGCACGCCGAAATCCGGCGAGGCCGAGGACCAGACGCCGCCCACGGCGGCGGTCGCCAGCATGCCGATCACCGCCTCCGGCATGTTCGGCAGATAGCCGGCCACCCGGTCGCCCGGCTCGACCCCCAGGGCGCGCAGGGCCTGGGCGAGCCGGCCGACCCGGTCGTAAAGCTCGGCGAAGGTCAGGGCGCGGCGCACCTTGTCCTCCCCCCGGAAGCGGATGGCGATCGCCTGGTCGCGCCGGCGCAGCAGGTTCTCCGCGAAATTGAGCCGGGCATCGGGGAAGAACTGCGCCCCCGGCATCCGGTCGCCGTCGACCAGCACCCGGGTGCCGCGGGTCTCGGCGATCACGCCGGCGAAGTCCCACAGCTCGGTCCAGAACGTCTCCATATGGTCGATCGACCAGCGCCACAGCTGCTCGTAATCGGAAAAACGCACGCCGTATTTGCTGGTCAGCCGCCCCATGAACGTCGTCAGCTGCGACTGCGATATCCGGTCGAAGGAGGGCCGCCAGAGCGGCGCATCGCCGCCGGCGGCAGTTCCCGATGCGGCTGCGGACGCAGCGGCGGATGGCGAAGCGGATGCGGCGCGGCTGGTCATGACGGCTGTCTCCCCGGCTTGTTTTGCGGCTGCCCGCTTGCTGCGGGCTCCTTTCATCGCTGCCCTTCATAGTGGCCGAGCGGCGGCCATGGGTGCAATGCCGGGATGGGCACCGGCGGCGGAAACGGCGTCGCACGGCGATTCATGACGACGGGGGCCTTTCCACGGCGGGCCGGTCGCGGTAAGTGTCACAAAACAGTCGCCGGCCGGGCGAAGACCCGGCCCTGCCGCCCCGTCCGGTTCCTGAAGGCTCTGGGCTCGCCATGATTACGACCATCGGTTTTGACGGCGACGACACCCTGTGGCATAACGAGAGCATATTCTCGATGACACAGGATAAGTTTCGGCAATTGCTGCTGCGCTATGTGCCGGGACTAGAAATTGACAAGATCCTCTACATCACAGAGCTGCGGAACCTGAAGCTGTTCGGCTACGGCATCAAGGGCTTCACCCTGTCGATGATCGAGACGGCGATCGAGGTGTCGCAGGGCCGGGTCGGCGCCACCGACATCCAGCGCATCATCGATTTCGGCAAGGCGATGCTGGAGCACCCGGTCGAGCTGATCGAGGGCGCGGCGCCGACGCTGGACCGGCTGCGCGGCACCTATCAGCTGATCCTGATCACCAAGGGCGACCTGTTCGACCAGGAGAGCAAGCTCGCCCGCTCCGGCCTCGCCGACGGATTCAGCAAGATCGAGATCCTGTCGGAGAAGGACGAGCGCACCTATCGCCATCTGCTCGACCGCCATGGCGTGCCGGTGGAGAATTTCCTGATGGTCGGCAACTCTCTGAAGTCGGACGTGCTGCCGGTGCTGTCGATCGGCGGCCAGGCCGTGCATGTTCCCTACCCGGTCACCTGGATCCACGAGGAAGTGCATGAGCGCCGGCGCCTTCCCAGCGGCTATCGCACGCTGTCGCGGCTGGCGGAGCTGCCCGGCCTGCTGGAGGAGCTGGACACGCATGCGGTGGCGGCCGAGCCGGGCTGAGCGCCGGCGCCCGGCGAGCGGCCGGCCCGCAAAGGCTCCGGCATGACCGAGCTCGTGCTGACCGCCGCCGTGGCCCTGTTCGTGGCCATCGACCCGCTGGGCGTCGGTGCCGTCTTCGTCGGCCTGACCGAGGGCCAGTCGCGGCGGGAGCGCCGGCGCCTGGCGCTGCGCGGCGTGGTGCTGTCGGCCGCCATCCTTCTCGTCTTCGCCCTGGCCGGGGAGGAGCTGATGGGCGCGCTGGGCATCGGCCTGCCGGCCGTGCGCATCGCCGGCGGCATCCTGCTGCTGCTGCTCGCCGTCGACATGGTGCTGGCCCGCCCCTCCGGCATGCGCACCATGACCGGGCCGGAGAGCGCAGAGGCCGACCGCCGCCACGACATCTCCGTCTTCCCGCTGGCCATCCCGCTGATCGCCGGGCCGGGCGCCATCACCATGGTCATCCTGTTCATGGGCCAGACCGAAGACGACCCGATCCGCCAGCTGGCCTTTCTGGCGGTGCTGGTGGCCATGCTGCTGACCACCCTGCTTGTGCTGCTGTTCGCGGTGGAGGTCACCCGGGTACTCGGCGTCACCGGCATCAACGTCCTGAACCGGGTCCTGGGAATCCTGCTGGCGGCCCTCGCCTGCCAGTTCGTCCTCGACGGCCTCGCCGCCAGCGCGTTGTTCGATCCTTAGGCGTCCCGGCCGCAACGGCCTTGCCGCCGGCGGACAGGCAAGGCGACAAAAGGGAATGTCAGGACTGATTCTGTGATATGCTGTGACTTCTTTGGACTTGCGGAAGCCTTTATGCCGTCCGCGCATGACAGCAATAAATGGAAAGAGAACACCTGATGCTGCTTCGCAAATCTCTGCTCCATGTTGCGCTCATCGGCGCGATCGTCCTTGGCACGAGCGCGACGGCTTTCGGAAGCAGCGAAGACGGTGGCGGAAACGCCTGCCGCGAGGCGGCGCGGGCAGCGGCAGAGCGCCACGACATTCCCCCGGGCCTGTTGTCGGCGATTGCCGAGGTCGAGAGCGATCAGAACGCGTTGGCGATCAACATCGCCGGACGCACCCATTTGACCGACAGCTATGACGATGCCGTCTCGCTCCTATTCAATGCGAACGGGCAGCCGCGGCGCAACGTGATGATCGGGTGCATGCAGATCCACACCCGTTGGCATCTGGAGAGAGTCGATGGCGAGCCGGCCCGCCTCCTGTCCCCCGAAGAGAACGCCGACGTCGCCGCCACCATTCTGCGCGATCTCCATGATCTGCACGGCACATGGCGGCAGGCCGTCGGCCGTTACAACGGCGCCTCCCACGGCGCGCGCTTCACCCGCTATGTCTGCGCCGTCAACCGCGAATTGGAAGAGGCCGGCGCCGCGCTGGACCTCGGCTGCTGATTGACCTGACGACGCTGATGGCGACTTCATAGCGCGGTCTCACTCCAGCATCATCATCGGGGCAAGGCGGAGGACGCGGGCGCCGTCGGCATCGTTCAGGACCAGCAGGGTACCGTCGAGGCCGTAGCCGGCGGTTGCCTGCAGGGCGTCGAGCAGGCGCTGCTCGGCGGCCATGACCGGGTCGGGGCACGACATGCGGGTGGTGCCGAGGTCGCCGATCGTCAGGGTGCGGCCCTCGATGCTGAGGTCGCCGAAAAAGCGGTTGCAGCCGGCCGTGCCGCTCACGCCGTCCTCTTCGAAACGCAGGCGCGGCGGTTCGTCGGCCGGGGCGATCCGCTCGCCCCGGACATCCACCACCCGCCAGGCGCGGCCGATCAGTTCGGCCGGCACCGCCGCCAGGCAGCAGCCGGTCGCCGCCGTGCCGTCCGGCAGCGAAATCACCGCCCGATAGCGGAACGGCGGCAGGTCGGCCATGGTGTCCAGACAGCGCTGCCGGAAGATGCCGGCCACAAGGTCGCCGGCGACCTCTGCGCCATCGGCTTGCGGGTCGGCCGGGCCGCCGCGCCAGACGACGATCGGCGGGGACAGATAGCCGAGCGCCCGGCTGCCGCCGGCAAGCGCCGTTTCGGCGACTCCCCCTTCCCCCGGCCGGCTGAAGGCCCCGTCCGGTCCGTCGACGGTCAGCGCCCAGAAGGGCTCATTGCCGGCGCAGCCAAAAGCCTCCGGCTGCGAACCGGGCTCGGTCGCTGTCGCCGGCGCGCTCAGAGCCAGCCCGAGCAGGCCGGCGCCGAGGCCCTTCAGGCGTGCCCTGCACAATCGCTCAAGATATTTCCGAACCCGGGAAAATGTTGTCATGTCTCAGGCTCTCCGAGCTGGTTTGCCGCGCCCGGGTCGCGACGGGCTCGACATTCGGGCGGCTTTCCCCCTTTTGTTACCATAAACGGCCCGAAACCGGACAGCCGAACCGGCAGCCTCTCAGGCCCGCCATCCGCTTGGCACGCCGGCGTGGCCGCCACCGTCATTGCCCTCATCGCCACGCCTTCCCGCGACGACCGTGTCGAAACCGGCAGTTCGCTTCCCTAAAATGGAAGTCCTGTCGCAGTCTTTAAGATTGAAAAACAGCAGAGAAGAAAATCGATTCCGCAATACCCTTGCTCAAATTCCGTATTTGACGTGCCAGATTGGCCAAATCAGCGCCCGGTCCATAATTGAATTGCCCTGTTCGCGCCCGATTGCCAACACAATTAACTCCCATCTGGAAATCGCGTCGGCAGAACGGCCGAGCACCCGACTCTCAGACGGGATTTTCTCAATAAAAACCCCGGAGGCTTTACGATGCGCGTACAAAACCGCTTCACGTTCGAGACCGTCGATCAGAACCTCTGGGGTATTGGTAATGCCTTTGTCGAAGATATCGACGAATTCATTGGCGCCACCTGGTCCGAAACCTTGACGACTGGCTCCGTCAGCATCGTTTCCCTGCCGCTCGGCATCAATCTGCCGAAGTCCGGCATCGGTGTGATCGACAAGACGCTGGCCAACATTACGAGCACCGGCAACATCGACGTCGAGGCGGAATTCGGGCTGAAGACGGACGGCAAAGTCGGCTTCGATGTCGGCTTTATGGTCGACAGCGGCAGCGTCGACGCCGTGCTGCCCGTGGATGTCGTCCTTGAACTCGGCAGCACGGCCGGCCTGGACGAGGACGATTTCGTCGACCTGTCGATCGATGTCGCGGTACTGCCGGGCGGCGGCTTTTCCACGAACTTCCCCGAAGTCCAGACCTATCTCGACCTCGTCTATGATGTCTATGCCCAGGCCTTTGGCGCTGTCGACGTGGATTGGGCAATCAGCGGGCCGCTCCGCACAGCCATCAACGGCTACAACAAGGCTGTCGATACCTGGAACAATGCGCCGTTCACCCCGGACGTGCCGCGGTTCAACGTGCCGCTGTCCGGCGATGTCGAGACCGACTGGGCGGCAACGCTGATCGATGTCAACGAGACCGAGGAAGTCTTCGCCTTCAACCGCGACGGCGACGGGGAATGGCGCATTTTCGGTGAGCCGCCGGCCGGCTTCCAGTTCGGCGAGCCTTACGAACTGAGCTACTCGGTCGATGTCAAGCAGAAGCAGAGCAAGCAGAACGAACCGAAGGACGGTGACGGCAAGGTCGACCAGAAGGAGCCGGCCCAGGTGACTGTCGACAGCTTCGACGTCCCCTTCGGGGAGGTGACCCTGACCATCCCCGACATCGAGGTGACGTCGACCGAAACCCGCCCCGGCGTCTACACCGGGTCCGGCAAGACGGAAACCGTGGCCACGCTGCTCGATGTCGACGGCGTCGCCACCATCGCCACGTCGGGTTTCGTGCCGCCGCTGGAGCAGGATCTCTCCGCCACCTTCCGCGATTCAAAGGGCATTCTGGAACTCGGGGCCGGTGTCGAATACAATCTCTTCGACATTGAATCCGGCCCGGCGCTTCCGGTTTCTCAGGATTTTTCCTGGGAGGCGGAGGTGGAAACGAACCTCAAATTCTCCGAACCTGTGACCCTGTCGATCGACGGGAAGATCCAGACCGTTACCGAGACCGGCTGGCTTTCCGGCTCAGCCGACCTCGAAATCGCTCTGGGCGACAGCTCGGTCGACGTCACGGCAGAGCACCGGATCGACAACACCTTCTTCAACACGACCAGCCTCGGCGGCCGCACCGACCTGATCATCGAGGCGCTGTCGGCCGGCCTGTTCGCCAATCTCGACATTAATCTCAGCAAGGTAAACGGCGCGCTGAAGGATGTCACCGCCGGGATCAACCTCGGACTCGGCCCTCTGGCTTCGATCGAGGAGACGCTGATCGAGGGCAAGCTGCTCGATCTCTTCAATGACGGCTTCAGTCTCGGCGGCTTCCAGACCTTCGAGAGCGACTTCTCGATCCCGGCCACCGGGCCCGATTTCGAGACGATCGACGTTTTCCGCTTCTTCAACACCCTGGCCGGCGGACATTTCTTCACGACGAATCCCGGCGAGCGGAAGTTCGTCCTGGAGACGCTGCCGAGCTTCAACGCCGAGAATGTCGGGTTCGAGGCGCTGGCCGCCGACAGCGACGCCGAGGGCGCGGTGCCGGTGTTCCGCTTCTTCAACACCAAGGCGGGGGGCCATTTCTTCACCACAGACCCAAGCGAACGCGACTTCGTGGAAGAGACGTTGCCGCAGTTCCAGCCGGAAGGCGTCGGCTTCCTGGCCTTTGAGGCCGAGGTCGAGGGTTCCATTCCCGTCTACCGCTTCTTCAATACCCAGGCGGGTGGCCACTTCTTCACCGCCGACCCGAACGAGCGGGATTTCGTGCAGAACAACCTGCCGAACTTTCAGGACGAAGGTGTCGGCTTCTACGCCTTCCCCGACCTGTTCTAGACACGGGCGGCCGGCAGCTTGCCGAATGCGGTGGACTGTCTAATTTTCCGGACACGTTGCGGGCCTGCCGATCGCGGCAGGCCCTTGCCGGAAACCCGAGAAAACGGAGACGCACGCCATGTCGGTTGAAGTCGGCCAGCCCGCCCCGGATTTCACCCTGCCCACCGCCGGCGGCGGCCAGGTGACGCTGTCGGCGCTGAAGGGCAGGAAGGTGATCGTCTATTTCTATCCGAAGGCGGATACGTCGGGCTGCACCAAGGAGGCCTGCGGTTTCAACGAGGCGTTGCCCGACTTCTCCGGCACCGAGGCCGAGATTATCGGCATTTCCAAGGACCCGGTGAGCAAGCTCGACAAGTTTGCCGACAAATACGGGCTGAAGTTCATGCTCGCCTCCGACGAGAGCGGCGAGACGGTCGAGCGCTACGGAAGCTGGGTCGAAAAGTCGATGTACGGCAAGAGCTATATGGGCATCGATCGCTCGACCTTCCTGATCGGGGAGGACGGCACGGTCAAGGCGCTGTGGCGCAAGGTCAAGGTCCCGGGCCATGTCGACAAGGTGCTCGCCGCCGCCCGCGACGCGGGCTGAACACCCTGGCGTGAAGTCGCCGTCAGTCGGCCGAGGCCAGGCCGTCCGCCGGTTGTGCATCCTCGCCGCGCACCTCGACCACTGTCCAGCCGCCGCTTCTGCCGTCATCCGTGCGGCAAACGAACCTGAATTCGTGCGCCCAGGCCGGGTCGTAGCGGCCGCGGACGGTTCCGGCGAGGAGCGCGGCATTCGCCGCGCAGCGGCTCTGCGTCGGATAGGCGATGGGGCTGACCACATACTCGCAGAACCGTGCCCCGACGCAGGCAATCAGCAGCAACTCATACATGGCACGCTGTCCTTTCTCCCTGTCGCCGGCCGGGCAACGGTCCGGCCATGGCCCTCGTCTTCGGCCAATGTGAAGCTTATGTTACAACGGTCAGCGTTAATAAATCCTGCAGCGTTGGCAAGAGATTTTTTGCAGGCTTGTTGCTTGAGCGGCTGCGCCGGCGAACCGTCGTTTCGACGGAATTTTTCTGCTGCGCCGCAGCGCTGCGTTTTCTAGATTTCGGCGCTTTTGCTGAATCGCCGAAAGCGCTTGCCCCAATGTTTGCCTCTCTCCGCCCCCGCCCGCTCTTTCAGGACTCGTTCCGGGTGCGCCCGCACAGCCAGGTGCTGCTGTTCACGGCGGTCTGTGCGCTCGCCTTCCTGATCCGGCTCTGGGGCTCGACGGCGCTGAAAATCGACGACGCGCTTGAGACCTACCATAGTCAATCTCTGGAATGGATTTACGTACCAACAAATCCGCCGCTCTATACGTGGCTTCTGTCTCTCGTTCATGAGATCATGAGACCTGGCTTGCCGGCTTCCATGGTGCTGAATTATTTCCTTATGGTCGCGACCTTTGCATTCGTCCTGCTGTCTGCGCGCCGAGTCCTTGGAGACGACTTCTATGCCGGGCTGGCCGCCTGGTCGCTGCTTTTGATCCGGCAATTCACCCGGACCAACTTCACCATGACCCATTCCACCCTCGTCATGGCCGCCTGTGCCTTCGGCTTCTGGGCGTTCCTGACGCTGCTCGACCGCCCCCGCCCCACCCGGGCCCTGGGGGTCGGGACGGTGTTCGGGCTGGGCCTGTTGTCGAAGTTCAACTTCGCCGGCTTTCTCTTCAGCCTGGCGCTCGCCACGCTGATCAGGCCGGGCCTGCGGCAGAGGCTGGCCGCGCCTCCGGCGCTCTGGCTGTCTGCCGGGCTGCTGCTGGTGGCCGGACCCTTTGCGGCGATTTACCTGAGCGCGAATTTCGACCTGCTGTCCGTGGCGGAAGTGCGCATCGATCCGGCCGAGGGCAGCGGCTATGCCGGCCGGGTACTGGCCGGCCTGGCGAGCGCCGGCACCGCCATCGGCGCCTTTGCCGGCGTGCTGGCCGCCGCCCTGGCGGTAACCGCGCCGCGCGCGGTTCTTCGTCCGCCGCCGCTGTCGGCCGCCGGCGACCCCGCCTTGATCCGGCTGGTCCGCGACCTCGCGCTCATGGCGGTGGCGCTGATCCTCGTCGGCATTCTTGCCGGCCTCGTCAGCCGCGTCAGCGAGCGGTATCTCCACCCTTTCCTGATCGTCCCGCTGCCCATCCTCGCCGCCGCCTGGCTGCGCGCCGCCGCCCCCGGCCGCCGGGCGCTCAAGCGCTTTGCCGCGATCATCGCCGCCTTTGCGGCGGGCATCCTGCTGCTTCTGGCCCTGGAGATGTCGCCGCTCTGCCCGCAGGCCTGCCGCGACCAGGCGCCCTATGGCGGCCTGGCCGAGCGGCTGCGCGCAGGGGGCTTCACAGGCGACGGGACGATCGTCGCCGGCAGCCCGATTATCGCCGGCAATCTGGTCGCGCAGTTCCCCGAGGCCCGGGTCTGGCTGGCCGGCTCGCCCTATGAGCCGCCGGCCCGGCCGCCCGGCGCCCCGCCCCGGCAGTGCCTGATCGTCTGGCAGGAGGCGGATGGCGGCACCGTCGCGCCGCCGCCCCAGGCCCTGGCCTATGCCGGGCTCGGCCGGTCAAGGGCTGACGCCGCAACCCGCCGGGTGATGGTGCCGTCCGACCGGCCTTTCATCGACTGGAGCGATCCCTGGGCCGGCTTCGCACCGCGCCGGCATTTCTGGCGGTTCATTCTCCTGGAACCGCGCGCCGAGGGCGAAAGCGGCCGCTGCCGTTGACCCGGTTCCGTCGGCGCCCCTCAAGGCTTGCCGCGGGCGGCCAGCGCCTCCTTAACGGCGGCGCAAATCTGCTTCAGCGAAAAGGGCTTGGTGACGACCTTGTGGATCAGATGGTCGAGCCCGTAGGCCCGCTGCTTTTCCGCGGCATAGCCGGTCATCATCAGGATTGTCATATGGGGATAATCCTTGGCCACCTTCAGCGCCAGCTCGATGCCGTCCAGCCCCGGCATGACGATATCCGTCACCAGAACGTCGAAGCGGTCGCGGGAGAGCACGCCCAGGGCCTCCAGCCCGTCCTCGGCCGTCTCGACCTGGTAATGGCCGCCGGCATGGGTGAGAGCGCGCGCCACGAACTGGCGGATCGGCGCCTCGTCATCGACGACAAGGATCCGCGCCGTGGCGCTGCCGGACGAAGCACCGCCGCCGGCATCATCGGCGGGACCGGTGGGAATCGGGGTTTGCCGCGTCGTATGGTCCACCATGGCCCGTCAGCTTCGCGCTTTGCCTCGGCCGCCTGCCGCAATGCGGGCCGGGATCGCGCCCCGGCAGCGATGCGGGCCCGGCCCGGTCTGTGGACTATGATAGGCGTTTCCGCGCTCAGGAACCAGAGCCGGTCATCGAGCGTCCCGTTGCAAAAACGAGTTCGATGCGATGCGTCCCGGGATGCGGCTCGGCCAGAGCCATCTCGAACAGCTGGGTCTCACCGGGATCGAGCCGGGCAAAGCCGGGATCCACCGGTCGGGTGTCGAGCATTTCCCCCGCCTCGTCCAGGAACCGTGCCTCGAACAGCGGGATGCGGGCCAGGCCGGCGCCGCCATTGACCAGGCCGCCGCTGACCATCAGCACCGGCGTGCCCGCCGCCTCCGCCCAGCGCGGGACGACATCGACAAAGGAGAGCCCGGCATAGGGAGCAACGGCGGGCCCCGCAGGCACGGCGGGCACGTCCAGACCCAGCGTCGCGTAAAGCCGCCAGGCCGGCGGCCAGGCATTGACCACCGCGTCGCGCCCAGCAAAAAGAGCGGCACCCAGGCCGATGACCAGCAGCGCCAGCAGAACCCATCCGGCCGCGGCGGCCCGCCGGCTCCCACCGGCGGAAGCCGGACGGGAAGCGCCGCTGCCGCCGCCGGCCTTCGAACGTCTTGCCCGATCCGGCCCCGGCTCCTCTGCGTCCGTCGGCGCGGTCGTCGCTGCCGGCACCCGGGCTGCCGCATCACTGCCGCCGGCGGCCTCCGCCAGCGCGGCTGCAGGTCCGGCCGGCGCCGCCAGGGGCCGCTCCCCGGCCGGTGCCTGGAACCACACTTCGCCGCAACGGGTGCACTTCACCTTGCGACCGTCCCGACCCAGGGCGGCCGCGTCGAGAGAAAAGCGGGTCTGACAATTGGGACAGCTGAGGATCATCGCCATACCGGACGCAATGTGCCTGGGAACGCACGGCCAATGCCGGCACAATTGACCGGCAAAGGTTAAAACACAATGCTCCGCTCGTATTTTCCCGGCCGAATCCACAGCGCCGGGGTGCCTTTCTTCTTTCGCCCGGCGCCGGCTTCAGGCATTTGATGGGAACCATGGTGACGGTCGCGTGCGACAGGGTGGAGGAAGGCGTTCAGGATGCTGCGGCCGGGACCGGCCCGCCGGCGCCCGGCGACGAACCGCTTCCGGAGCCGGAGTTACCGCAGCAGACGCCGCTCTTGTGCCTGGAGCAGGCGGAGGTCCGCACCGCAAGCGGCCGGGCTCTCTTGAGCAGCATCGACCTCACGGTCCCCGAGGGCGGCCTGCAGACGGTCGTCGGCCCGCGGGGCGCCGGCAAATCGGTGCTGTGCCGGCTGCTGGCCGGCGCCGCCCCGCCCACTGCCGGCCGCCTGCTGCTCTTCGACCGCGACACGGCACGGCTCGGGCCGGGCGAGCGCGCGGCCCTGCGCCGGCAGCTCGGCGTGGTGGCGCAGCCGCCGCATGTCCTGGCCCATCTTTCGGTGCTGGACAATGTGCTGCTCCCCTTCATCGTCCGCAACGAGCATGACGACCAGGCCCGTCGCGATGGGGTGGAGCTGCTGCGCTGGATCGGCCTGGGCGACTCTATCGGCCTGCCGGCGGGCTGTCTGTCGAGCGGCGAACGCCAGAGCCTGGCCATCGCCCGCGCCCTGGTCACGCGGCCGGCGCTGGTGATCGCCGACGAGCCTTTCGCGCCGCTGGACGCCGCCGCCGCCCGCCGGATCGTCCGCCTGCTGCAGGAGCTCAACAGGCTGGGCACGACGCTGGTGATCGCCCTGCGAGACCCTCGCCCGGAGCTCGACCTGGCGCCGCTGCGGCTGTCCGGCGGCCGGCTCTCCGGCCCGCGGGAAGGGGAGGCCCTGTGACCCGCACGCCTCGCGACCCGCCGGGCGACACCGCCGCCCTGCTGCGCCCGGCCGCAGCCGACCGGCTCGCCCCGTGGCTGATCGGACCGCTCGCCGCCCTCGCCGTTCTGGCGCTGGTCCTCGGCGCCTGGGCCGCGCGACCGGACGAGCCGGAGGAGCCGCACGCGGCCGGGCCGGCGCCAGGGGTTGAGGCGAACGCGGAGGACGTTGCGGGCGAGATGGTCTGGACGGTGGCCATTCCGTCTGCTCCGTCTGCCGCCGCCCTTCCGCCGGGATCGGCCGCCGGGTCCGGCGCTTCCGACCCGGCCGCCCTGGCCCGTCGCTTGGCAGCCATTCCGGGGGTCGAGGCCGCGGTGCCGGTCGACCCCGAAAGAGTCGCGAGGCTCACCGACGGCCTGCTGGGCCCCGGGAACGGCCGGCCCGGCCCGGCCCCGGTACTGATCGACCTGATGCCGGCGCCGGGCGCGGCGGACGACGGCGCAGCGCTGGCCGGGCGGGTGCGGGCCGCCCTCCCGACGGCGCTGATCGCCCGCCCCCCGGCCCTCCCGATGCCGGAGACTGAACAGGCCGTCGCCGGGGAACCGCCGGAGGCGGCGGAGACGGTCCCACCGCAGCCGGCCCAACGGATGCCCGCAACTGCCAGCAGCACGGGAGGCGCCGGTTTCGGCGGACTTGCCGGGCTCGCCGCCGCGACCGCCGCCCTGGCGCTGGCGGGCCTGGCCATGACGGTTGTCACGAGGCTCTCAATATCGGATAATGCGCGTGATATCGGCTTTCTGCGCCAGTTGGGAGCGGACGAGCAGATGATTGCCGGCCTGTACCGGCGATCGGCCGTACGGACCGGCCGGCAGGCCGGCGTGGCCGGGACACTCCTGGGCTTCGGCACCGCTGCGGCAGGCCTTGCGGTGGCCCGGGCCTCGGGAACCGGAGCGGGAGAGACGCTGGTGCGGCTTCTCGAAACCCTGTCCGCCGCCCTCTGGCCGCTCGCTGCGATCCTCGCCGTTCCGATCGCGACGACGCTGATTTGCCGGGCGGCGGCCGGCCGGACCTGTCGGCGCGCCTTGAGCGACGGCGATCGATGGGCGGACCCGTGATGAGCAGCGATCTGGTCGATAGCACAGCGCCGGCCCGGCGCCCCCACCTCCGCCTCCGCCGTGCAAGCGGCGCGCTGGCGATCGCCGCCGCCCTGCTGGCTGCACTGTGGGTGGCGGGGCTGGTCTGGTTCGCCGGCAAGGCCGCCGGTGCGCCGCGGCCCGGCCCGGCCCGCACCGATGCCATCGTCGTGCTGACCGGCGGCAGCGAGCGCATCGCCACCGGGCTGACCCTGCTGGCACAGAGGCGGGCCGATCAGCTGTTCATTTCCGGCGTGGAAACCGGCGTGGCCCTCGACGAGCTGCTGGTGCTGGCCGAACGGACGCCGGGCGTGCTCGACCACCGCATCACCGTCGGCTACCGGGCCGCCGACACGCTCGGCAATGCCGAAGAGGCGGCCGGCTGGATGCGGGCCCGCGGCTTCCGCTCCTTGCGCCTGGTCACCTCCAATTACCACATGCCGCGCAGCCTGCTGGCCTTTCGCCGGCTGCTGCCGGATATCGCCATCCATCCGCACCCGGTGCAGCCGGAGACGGTGCACCTGGACGACTGGTGGCTCTGGCCCGGCACGACGCGGCTGCTGATCAGCGAGTACCACAAATACGTGGCCAGCTGGCTCCGCTTCGCGCTGTCCGCCGACGCTGCTCCGGTCGTCTAGAGCGGCCGGCGGGGTTCTCGCACCCCCTTTGTTCATCGAGGAAGGCGCCCCATGCGCTTCGTCCGCTCGCTTCTCTTCAATGCGGTCTTCTATGCCTGGACCGCCTTTCTCTGCGTGGCGCTGATCTGGACCATCGTGCTGCCGCGGCGCTGGGTGACGTGGGAGCTGCGCACCTATCTGGCGACGGTGGCGTTTCTGGAACGGACCCTCCTCGGCCTCGACTACCAGGTGCTGGACCGCGAAAAGGTGCCCGCCAGCGCCTTCATCCTCGCCGCCAAGCACCAGTCGACCTGGGAGACCTTCAAGCTGCATGGCCTGTTCGGCGAGCCGGTCATCGTGGTCAAGCGCGAGCTGATGCGCATCCCGATCTGGGGCTGGTTCCTGAAACGCGCCTTCGCCATCAGCATCGACCGCGCCGCCCATGCTCGCGCGGTCCGCGACATCGTCGAGCAGGCGAGGCCGCATATCGAGGCCGGGCGGCCGATCGTCATATTCCCGCAAGGCACCCGGACCGCGCCCGGCGATTACCGGCCCTACCAGATCGGCGTCTTCGCGCTCTACAAGACGCTGAAGCTGCCGGTCGTGCCGATGGCCCTGAATTCCGGCGTGTTCTGGCCGCGGCACAGCTTCATCAAGTCCCCGGGGACGATTACCATCCGCTTCCTCGACCCCATTCCGCCGGGGCTCGACCGCAAGGCCTTCATGACCCGGCTGGAAGACACGCTGGAAGGCGCCTCCGAAGCCCTGGCGCTGGAGGCGGGCGGGCCGCCGACCGCCCGCCCCGCCCCCGGCCAGCGCGGCCATGGTGCCGCCGGAGCGCCGGACGAGCACGCCGCCTGACCCTTCCGACCTCAAGCGAGCGCGAGCCCATGACCCTGGAAGCCGCCATTCCCATGCCGACGCCGCTGCCCCTGCGCCCCTTCGGCCGCACCGGCCGGGTGGTGACGCCGATCGGCCTCGGCCTCGCCGCCCTCGGCCGTCCCGGCTATATCACCCTGGGCCATGCGGGAGACCTGGCAAGCACCGCGGTCATGGAGATGCGCGCCCATTGCCTCGCGGTGCTCGACGTCGCCTGGCAGGCCGGCATCCGCTATTTCGACGCCGCCCGCTCCTATGGCCGCGGCGAGGAGTTCCTCGGCGACTGGCTGACGGCGCGGGGGCTTTCACCCGGCGAGGCGACGATCGGCTCGAAATGGGGCTATACCTACACCGCCGACTGGCGGGTCGACGCCGAGGTGCACGAGGTCAAGGATCATTCCCTCCCCGTCTTCGAGCGCCAGATCGCCGAAACCCGCAGCCATCTCGGCGCCCATCTGGCGCTCTACCAGATCCACTCGGCGACCCTGTCGAGCGGCGTGCTCGACGACGCCGCGGTGCTGGCGGCCCTGGCCGGGCTGCGGCAGGCGGGCGTCGCGGTCGGGCTGACGCTGAGCGGCGCCGGCCAGGCCGAGACCCTGGAGCGGGCGCTGGACTGCCGGGTCGACGGCGAACCGGTCTTCGACGCCGTGCAGGCAACCTGGAACCTGCTGGAGCCCTCGGCCGGGCCGGTGCTGCAGGCGGCGCATGACGCCGGCCTCGGGGTGATGGTCAAGGAGGCGCTGGCCAATGGCCGGCTGACGCCGCGCAACGACGCACCCGACTTCGCGGAGCGGCGGGCCCGGCTGCAGGCGGAGGCCGACCGCCTCGGCACCGACATCGCCGGGCTGGCGCTGGCCGCGGTCCTGCACCAGCCCTGGGCCGACATGGTGCTGAGCGGCGCGGCGACGGCCGCACAGGTCGAAGCCAATGTCGCCGCCCTGTCGGTAGCCTGGGACGCCAGGGCCGCCGCCACCCTGGCCGCCCTCGCCGAAGCCCCGGAAACCTACTGGCAGACCCGCTCCGCCCTGCCATGGAATTAGGGCCGCGGCAGGCTTACTGTGTCGTGTACGACAGGCGGGAGCCCGCGCGATGCTGACGGCCTTTGGGATCGAGAACTTCAAGAGCTACAAACAGGCCACGCTGCCGCTGGCGCCGCTCACCGTGCTGATCGGCGCCAACGCCTCCGGCAAGAGCAACGCCATCGAAGCCCTCCGCCTGCTCTCCTGGATCGCCCGGGGTAACCGGTTGCCGTTCATCAGCGATACCTTGCATCGCGGCGATGCCCCGATCCGCGGCACTGTCACCTCTCTTCGTCATGACGAGGAGGGCTCCATCACACTCGCGTGCACGGCAACCGGTGAGGAGTGGGAAAACTACGAGATCGGGCTGACCGTCAGCGATGGGCAGAGCCTCGTGGTCCGTCACGAGCGCCTGTCGCGGCCTGGGACCCCGGTGCTCGTTTTCGAAATCAAGAACTCATTAGGAGATGACCACCGCGTCGAATACTATCACACCGACGAAAAGCAGAAAAAGATTGCGATATTCAGGAACGATATGGCGATCCTGCAGCAGATCTCGCGGGTTCAATTTCCGGATTCCGGCAGTGCTTCCGCTATTTCGGTCGCAAGAAAGTGCGCGGACGACCTGTCTCTTATAAAGGTACTAGACCCTCTGCCAGCGAAAATGAGAAATTATAGCGAAGTTCGACAAATCCACCTCGCATCAGATGGACAAAATCTATCAACAACACTCGCTTATCTCTGTCAGGACCATGAGCTAAGACGAGATGTTCTTGAATTTGTACAGAATTTGCCGGAGCAATGTATCACACATATTCATTTTCTTGAAGGCCCCCGTAATGAAGTCATGGTCGCACTGGTCGAAACATTCGGCGGGCAGGAGCGGGTTTTCGATGCGACGCTGCTCTCCGACGGCACGCTGCGGGTGCTGGCGGTGGCGGCGGCGATTCTCTCGGCACCGCAGGGAAGCCTTGTCGTCATCGAAGAGATCGACAACGGCATTCATCCCAGCCGCGCCCACGCCATCCTTGGGCAAATCTCCCAGATTGCCAAGGATCGTGAATTGAGGGTGCTGATCAGTAGCCACAACCCGGCGCTGCTCGACGCCCTGCCCGACGATGCCGTGCCCGATGTCGTCTTCTGCTATCGCGATCCGCAGGACGGCTCCAGCCGCCTCGTCCGTCTGGCCGACATCCCCGACTATCCGGAACTGATCGCCCAGGGCTCCGTCGGGCACCTGATGACCCGCGGCCTCATCGACCGCTTCGTCAAAAGCGACCACAGCCCCGAGGCGAAGAACCAGCGTTTCCGTGACTGGCTGGCGGAGTTGCAGGCTGATACGGGCGCCGCCTGATGCGCACGATCGCCATCGTCGACACCAGCATTCTGCTGAATGTCCTGAACGTTCCCGGCCACAATCAAAACCATCGCGACGTCATCCAACAACTCGCGCGGTTTACGGAGAATCGTTTCAATCTTTTGCTGCCGATCGCCAGCATTATCGAAACCGGCAATCACATTGCGAAGCTGCCTGAAGGCCGGCACCGCCGAACATATGCAGAAGTCTTTGTGAAACAGGTTCGCCAGGCGTTGCGCGGCAAAGCGCCCTGGCAGCCCATTCAGCCTCCCACAGTCGAGATCATCGACGCCTGGCTCGACGACTTTCCCGAGCATGCCATGCGCAGAATCAGCATTGCCGATTTTTCAATCATCCAGCAATGGAAGATGAAATGCGGTCAGCATCCGCATGACCGCGTCTTCATCTGGGCAGCGGATGATGATCTGAGCGGCTATGACCGCGTCCCGTAATTGGCCGGCCGCAGACCGGATGCAGGGAAGTATTTATGCGCAGCTGTCGCAGATAAACGCAGATCAAAAAGAGATATTATGTTTACCTTTCGAAATATTTGTCCAACTGCTTAAAGCTTTTCTTTTACGGTCGGCGAGGACGCCGACCCTCCAGTACTCCAAATCAGGAGCGGCAGCATCTTGCCGTTGCCCGCACGCACCATCAGTCCAGCGGCGGGGTCTTGCGAACGCGCACACCGGGGCCCTCACCATTGCCCGACAGAAACACGACATGCGGTCTTAGCGCTGCCTCGACTTTCTCGACCGTGCTGACCCGCGTGTCGCGGCCGTTTTCCACCCGCACCACGGCATTGACGGCGACACCGGCGCGCGTCGCCAACTCCCGCACCGACCATCGGAGCGCGGCCCGTGCCATGCGTGCCTGTTCGGGCGTGATCATCCCGGCACCGTAGCACCGGTCCGGCGCAAGCCGTGGCCCTTGACATGCCTTCCGATAAAACGGTATCAAAGCTTATTTAAAAGGTATAATATACCTTTTTTAAGCGACTATGAAGGCAGTTGAGGAAAGGGAGTGGACCAATGCCCGAATCACTGATTTACCAGCTGGCGCGTGAGATCGCCGATCTGGAACGGCAGGCCTCGGACCTGACCGACGCCGCGCTAAACAACCGGTTGACGGAGATCGAGACCAAGACGAATCTCCTGGCCGTCGCACGAGCCCGCACTCTGGCCGAACTCACCACCAAGCTGCAGCTGCTGTGCAGCCGCCTGCACGAGGAACAGAACGCCAACGCACCGGGCGACGTGATCACCTATCTCCTTGCCGAAGGCGCCCTTAAGGACGTGTTAGCCCTAACCCATAATGAACTTTGAACTCCTTGGCTAACAATCAATTAAGGTGGATCAGGAGAAGGCTTGAAAGTGGAGCCGAATTCGGCATACTAGACATATCTTCTCGGACGAGAGTAAAACTTGATGACCTTCAATCGACACAGCGTGTGCAAAGCAAGGCAGAGATCTGCAAAGCAGCGCCTTGACGACCTCAAGGCTGGGATAAGCGAGCGCATTGAGTGTGAATATCGTGGCGAGTTTGGCTGATAAACTTAAACGTCACATCAACTCCAAGTATAAAATCTAGTTTAGGAACAGCATAATCATTACCGCCAAAGACCGCGACGGTGGTGTTGGGCGCGGGTTTGTATGGCTTGGTAGTGCGGCGGGGCGTCGGGGGCGGCGCGGGCCAGGCCTTCCTGGAGCATGCGGGCGGCGAGGTCCTCGCCTTCGGCCAGGCACTGCGCCTCGATATGGGTGGCGGCGCGGACCGACAGCGTCTCGCACATCAGCTCCCGGTTCCGCACCAGGATCCGCAAGGCGATGATCGCCGCCTCGCCGCAGCGCCAGAGGCCGCGCACATCGCGGCAATCCTCGCCTGCAGTCGGCGCCTCGATCCCGTGCAGGTCGATGATCAACGGCCCCACCGCCAGCGTATCGCCGTCGATGATCAAGATCGGCGCCGCCGATGCCACCGGCGCCTGCTGCGCGGCTGCCGCGTCCGGCAGCGCGACGTGCAGGAGAACAGCGACGGCAAGACGACGGAGGACGCGGGACATGATCGGACCGGGACACGCGGCGACGGCCCGGACATAGAGAATTCCTCAATGAATATCAAGGATTGCTCTATGGCGCCGGCGACTGCCTTGCGGACAATGCGGCGGCATGGACGTGTTCGGGGAGCGGTGCGAGGCGCGGCGGGAGCAGCTTGGCCTGTCGCAGGCCGAGGTGGCGCGGCGGGCCGGGCTCGACCCGACGCAGCTCAATCATTATGTCCGCGGGCGGCACGACCCGCCGCTGCACGGCATCGTCCGGATCTGCAGAGTGCTCGACCTGACGCCCGGCCAGTTGCTGGGCACCGAACCCATGCCGCTGCTGCCCGACCGCGATCACCCTCGCGCCGCGCGGCTGGAGGAACTGCAGCACGAGGCGCGGCTGCTGGATGACGAGCAGCTGGCCGTTGCCGTGCGGCTGCTGCGCGCACTCCGACAGTAGACGGCAACCGCGATCAATGAAAAAGAATTGGTGCGGAGATTTTCTGCGAATGAATCCAGATAGAAAGTATCTTCTTGGTTTTTTTATTTGTGGAATCTGCGTTCATCTGTGGATACAAATTTTTTTGTTGGTCGGCGGGGACGCGGACCCTCCGGTGCGGGGCATGCCCCGGTGCGCCGGTCAGATGCGTGCTGCGACCACGTAGTAGGGCGGCTGGGGTGGGGGGAAGATGCCCATGCGGTTCGGGGTCAGATCGGAGCGCTCGGCAATATTGGGAAAGCCGGCCTCCCGCAGCATCCCCTTGGTATCGGCGACCGTGTAGAAGTTGAATTTGGTGGGGTCCCAGAAGCTCTTGATCGCCGCGTAGATGGTCTTTGCCAGGATCTCGGCGGCGCCGACCACGCCTTCGGGGTTGGGCTCGGCGACCAGGAAGGTGCCGCGGGGCTTCAGGCGCCGGCGGACGTCGGCCATCAGCCCGACCAGAGGCTCGCGCTCCAGATACATCATCACGCCGAACAGCATGGCGAGGTCGAAGCGCTCGACGCGCGGCGGGATGTCGGAGACATAGCGGTAGTCCGCCCCGACGCCGCGCTCCGGATTGGCGATGACCACGGTGCTGCCGGCCGGCAGCGCGGCCTGAGACCGGAAGCCCGCCTCGGTGCCGCCGATATCCAGAACGCGCCCGCCTTTGGGCAGGAATTCCCGGATGATGGCGTCGACGCAACGCACATGGCTGGAGGGCGACGCCCTGTTGTAGATCGGATTTCCGCCGAACCCCGTCCCCATGGCGCCCTCTCCCACCGCCGGTCGCTTGCGCGGGCAGTCTACGCCAAAGGCCGGAGAGCGGTGACGACTTTTTCGCCGGCGGTCAGGCCGGGACGGAGAGGTAGTCCCGCACCAGACTCTCGGCGATCTGCACGGCGTTCAGGGCCGCGCCCTTGCGGAGATTGTCGGAGACCACCCAGAGGTTCAGGCCGTTCTCGACCGTCGGGTCTTCGCGGATGCGGCTGACATAGACCAAATCCTCCCCGGCACTTTCGACCGGCGTGACATAGCCTTCGTCCATGCGGTGATCGACGACGCTGACGCCCGGATAGCGGCGCAGGGCTGCGCGCGCCTCCTCGGTCGAGATCGGCGCCTCGAACTCGACATTGACCGCCTCGGCATGGCCGATGAACACGGGCACCCGCACGCAGGTCGCGGTCACCAGGATCCGCGGATCGAGGATCTTCTTGGTCTCGACCACCATCTTCCATTCTTCCTTGGTCGAGCCGTCGTCCATGAACATGTCGATATGCGGGATGACGTTGAAGGCGATCTGCTTGGTGAACTTTTCCTTGTTGATCGGGTCGTTGACATAGATGCCGCGGGTCTGGGTGAACAGCTCGTCCATGCCCTCGCGCCCGGCGCCGGAGACCGACTGATAGGTGGCGACCACCACCCGGCGGATGGCGGCGAGATCGTGCAGCGGCTTCAGCGCCAGGACCATCTGGATGGTCGAGCAATTGGGATTGGCGACGATGCCGCGCGCCTCGTAGGTGGCCAGCGCCTCGGGGTTCACCTCCGGCACGACCAGCGGCACGTCCGGGTCCATGCGGAATTGCGAGGTGTTGTCGATCACCACGCAGCCGGCCTGTGCCGCCCGCGGCGCATGCACGGCCGAGATCTTGGCGCCCGGCGAGGACAGGGCCAGGTCCCAGCCGCGGAAGTCGAAACTCTCGAGGTCGTGGACGCGCAGGACGTCGTCCTCGCCATAGGAGACTTCCTTGCCGACCGACTGTTTGGAAGCGAGGGCCACAACCTCGTCGGCCGGGAATTCCCGCTCGGCCAGGATTGCCAGCATTTCGCGCCCGACATTGCCGGTTGCGCCGATCACCGCTACACGATAGCCCATCGCCTCTCTCTCCCCATCGGGGCATGCCGGCCGACCCGTCGCCTACCGGCCGAAACGGCTACGTAACGCGGGCCGGCGCCGAAGGCAAGACCGGGACAGGACTGCCCTCAATGGCGGTCGATCCAGCGGCGCACCGAGGCGGCGACCTCGTCCACCGCGTCGTCGACGCTGGTCCTGAAGTCCTCCCAGCTGCCCTCCGGCTCTTTATCCAGCGCCGCGATGCGCTGTTCGACCTGGTGACGCTCGTCCTCGATGACCTTCAGCTCGCCGGCGGCGAGGACATGGTCCTGCGGGGTGCCGCGTTCCAGCTTGTCGCGGGCGTGTTCGAGATCGCTGTCCAGCTTGGCGAGGCGGCGTTCGAGCGAGGCGCGGTAGGCGGCTTTCGACATTTCGGCTCTCCTTGATTGGTGCAGACTCGGTGAAGAGACCCGGCGGATCGCGGAGGGAACCCTTCAGACATGGGCCTGCCGCGTAAACACGCAAAGCGCGTTGCCGTGCCCCGCCTGCGTATTCCCGTCTCGCCCCGCCATCGCTTTGTCAAATCCCGGCGCTATGATGGGGTTCGCAATCGGCCCGGCGATGGCGCCACCGCCGGCAACGACCGTCGATCACGACACCCTGTCCCCCGTCGCAGCGAAGCCCTGTCACAACGAAGAAGGAGGAGCGTTTATCATGGCAATGAGACCTTTGCTTCCGGCCCTGACCGGCCTGGCGGTTGGCCTCGCCCTGGCCGGCCCGGCGGCAGCCCAGAGCGGCGCCGACGACTATGCCGGCGGTCCCGAGACCGGCGGCAGCGTGCCGGTGGGCGGCAGCATCTCGGGCGAGCTCGAGGCCGGAGAGGATGTCGACTGGTTCGCCGTCGAATTCCGGGCCGGGCAGACCTACACCATCGACCTGGAAGGCGATGCGACCGGGGGCGGCTCGCTGGTCGACCCGCTGCTGGTGATTTACGATTCGGATGCCATTCAGGTGGCCCGCGACGACGACGGCGGCGAGAGCTTCAATGCCCGGCTGGTCTTCACCGCCCGCGAGGGCGGCCGATACTATCTCTCGGTCGAATCCTTCGGCCGCGCCTATGGCACCTACACGCTGAGCGTCGCCGAGGGCGGGGCACCGGCGCCCGGCCCGGTGGCCGAACAGCCCCGGCCGCAACCCGAGCCGCAACCCCAGCCGCAACCGCAGCAGCCGCAGCCGCTGGCCACCGACGATTACGCCGCCGATTCGTCCACGGGCGGCCGGGTCCGGGCGGGCGGCCAGGTCACCGGCGCTCTTGAAACCAGCGGCGACGCCGACTGGTTCGCCGTCGACCTGCGGGGCGGCACCACCTATGTCATCGATCTGGAAGGCGCGCCGACCAACCGGGGTACGCTGGTCGACCCGCTGCTCAGCCTCCACGATGCCGGCGGCAACGAAATCCGGCGCGACGATGACGGCGGCGACGATTTCAATTCCCGGCTGACCTTCACCGCGCCCTGGGATGCCACCTTCTATCTGGCGGCCCAGGCCTTCGGTCAGGCCACCGGCAGCTATACGCTCAGCGTCGCCGAGCAGGCGGGCACGCCGGCCCCGCAGCCACAGCCCCAACCGCAGCCGCAGCCGCAGCCGCAGCCGCCGGTCGGCGGCGAGATCCCGGGCGATCCCTCCAGCACCGCCCGGCTGCAGATCGGCCAGCCGGCGACCAGCGCGCTCGATTTCCCGGGCGACGAGGACTGGTTCGCCGTCACCCTGCAGGCCGGCACCGCCTATACCATCGACATGGAAGGCCAGCCGACCGGCCGCGGCACGCTCTCCGACCCGCTGGTGCGCCTGCAGGACCCGAACGGCAATGTCGTCGGCCAGGATGATGACGGCGGGGAAGGCTTCAATGCCAGCCTGACCATCCAGCCGGGCTTCAGCGGCACCTATTACGTCGTCGCCCGCGCCTTCTCCGAGGCCACCGGGACCTACACCCTGACGGTGAACGACCGCGGACCGCTGACCGACGACTATGCCAACACGCCCGCCACGCGCGGCCAGCTGGCGCCGGGCCGCTCGGTCACGGGCGAGCTGGAGCTGAACGGCGATGTCGACTGGTTCTCCATCGCCCTGCAGTCCGGCGTGACCTACACCTTCGACCTGGAGGGCGAGCCGACCGGCCAGGGCACGCTCTCCGACCCGCTGCTGACCATGCATGATGCAAGCGGCCGCGAACTGGTGCGCGACGATGATGGGGGCAGCGGCTTCAACTCCCGCCTGACCTTCACGCCGCCGCGCAACGGCACCTATTACCTGGCGGCGCAGGCTTTCGGCTCGGCGACCGGAACCTACCGGCTGAGTGCGGGCCACGGCGCCGCCTTCACCGACGACTACGCCAGCAGTACCGGAACCGGCGGCCGGGTGAGCGTCGGCGGCAGCGTCGACGGCAATCTGGAGACACCGGGCGACCAGGACTGGTTCGCCGTGCAGCTGACCGGCGGCACCGCCTACCAGATCGCCATGGAAGGCAGCACAACCGGCCGTGGCTCGCTGTCCGATCCGAAGGTGGCGATTCTCGACGCCCAGGGCCGCGAGCTGGGCCTCGACGACGACGGCGGCCAGGGGCTGAATTCACTCCTGCGTTTCGTCGCGCCGACCACCGGCACCTATTACGTCAACGCCCACGCCTTCGGCAGCGAGACCGGCACCTATGTGCTGAGCGTCCAGCCGGGCGGCGGGGGCGGCGCGGTCGGCAAATAGCCCGCCCGCCGGCGTGCGGGCCGGTCCGGACGGGACCCCGGAAAAACGGGGTTTCCGGGCCGGACCGGCCCCCTCCTTCCCCGCATAACGGATTTCCTTGGCCCTTATGCGTTTCAGACAGTTGGCGCGGCCAACGGCTTGATGGTAGCAATGTTCATCGAACGGATTCATTCCACCACGGATTCGCCGTGCCGAAGTACTCGTTGAAGCTCTACGTCATCGGGCGGTCGCCACGGTCGCAGCTGGCGATCGCCAATCTCGAGGCCTTGATGCGGGCGATCGGAGGCGAGGGCCACGACCACGAGGTGGTGGATATTCTCGAGAATCCGGAGCTGGCGGAACAGGAGCGATTGCTGGCGACGCCCACGCTGATCAAGGCGGCCCCGGGGCCGTCGGTCCGCGTGATCGGCGACCTGTCCGATACCAAAGCGGTTGCCGAGGCCCTCGGCCTCGAACTCGCCGCCGGCCACGGAAGGGGTTAGCAGGATGGATCAAGGCAAGCAGATTTCTTCCGTGGCCAAAGTGCCCACCGGTATCACGGGCTTCGACGCAATCGCCAATGGCGGGCTGCCTGCCCTGCGGACCACCCTGGTGGCAGGCACGGCCGGCAGCGCCAAGACACTGTTCGCCTGCCAGTTCCTGGCCGAGGGCATCCTGCAGTTCGGCGAGACCGGCGTCTTCGTCACCTTCGAGGAATCGCCGACCGACATCCGACGCAATACCCTGGGCTTCAACTGGGATATCGAGACCTGGGAGGCGGAGGGCAAATGGGTCTTCGTCGACGCCTCGATCCAGCATGGCGACCAGGAGATTGCCGCCATCGGCCATTACGATCTCGGCGCCCTGCTGGCCCGGATCGAACACGCCATCAACCGCGTCGACGCCAAGCGGGTGTCGCTCGATTCGCTGGGCGCCATCTTCTCGCGCTTCCATGACAGCAATCTGATCCGCAGCGAGCTGCTGCGCATCGCCGTCACCCTGAAGCGCCGGCAGGTGACGACCGTCATGACGGCCGAGCGCAACCGCGAATATGGCGACATCGCCCGCTACGGGGTCGAGGAGTTCGTCAGCGACAATGTCGTGATTCTCCGCAATGTGCTGGAGGAGGAGAAGCGCCGCCGCACCATCGAGGTGCTGAAGTTCCGCGGCGCCTATCACCAAAAGGGCGAATACCCGCTGACCATCCTGCCGGGCCAGGGCGTCACGGTCATCCCGCTGTCGGCCATCGAGCTGCGCCAGCGCTCCTCGGAGGTGCGCATATCCTCGGGCGTCGAGCAGATCGACGACATGTGCGGCGGCGGCTTTTTCCGCGATTCGATCATCCTGGTCTCCGGCGCCACCGGCACCGGCAAGACGCTGATCGTCACGCACTTCCTGTCCGGCGGGGCCGCGGCCGACGAACGCTGCATGGTCTTCGCCTTTGAGGAGAGCCGCGAACAGCTGTTCCGCAATGCCAGCGGCTGGGGCATCGACTTCGCCGAGATGGAGCGCGACGGCCGGCTGATGGTCGTTTGCAACTATCCGGAAGTTATGGGGCTGGAGGACCACCTGGTCAGCATGCGGGCGGCCATCAACACCTTCCGCCCCAACCGGGTCGCCATCGACAGTCTCTCGGCCCTGGAGCGCATTTCCACCGTTCGCGGCTTCCGGGAATTCGTGATCAGCCTGACCTCCTTCATCAAGCATCAGGAGATCGCCGGGCTGTTCACCTCGACAACCCCGACCCTGCTGGGCGGCACCTCGGTGACCGAGGCGCATATCTCCACCATCACCGATTCGATCATTCTGCTGCGCTACGCCGAGATCGACGGCGAGATGCGCCGCGGCATGACGGTGCTGAAGATGCGCGGCTCGTCGCACGACAAGAACATCCGCGAATTCACCATCGACCAGCACGGCATGCATATCGGCGAACCGTTCCGGAATGTCAGCGGTATCCTCGCCGGCAACCCGACCATGTCGGCCGGCGAAGAGCCCGGAAGCAAACCGGCGCGGATCCTGGAATAACCATGCCCGGCCTACCCGGTTGGTCCGCCGCGGCCCGGGATGCGCCGTGGGTCGACATACTGATCGTCTGCGAGGCGGAAGGCCGGGCCATCGAGGAGGCTCTGCAGCGCGCCATCGATCGTTGCGCCCTGCGCTTTCACACCGGCCGCCGCCGCGATCTCGACCGCCTGACCCTGCCGCCGATGCCGACCGTGATCGACCTGGCCTGGCAGGACGGCGACGAGGTGCTGATCTCTCGCCTGCGCACCCGTTTCGGCCCGGTGCCGGTGGTGGCGCTGGCCGAGACCTGGGACCCGGACCTCGCCCGTGGTCTAATCCGGGCCGGGGCCGACCATTGCCTGCCGCGCGATGCCATCGCGACACCCGCCGGGCTGCAGCTGTTCGATGCCATGCTGGCCTTGCACGAAGCCCGGCAGGAGGCCGCCGCATGGCAGCGGCGCTGCACCGAAGCGGTTGCCCGCTTCACCCACATGATCGAGAACAATGCCGACGGCATGGTCATTATCGATTTCGCCGGGACCGTGCGTTATGCCAATGCTGCCGCACATGCCCTGTTCGGCGTCCCGGAGGGCAAGCTGGTCGGCCGCGGCTTCGGCAGTCCGGTTGCCGAGCCCGCCGCCGAGATCGAATTGATGCAGCGCGACGGCGAAGCGCGCCTGGTCGAGATGCGTGTGACCGATACGCTGTGGAACCAGCAACCGATGCGGCTGGCCTCTTTGAGGGACATTACCGACCGCAGTCCGGCGCCGACCGCAACGCCGCCACATGGTCGCCGCGGTTGGCCGCTTCGCTGAAGCCGTCCGGCCTTACGGACATTGCGACAGGCAAGGAACATTCAAGGAACAGCCGGGCATGGCCGCCGCATCGCCGCGGCGCGCCCGGCCCAGGGAGCGGATCATGCCACATTGGTTGACGGCGGCCGCCGTCTCGGCCCTTCTCGCCGCCACATCCCTGACCCCGGCGGCGCGCGCCCAGATCGACGTTCGCAGCCCCGAGGCGGAGGCGACGGACGGCGGTGCGCTCAGTTTGCGGCACGTGGCTCTGTCGACCGGCGGGGTCGGTTACTTCGAGTACGAGGCGGTGGTGACCGGCGATGCCGCCCTGTCGCTGGACGTCCGGCTCGACCAGGTCGACGACGTGCTGAAGAGCCTGGTGGTCTATGACAGCGCCGGCAGCATCGGCGCGATCAGCCTGCCCGGGCGCGAGCCGCTGCGCGAGGCCTTTCGCGAGCTGCCCTTCGGGCCCGCGGCACTGGCCTCGCCGGCGGCCCTGCTGGAGGCGCTGCGCGGCGCGGCGATCCGGGTCGAGGGACCGCGCGACCTTGCCGGCCGGGTGCTGTCGGTGGTGGAAGAGACGGTGCGGGTGCCTGAAGCCGGCACGGTCGAGACCCGCCACCGCGTCTCGGTGATGACCGACAGCGGCGTCCGGCAGTTCATTCTGGAAGACACCGACAGTCTGGAATTCACCGACCCCGACCTCGCCGGCCAGGTGGACGCGGCGCTGGCGGCGCTGGCCCGCCATGGCGAGCAGGAGCGCCGCACCCTGACGGCCCGGCTTAGCGGCGAGGGCGAGCGCACCGTCCGCCTCGCCTATGTCGTCGAGGTGCCGCTGTGGAAGACCGCCTACCGCCTGACCCTGCCCCCGGCCGCCGCGGCGGAGGACGAGGATGCGGCCGGCGACGAGGCCGACCGGACCGCCGGACTGCAGGGCTGGGCGGTGCTGGAGAACCTCAGCGGCGAGGACTGGGAGGCGGTGTCGCTGACCATCCTGTCCGGCAATCCGGTGACCTTCCGCCAGGCGCTCTATCAGGCCTATTACGTCGACCGGCCCGAAATCCCCGTCGAGGTGTTCGGCCGGGTGCTGCCGCGGCTCGACACCGGGGCGGTTTCGCCGCAACCGACGGGACCGGCGGCCCGGGCGCCCGAGCCGATGCCGGCCCCCGCCGCCGAGGCGGCAGGCGTCGGCATGTTCGACATGGCCCGGGTGTCGGAAGGCCGGGCCGCAGCCTCCGGCGCCCCGGCGGACCTGGCGCGGGTCACCGCCGCCGATGCCGAGGCGCTGACCGCCCAGGTGCTGTTCCGCCTCCCCGGTCCGGTCTCGGTCGCCAGCGGCGATTCGCTGCTGGTGCCCTTCGTCAGCCGGGACGTGCCGATGGAGCGGGTGGCGCTGTACCAGCCCGACACCCATCCGCGCCACCCGCTCGCCTCGGTGCGGCTGGAAAATGACGGCAGCACCGGCCTGCCGCCCGGCGTGCTGACGCTCTACGAACGGCGCCGCGGCACCGAAGCCGTCGCCTATGTCGGCGATGCCCGGCTGGACACCGTGCCGGCCGGCGAGGAGCGGCTGGTCAGCTATGCCGTCGACCAGGCGGTGACCATCGACCGGGAGAGCAGCGACACCCGCACCATCGCCCGCGGGCGGATCGTCGACGGGCTGCTGGAGCTGATCTATTCCGATCGCGCCCGCATGACCTACACCATCGCCGGGGCCGCGACCGAGAACCGACTGGTCGTCCTCGAACACCCGCGCCGGGCCGGCTGGGACCTGGTGACGCCGTCGTCCGAAGAGGCGGAAGACCGGATCAGCCTGACGGAGAACCACATCCGCATCCGGGTGCCGGTCCCGGCCGGAGAGACGGTGTCCATCGAAGTGGTACAGGAGCGCCCGCGCACCGAGCGTATGCAACTGCTGAACCTGTCCCGCTCGCAGATCGGGGTCTATGCCGAGGCCGACCGGCTGTCGCCCGACATCCGCGAGGCCCTCGCCGAGATCGCCGAGCAGTCTGCGGCCATTTCCGAGGAAGAGAGCAGACTGGCCGAACTGGAGCGCGCGGTGGCGGACATCGATCAGGACCAGGGCCGCATCCGCCGCAATCTCGACAGCGTGCCGCGCGACAGCGACCTTTATGAGCGCTATCTCGACGCGCTCAGCCGGCAGGAGGATCGCCTGGCCAGCCTGCGCCGGGAGATCGCCCGCCTGCGCGGCTCCCTGGAGTCCCGCCGCACCGCTCTGGCCGACTATGTCCGCGATCTGGAGCTGCGGTGAGTCCCGGCGGCAGGGATGCCGCCGCTCCAACGCTGTGGCACCGGAGGGGCGGCGTCCGGCCGACCATAGCCACACCGTTGCCGGCACGCGCGATCCGGAGCCGCACATGCCGATACGGGGCAGCAAGGCCGGGGCCGCCGAGGCGCCCCGGCCTCACAGGCTGAACACGCGACTGTGATGCTCTCAAGACCTTGCCGGGTTCGCACCGGCGGAACCAGCTCCCTCGCGGCGGTTTCGCCCTGACGGGCGGCCGCCCCGGCTCTTGCCGGTTTCGCCCTGCCTGCCGCCGCGGTGTCCGCGCCGCTCCCCTGAATCGGCCCGGAGGATATGCCCATGCCGGCGCCCGCTCCCCAAGCCGCTCCCCCCTGTCCTGCTGAACCGCCCGATCTCGACCCCGCGGCATTGACCGGCCGCTATGCCGAAATCCGCGGTCGGACCGAGGCGCTCGCCGCGCCGCTGCAGCCGGAAGACCAGATCGTCCAGTCGATGGAGGATGCCAGCCCGGTCAAGTGGCACCGCGGCCATACCACCTGGTTCTTCGAGACGTTCATTCTCCGGACCTTTGTGCCGGACTACGAGCCGGTCGATCCGGCCTATGCCTATCTTTTCAATTCGTATTACGAGGCGGCCGGCCCGCGGCACCCGCGCCCGCGGCGCGGCCTGCTGACCCGGCCGCCGGCCGCCCTGGTGGCCGCATACCGCAAGGAAATCGACCGCCGCATGGTGCGGCTGCTCGACGACGCCGACGCGGACACCTGGCGGCAGCTGGCGCCGCTGGTCGAGCTGGGCCTGCAGCACGAGCAGCAGCACCAGGAGCTGATCTGCACCGATCTCCTGCACGCCTTTTCCTGGAACCCGCTGAAGCCGGCCTATCAGCCCTATCGCGCCGCTCCGGCGGCCGAGACCCGGGCCGGCAGCTGGATCGACGTCCCCGAAGGCCTGCACGAGATCGGCGCCGACGGGTCCGGCTTCGCCTTCGACCATGAACGCCCGCGCCATAAGGTCTGGCTGGAAGGCTGCCGGCTGGCCGACCGCCCGGTCAGCAATGCCGACTGGCAGGCCTTCATCGACGATGGCGGCTATGAGCGGCCGGAGCTGTGGCTCTCGGACGGCTGGGCCACCGTTCAGGCGGCGGGCTGGACGGCACCGCTCTACTGGCAGCGCGGCGAGGACGGCCGGTGGTGGTCCTTTACCCTCTCCGGCCTGCAGCCGGTCGAGCCGGAAGCGCCGGTTGCGCATGTCAGCTATTACGAGGCCGACGCCTACGCCTGCTGGGCCGGCAAGCGCCTGCCGCGCGAGGCGGAATGGGAGGTGGCCGCCGGCCCGCCCGAGCCCGAGGGCAATGTCCTGTCCTCCGGCCTGCGCCGCCCGGTCCCGGCCGCGGCCGGCCCCGACGGCCGGCCGGCCCAGATGTACGGCGATGTCTGGGAATGGACCGCCAGCCCCTATGTCGCCTATCCGGGCTTCCGCCCGGCGGCCGGCGCCATCGGCGAGTACAATGGCAAGTTCATGTGCGGCCAGTTCGTGCTGCGCGGCGGCTCCTGCGTCACCCCGGCCGGCCATATCCGCCGCGAATACCGGAATTTCTTCTACCCGCACCAGCGCTGGCAGTTCAGCGGCCTGCGCCTGGCGGAGGACGGCTGATGCCGGCCCGCGACGTGATCGTGCCGGAGGAACTCGACGGGTTCCATGATCACGATGCCGACGGTGCGTTCCTCGACGACGTGCTGCACGGCCTGGCCCAGCCGCAGAAATGGCTGCCCTGCAAGTATCTCTACGACGCCGCGGGCTCGCAGCTGTTCGACCGGATCTGCGAACTGCCGAGCTATTACCCGACCCGCACCGAGCAGGCGATCCTCTCCGATCGCCGGCACGACATCGCCCGGCTGGCCGGGCCGGGCACGGCTCTGGTCGAACTCGGCAGCGGCTCCAGCGTCAAGGTGCGGACGCTGCTCGACGCCCTGGAGAGCCCGGCCGCCTATGTACCGATCGACATTTCCCGCACCCATCTCCTGGCCGCCGCGGCCGACCTCGCCGGCGACCATCCCGGCCTGCCGGTGGTGCCGGTCTGCGCCGACTATACGCGCCCTTTTGCCCTGCCGCCGGAGGCAGCCGGCCGGCGGCTCGGCTTCTTCCCCGGCTCGACCATCGGCAATCTTGAGCCGGAGGACGCCCGCGCCTTTCTGGCCGGCGTCGCCGAGACGCTGGAACCCGGAGCGGGGTTCGTCATCGGCGTCGATTTGAAGAAGGACCCGGCGATTCTGCACCCGGCCTATGACGATCCTGAGGGGGTGACGGCGGCCTTCAACCTGAACCTCCTTGCCCGGATCAACCGCGAACTGGGGGGCGATTTCGACCGCGACGGCTTCGTCCACGAGGCCCGCTGGAACGACGCGGCCGGCCGCATCGAAATGCACCTGGTCAGCCGCGCCGCGCAGACGGTGCTTATCGCCGGACACGTCTTCACCTTTCAGGACGGGGAGAGCATCCATACCGAGAGCAGCCACAAGCACACCCTCGCCGGCTTCCGGGCTCTGGCCGAGCGGGCGGGCTGGTCGCCCGTGGCAGCCTGGACGGACCCGGACGGGCTGTTCAGCGTTCACTATCTGACAGCGTAAGGCGGACGAAGGGCGAGGCTGCGGCGAAAACAGCGGTGCAGCGTCGCTATTCGGCGCTCTGCGCGCTAGGATAGTTTCGCTGACCCGACTTCTGCCGCGAGCCTTGCCCCGTGCCACTTCTCTCGACATCCCGGTTCTGCAACCTCCCTTCAAGGCTTCCGGTGCTCGGCCTCGCCGCGGCGCTGGCGTTACCCGGCGGACAGGCGGCGCTGGCAGCAGCAGCCTACGAGGTCACTCTGCCGGAGCTGGAAGACGCGCAGCTGGCCGGGGCGATCGAGGATGCCAGCAATCTCCTTGCGCTGCAGGAGGAACCGCCTCCCGGACCCACCGGGCTGGTCCGCCGGGCCCGCGCCGATGTCGACCGGCTGCGGCAGGTGCTGCGCTCCCTCGGCTATTATGAGGGCACGGTGTCGATCGCGCTGGGCGGCGTGCCGGTCGGCGACGCGGCGGTCTTCGACGCCGTCGACGAGGCCTCCGAGGAGTCCCCGGCACAAGCGGAGATCGGCATAGAACCGGGCCCCCGGTTCACCATCGGCCGGCTGACCCTGGAGCAGCCGGAGGCGCCGGCGGTGACCATCGACCGGGCGGAACTCGGCGTTGCCCCGGGCGATGCGGCCAGCGCCCAGGCGGTACTGTCGGCGCAGAACCGGCTGGTCCGCCAGATGCGCGAGCAGGGCCACCCTTTCGCCGAGGTCGCCGACCGCACCGCCGTGGTCGACTACGCCACCGACGAAATGGAAGTGACCTATCGGCTGGCGCCGGGGCCACGGGCCGACCTCGGCCCCGTGACCTTCGAGGGGCTGGAGCACGTCAATCGCGATTTCCTGCAGCGGGTCGTGCCGTTCGATCCCGGCACGCCCTACCGGCCCGGCCGGGTCGACGATCTGCGGGGCGACCTCTCCAATCTCGGCGTCTTCCGGAGTGTGCGGGTCGACCCGGCCCCAGAGCTGACCGAGGACGGCGAGCTACCGCTGGTCGTCACCGTGGAGGAGCGGCCGCGACGGGTTATCGGCTTCGGCCTCAGCTTCGCCACATCGGAAGGCATCGGCGCGCGCGCCTATTGGGGGCACCGCAATCTCTTCGGCAATGCCGAGGAACTGACCATCAACGGCGAGGTCGGGCGGATCGCCGAGAATACCGGTCTCGACATCGAGCGCAGCCTGACCTTCGATTTCCGCAAGCCGCATTTCCGCCGGCGCAACCAGACGCTGCTGGCCGCGGCCGGCTATGTCTTCGAAGCCCCGGACGCCTTCGAGCGGGAGGCGTTCACCGCCTCGGCGACACTGGAGCGGGAGATCACGCCGCAGCTGCGGGTGGGAGCCGGCCTGACCTTTTCGGCCCAGACCGTGGAGGAGGACGGCGAAGAGGAGGATTTTCTGCTCATCGGCATCCCGCTCAGCGTCACCTATGACGTCACCGACAACCTCTTGAACCCGACCGAGGGCTACAAGGTCAGCCTGACCACCACACCGTTCCCGCAGGCGCTGGGCTCCAGCCTCAACATGGTCCGCAGCCAGCTGACCGCGTCGGCGTATTACGATTTTTCCGATGAGGGCGATACGGTGCTGGCCGGCCGGGTAATGGTCGGCAGCCTGTTCGGGCCGGAGACCTCCGACGTGCCGGCCGACCGGCGGTTCTATGCCGGCGGCGGCGGCAGCGTTCGCGGCTATGATTTCCAGAGCATCGGACCGCAAGACGCGTCCGGCGATCCGCTGGGCGGGCGCAGCCTGTTTGCCACCAGCCTGGAGCTGCGCCAGACGATCTTCGGCGATGTCGGGCTTGTCGGCTTCGTCGACGGCGGCAATGTCTATGACACATCGGTGCCGGATTTCGATGAGACCTTGCGATTCGGCGCCGGCATCGGCGTCCGGTATTATACCGACTTCGGCCCGATCCGTTTCGACATCGGCGTGCCGCTGAACCCGGAAAACCGGAGCGACCAGCCGCCGGTAAGCGTCTATCTCAGCCTGGGACAGGCATTTTGATGCGCAAATCGCGCCGCTGGCTGTGGCGGCTTCCGCTGCTGATCGTCCTGGTGCCGGTGCTGCTGCTGGCTGTCGTGATCGGCGTCCTGAACCTGCCGGTGGCGCAACGCACCGCGGCCGATCTGATCACCGACCTCGCTGGCGGCACCGTCTCGGTCGGCGGTATCGACGGCTTCGTGCCCGTTGATTTCAGCGTGACCGACCTGGCCCTGTCCGATGCCGACGGCGTCTGGCTGAGCGTCGACCGGGCCCGGTTGGCCTGGTCGCCGGGCGCCCTGATCGGCGGCCGGCTCGAGGTCGCGGCGCTGACCGCCGGCACCGTGCATGTCCGCCGGCCACCGCTGCCGGGACCCGAGCCGGCACCGCCGGAGGACCCGGCCGCCCCCTTCCGCCCCTCCGACCTGGCGCTGCCGGAGCTGCCGGTCGACGTGCGGCTCGACCGGCTGGCGGTCGAGGAGATCCGCCTGGACGCCCCGGTGCTGGGCACCGCAGCGTCCTTCACGCTGTCGGCCGAGGCGCGGCTGCCGGACGCGGCGGGCGGCCTGATGGCCCGGCTCAATCTGGAGCGGCTGGACGCGCCGGGCACCATCGCGCTCGATCTGGGCTTTGCGCCGGACACGCAGCAGCTTGCACTCGACCTGCAGGTCGACGAGCCGGCCGGCGGCCTTGTCGCCCGCACCGCCGCCCTGCCCGGCCTGCCGCCCGTGTCCGTCTCGCTGCAGGGCGACGGGCCGGTGACCGACTGGCGGGCCGCGCTCCAGGCGCGGGCCGGGCCCGAGCTCGGCGCCGAGGGCACGATCGGCCTGCGCGAGACGGAAGCCGGACTCGTCCTGAGGCCGGACCTGACGGCGCGGCTGGCGGCGCTGACCGACGATCCGCTCGACCCGCTTGTGGCCGGCGGCATCGGCCTGGCCGGCGACATCACCTACGGGCCGGCCGGGGAGATCGGCTGGCAGGACCTGCGCCTGACCGCCCCCGCCGCCGATATCGCCACGTCAGGCTCGCTCGATCCGGACGGCGAGCGCCTGTCCGTCGACCTTCGGCTTGAGGCCGGCGACGCCGCGGTGTTCGCCGGGCTGCTGCCGCCGGGCACCGGCTGGTCAGGCCTGCGCCTGCAGGCCGAGGCCGAGGGCGGAATGGACGACCTGACCGCCTCGGTCATGCTGGAGGCCGAAGGCCTCGCCGGCCCGGCCGAGGCGGGCGCGGGCCCGACGGTCGACAGCCTTCAGCTTTCGCTGACGGCCGAGGGACCGGCGCTGCAGCCCGACCTTACCGCCGCCCTGACGGCCGAGGGCCTCGCCGCCGGCCCCGGCATCCGGATGGACGGCCTGCGCGTCGACCTGGCGGCGGATCCGCAGGGGCCGCTCGACCGTCCGGACGCCCGCGTCACGATCGACCTGAACGCGGTCACCCGGGCCGCCGATCTCGGCGATCCCGCCCTGGCGCCGCTGCTGCAGCCGGAGATTGCCCTGGCAGCGTCCGGCACGATCGGGCTGGACGGCAGCGCCGAGCCGCTGTCCCTGACCCTGACCACGCCGGCAGCCGAGCTGACCGCCGAAGGCACCGCCCGGAACTGGGGCGCCGAGGCCGACGCCCAGGCGCATCTCGCCGTGCCGCAGCTGCGGGCCTTCGCCGGTCTCGCCGGCCAGCCGTTGCGCGGCGCCTTGCAGCTCGACCTCGACGTCACCGCGACGGAAGGCACGGTGACGGCCGGGTTGGAGGCGGTGCTGCGCGACGCGGCGACCGGCATCGCCCAGGCCGACGCGCTGCTCGGCGACCGCACCACGCTGACGACCCGGGTCCGGGCGGAACCGGACGGTTCGGTGATCGTGACCGGGCTGGTGCTGGAGGCCGCCGGCACCCGGCTGGAGTCGGACCGCATCGCCCTGACCGAGGCCCTGCAGGCCGGCGTGACCATCGACCTGCCCGACCTGTCGGCCATCGACCCGGCGCTGGCGGGTTCGGCCGGGCTGTTGCTGCGGGCCACGGGGCCGCTCGACGACCTGACGGTGCACGCCACGCTGGACGCCAGCGACCTGGAGGCCGGCGGCCAGAGCATTCCGCAGGCAACGCTGCAAGTGTCGGCCGCCGACCTCGCCGGCACGCCGCAGGGCGAGGTCTCGCTGACCGCGACCTGGCGCGACCGGCCGGTCAGCCTCGACACCGCCTATACCGTGCTGGGCGGCGGGGTGCAGCTTGCGGATCTGCGTCTCGCTCTGGCGGACGCGGAAATCACCGGGGCCCTGACCGCCGGCTTCGACGGCACGGCCGACGGCAGCGTCGCCGCCACCGTACCCGATCTCGGCACGCTCGGCGCGCTGGCCGACCTGCCCCTGCAGGGGACGGCCGATCTCTCCCTCGACCTGACGGTGGTCGACGGGCGGCAGGATGTGTCGGCCGTTCTGAGCCTGTCGCAGGCGGCGCTGCCGGGCAGCGTCTCCATCGCCGATGCCCGGCTGGACGCCCGTGTCCGCAATGCGCTGGGCACGCCGGAGCTGCAGGCGGAGCTCGACGGCCAGGGCGTGTCGGCCGCCGACATGCGGCTCGACAGCCTGGCGGTCACGGCCGAGGGGACCCTGGAGAGCCTGTCGACGACCATCCGGGCCGACGGCCCGGAGCTGGCTCTGGACACGGCCGCCCGCCTCGACCTCGCCGGCGACGCCATCCGCATCGCCATCGCGCGCCTGTCCGGCCGCTATCAGGGCGAGCCGCTGGCCCTGGCCGGCCCGGCGACCGTGACGCTGGCCGGTCCGGCGATTGTCGTCGAGGACCTGCGGCTGACCGCGCGGGATGGCAGCGTCCGCGTCGACGGCCGCTACGATCCGGCCGACTACAGCCTCGATGTCGGTATCGACAGCCTGCCCCTGGCTCTGGCGGATCTGGCCGCACCCGAGCTCAACCTCCAGGGCCGGCTGAACGGGTCGCTGGCGCTGCGCGGCTCGCAGGCCGCACCGCGCGCCAGCCTCGACCTGCGCGCCGCCGATATCGGCCTGACCCAGCTGCGCGAACAAGGCTTCGGCCCGCTGGACCTGGCCGTCGGCGGGCAATGGGAGGGGGGCCGGGCCCGGCTCGACGCCACGCTGACCCTGCCGGACGACAGCACCCTCAACGCCGATCTCGGTCTGCCGCTGCGCATGGGACCCGGCGGCGTGCCGGCGGTGCCGAGCAATGGCCGGCTGGATGGCGACATCACCGGCACGCTCGACCTGGCACTGCTCAACAACATGCTGGCCACCACCGCCGACCGGGTCGCGGGCCGGGCCGCCATCGACGTGGCGCTCACGGGCCCGATCGACGCGCCACAGGCCGACGGCGAGATCCGGCTGACCGACGGGCTCTACGAGAATGCGCAATACGGCATCCTGCTGGAAGACATCGGCCTGGTCCTGACCGCGGAAGGCAGCCGGCGCTTTACCGTCACCGAGCTCATCGCCCGGACCCCCGGCGGCGGCTCGCTCTCCGGCGAGGGCGGCATCGACATCGGCGCCGCCGAGGGCATGCCGATCGACGTGACGCTGGCGCTCGACGAGGCGCATCTCATCGAATCGCAGATGCTGAGCGCCATTCTGGGCGGCGACCTCGCCCTGACCGGCGACCTGACGGCCGACGCCGCACTCGAGGGCACGCTGACGGTCGAGGAGGCGCAGTTCAGCATTCCGCGGCAGATGCCATCCTCCGTCCCCACCCTCGACGTGCGGGAGGTCAATGTGCCGGAAGACTTGGCCGAGCGGCGCGGCGACCGGGACGAAGGCGAGGAGGAGCCGGCCACCGCCTTCAGCCTGGCGCTTGACATCACCGTCAATGCGCCCGGCCAGATCTTTATCCGCGGCCGCGGCGCGGATCTGGAGCTTGGCGGCAGGCTGATGGTCGGCGGCACAGCCGACACGCCGCGCATCACCGGCCAGTTGGGCACGCGGCGCGGCACGCTCGATCTGCTCGGCAAGCGCTTCGTTTTCGAGGAGGGCGAGGTCGTCTTCAACGGCGAGGCGGAGATCAATCCGACCCTCGACCTCCGGGCCGTGACCGAGACCGAGGATGTCACCGGCGGCGTGCAGATCGCCGGCCGCGCCTCCAACCCCGAACTGTCCTTCTTCTCGGAGCCGCCCTACCCGGAAGACGAGATCCTCGCCCGCCTGCTCTTCGGCCAGAGCCCGACCGAGTTGAGCACCGCACAAGCGATCGAGCTGGCCTCCGCGGCGGCGGAACTCGCCGGCGTCGGCGGCGGCGGCAACATCATGGCGCGCATTCGCGAGACCCTGCAGCTCGACCGGCTGGAAATTCAGGAGGCGGAAGGCGGCGAAACCGAACTCTCGGCCGGCCGTTATGTGAGTGACGACGTCTTCGTCGGGGTCGAACAGAACCTGAGCGAAGGCTCCAGTCGCGTCACGGTCGAAGTGGAAGTCACGCCGAATATTTCCGTTGAAACCGATGTCGGCTCGGACTCGACCGGCCGGGTCGGGGTGAAATTCGAGTGGGAGTATTGAGGACGTCGGGCTCCGCGGACCGGCTTTGCCGGCGAGGCCTTCGGGAAAGTCCAGATAAGCCCTCCTGTGCTTGAAATCTCGGGCGGTCTCGTGTTTCCTCAGAACGCGATTCGCGGACGCCCGGAGTGGCGGTCTTCTGACAATATTTCCGAGGGAGCGGCTTCGATGACGGACATCGATCAAGACCAGATCGGCAAGCGGGCATTCGAAATCTGGCAGCGGGAAGGATGTCCCGAAGGCCGCTCCGATGCGCACTGGCAGATGGCGATGGAAGAGCTGGAGGCCGAGGCCCGGCAGGCGGCGGAAGAGGCTCCCGCGCCCGCGCAGCCGCAGCCCCAGCCGGTCGCCGAACCCGAGCCGGCGCCGACCGCGCTGCGCCCCGAGACCACGCCGGAGCCCCAGGCGCCGTCCCAGCCGGAACTGGAGCCCGAGCCCGCCCCCCAGCCCGAACCGCCGCCGCGGTCCGAGGCCGCCAGCGACAGCCTGACCGAAGCGAAGCCGAAGCCCGATCCGGTGGTTGAGGCCGAGAGCAAGGCGGCCAAAGCCGCCGACACCATCGAGGACAAGCCGGCCAAGGCCGCCGAAAAGCCGAAGGAAACCCCGGCCGCCCAGCCTGCGCCGGAGCCGCAGGCCTCCCCCCAAGCGAAGACCAAGGAAGAAGAGCCGCCGAAAAAAGGCGCCACACGCAAGAGCACGGCAACCAAGGCCAAAACCGCGACGACCGGAGCCAAACCAAGAAAGACGACGAAAAAGTAGATTTACGGCGGGAATGCACAACCCGGCACTGGCGCAAGCTCGGAGCCGGGTTGTCGTTCCTTTGCGTGATTCACCTTGAAAATTTGAGGCGGAGAATGTGCTTACAAAGATAAGAATTCGTAACTTCAAACTTTTCGACGATATCGAACTTGAGCTTGGCGATCGCGTCGTTTTGATTGGTCCCAATAATTCCGGCAAGACCTCGGCGCTTCAGGCCCTGGCACTTTGGAACATCGGCGTCAAAAGATGGGCAGAAAAGCGGAAAACCGGTACTGTTCCCGCCAATCGTCCGGGTGTCACGATCAACCGCAGGGAACTGATTACGATCCCTGTCGCGGCTGCAAAATTCCTGTGGCGGAATCTGCGAACGCAGGAGTCTTCAAGACGCGGAGGATCGCAGAAAATTTTCCTGGAGGTCATTGTTGAAGCTCTGGAAGGGCAGGACATCTGGGAATCCGGCCTGGAATTCTACTACGCCAACGAAGAGTCCTTTTACTGTCGACCGCTTCAACTCCCGAACGGTGAGCGTATGGCGGTCCCCCCGGCCTCGCAGGATGTCCGGATCGCCTATCTGCCGCCGATGTCCGGGCTGGCCGCAAATGAAAGGCGCATAGACGAAGGCGCCATCAATGTCCTTTTGGGAGAGGGGCGGACAGCGGAAGTTCTCCGGAACCTCTGTTATCAGATTTTCGAGAAGGATGACGGCAAGGACAAATGGGCGCAGATTGTCGCCCAAATGCAGGTCCTGTTCGGTGTCAGACTGGACTCGCCGACCTATGTCAGCGAGCGGGGCGAGATCGTCATGACTTTTCGAACACGAGACAACACCAGGCTGGATATTGCCTCCAGCGGCCGTGGCCAGCAACAGACCCTTCTCCTGCTGGCGCATATGACCGCCAATCCCGGCTCGGTGCTTCTGCTGGACGAACCGGACGCTCATCTGGAAATCCTGCGTCAGCGCCAGATTTATCGCGTGCTCACGCAAACCGCCGCAGCCACCGGCAGCCAGATCATCGCCGCCAGCCATTCGGAGGTGATTCTCAACGAGGCCGCCGACCGCGACATCGTCATCGCCTTTGTCGGCCGGCCGCACCGGATCGACGATCGCGGCAGCCAGGTCCTGAAGTCGCTGAAGGATATCGGCTTCGAGCATTATTACCTGGCCGAGGAGCGCGGCTGGGTCCTGTACCTGGAGGGATCCACGGATCTCGCCTGTCTGAACGCCCTGGCGGACCGGCTCGAGCATCCCGCAGCGGGTCATCTGGCCCAGGTTTTTGTGCATTATGTCGGCAATCAGCCGCGCAAGGCCCAGGAGCACTTCTACGGTCTTCGCGAATGCAAACCGGACCTTCTGGGCGTCGCCATATTCGACCGGCTCGACCTGAAGCCGCCGCTTGACCCGGTCCTGACACAAACCATGTGGGCGCGGCGGGAGTTGGAAAACTATCTCTGCGATCGCGAGACGCTGCTGGCCTATGCCGAAGACGCCGGCCGCCGACAGGGCGATCTCTTCGCCGAGACCTGGCGCCGGGAGATGGAAAAGGCGATCGAGACCACCGAGTCGGCCCTCGCCACCCTGTCGAAGCCGTCACCCTGGGGTCCTGATATCAAGGCCAGCGATGATTTTCTGACGCCGCTCTTCACGAATTTCTACAAGGGCCTCGGCCTGCCCAACATGATGCGAAAGACCGATTTCCATGTTCTGGCGTCCTTCGTGCCGGTCGCGGCGATCGACCCTGAAGTCCGGGGGACTCTGGACCTGATCGCCGAGACTGCCGGACGGGCCCGGCCGCGGACCGACTGACTATCCGCTGCCGCCGGCTTCCCGCCGGACGATGTAGACGCCGCTGGCGATAATGACGCCGGCGCCGATCAGGGTGGGCAGGTCGATGGTATCGCCGAAGACGGCATAGCCGAACAGCACGCCCCAGAGCAGCGAGGTGTACTGGAAGGGGCTGACGACGGCGACGGGCGCCCAGCGAAAGGCCTCGGTGACGAAGATCTGGCCCAGACCGCCGATCAGACCGACCGCCATCAGCCACAGCCAGTCGCCGCCCTCCGGCCAGACCCAGACCGCGGTGCTGGCCAGCCCGCTGATGACACCGCCCAGGATGGTGAAATAGAAGACGATGGCGGCGTTGGTCTCGGTGCGGCTGAGATCGCGCAGCATGATCATCCCGACGGCCAGCAGCGTCGTGCCGAGCAGGGCGATGGCGCCGCCGCCGCCGATCAGCCCCGCCCCGGGGCGCAGCACGATCAGCACGCCGGCAAAGCCGACCAGCACCGCCAGCCAGCGCCGCGGGCCGACCTTCTCGCCCAGCATCGGCACGCCCAGCGCGGTGACGATCAGCGGTGCGGCATAGGTTATGGCATAGACCTCCGCCAGCGCCATCAGCCGGAAGCTGTGGAAGAAGCAGAACAGGGCCACAAGCGTCAGGGCCGTGCGCAAAGCATGGCGGCCGAAGCGCCGGGTCTCCAGAGCCCGGCGCCCTCCGTCCCGGTGGATCAGCCACAGCGTCGGCGGGGCGGCGAACAGCATCCGGAAGAACAGGATCTGCAGGGCGCTATAGTCGTCCCGCAGCATCTTGATGCAGGTATCCATGGCCGCAAACAGGGCAATGGCGACGATCATGGCCAGAATGCCCCAGCCGATGCGCAGTGTCGGGGCGGCCGGCTCCCCCGTCGCCGGCAGGGCAACCCGCGCCGGTTCCGGCGCACGGCGGGATTGTCGAGGTCGAAAGAATGGAATTTTAAACATTTCACGCCAAGGTAGCGTCATCTCAGGGGCATCCGGGTTTTCCCGGACCCGGCCGACCCGGACGTCACGGCCGGGAGATCCTCGCTTCGGTGGTCGGGATTTCGGCCAGGGCGGAGACGCGATACGCGATACAGGGATCAATGGTGAATGAGCCCGGCACGGATTACGACCAAACAAGCGACCATACCGGAAAAGGCCGTCCTGGATCTCCGCGTCACACAGCCCATGCTGGCCCGGATCGCTGAATTGCACCGGCGCTACAACAAGGGCCAGCCCAACGGACAGCGCGCCATGCTCTGGCGCTGCGCCCTGGCGGAGCTGGATTTCCAGGGCATGGACTTCTCCTACGCCGATTTCGTCTCGTGCGATTTTTCCGATTCCGATTTGCGCAATGCCTGTTTCCGCGGCGCCACCATCCTTTCCGCCAAGTTCGACAAGGCCGACCTGACCAACGCGGATTTCGAAAAGACCGATCTGCGCGGCACGACCTTCGACAAGGCCAATCTGACCGGCACGCGGATGTCGGGCGCCGACCTGCGCATCGGCCGGGTGCTTAACAAGGTGGTGGAGCTGAACACCTCGACGGCCGACGAAACCCAGGGAAGCTCGTTCCGCGGCGCCATTCTCAATCGCACGCGCCTCAACCAGAGCAAGCTGAAACACGCCGATTTCAGCGGCGCGGTCATGCGCCACACCAGCCTCGAGGGCGCCGACATCCGCGCGGCGCGGTTTCAGGGTGCCGAGATGGTCGGCACCGAACTGAAAGGGGCCTTTATGGCCGAGGCGGATTTCCGCGGCGCCTCGATGCAGGATATCGACCTGCAGGATCTCGCACTCGGCCATGCCAGAATGGCCGTGACCCTGGCATTGAGTGAGGCGGAACTGGGCAGCCGCTTGCAGGAGCACAGCCGCTGGATCACCACCGGCGGGAAGGAGGGCGCGCAGTTCGACTTCTACGCCCTCGACCTCTCCGGGCGCGATCTCTCCGGTGCGAATATGGCCGCATCCAATCTGACCCTGGCCGTCTTCACGGATACGAAGCTGTGCAAGGCGAACCTGGCAGCCGCCCGGCTGTGCGGCGCCAATCTGCTGCGGGCGGATCTCAGCCATGCCGATCTGCGCGGGGCCGATTTCACCGATGCGCAGCTGCGCCACGCCAATTTGACCGGCGCGAAGATCGGCGAACTGCCCGGCACCGGCCTGGTGACCCAGGGGCTGTCGATAACAAACTGAATTGACCGGTGTAGGTAACACATCAATTGTCCGCTCGTTCATGGTTTGGTCCAGTGGGCTGGAGCGGTGTCAACCCTCTGCTATCCTATCCCTTTGTTCGA
>JAAAOG010000169.1 GCA_009909005.1 Alphaproteobacteria bacterium | reverse complement strand
CGCAAGGATCAAGCCCGAACCATGCCCTGCCGATTGCCCCGCCAATCCATCAAAATCCGGAAGAGCGGTTCTATCTCAGCCCCGGTGAGATATCCGGGCCTAGCAGTCCCTCCAATCGCGCGCGCGCCTCGTCCGCCCGGGCATCAAGCTCAACAGCCAGGGTCAAGCCGTTGGCAATGCTGGCCTCGTCCGCCTTGTCGCTGCCCGGCGCGAACGTGCAGACTGGCGGACAGAAGACGGTCTGCTCGGTTGCCCGGGCGCATGCGGTTATTGCGCCCGCTGCCATATCAATGAGGTGCCGCCCGCGGGTGCTGTCGATCGGCACCCACCGCCAAGCAGGGGTGAATGGTTCGTCCGTATGGGTGAAGGCCCTGATCGCCACCATGGTGCCGTCGTCAGCATGCCTGAACACCGCCTCGACGAAGCGCTCAAGCTCGTTCCGGTCGACAGTCAGGGGCTCGTGAGCCGCGGCCGCGGTCATAGCTCACCTGGAAATGTCAGGCCGATGACCTTTTCGCCGCATCGATCCGGCCGGCCGCACTTCTGCAACGGCTTAACGCGCCACCCGTTGTCGACGCCGTGCTCGTCGAAGAAATATGTCACGAGAACATATCCCTCGCACTTCCGACATTTTTCAACCTGAGGGATTTTGATTTCGATGTCTTCGGTCATCGCCCGGGCCTCCGCTCAAAGCGGGCGCACCAATCGCCAGCAAAGACTTTCGGCCAAACGGCTTCGCCGGGGCTATGCGCGCCGTGGTCAGCAGTGCCGGCAATCGGCGGCAGCACGCGGCATTCGCCTTCGTCCTTGGATGACGGCTCATAAAACTTGCAATCGCAGCATTCGGGCATCAGGCGGCCTCCCCGCCATCCCGCGCGGCCACGAGGCCATCGATATGAGCGATCACCTCATACTCCGGCCACGCCACGGCGCGCGCGCCGATCTTGACCGGCCGTGGGAACTTGCCCTGCGAGATGAGCGCGTAGATCGTGCTACGGGGGTAGCCGGTGATTTCGGTCACCTGCTGCTGCCGCAGCAGGCGACGACTATGTGTATGCTTAGTCATCTGGGGTCATCCTCGTGTGTGACTGTACTCACGAGGATCAACATGATCAGCCGGACAGGCTAAATCTACGACAATGTTCCGGGTCCAATTCTGTTCACTTGTCCGAGCAGGGTCGTAAGGGAGTGTCGCGTTGCCCGGTAATTATGTTCATTCGGTACCGCTTGGCGAATTCTTGTGAACAGAATTGGAATGGAATTCTGTTCACTGGTTTTCCTCCCACGGCCGGCGCATATAAGAGAGCCAGTCCGGATCAAAGCGATCGGTGAGCTTATGCGGCAACGACGCCTCTTCGGCTGCCCTGAGCATGCTCGCAAAATTACCCTGTTCAATCTTTCGGATTGCGGCCTGAACACCGCTTTCTTCAATCACACGGGCAGCCACTGAAGCTCCGTTATTTTCAATTGCTTGCAATGCGGCTGAAACCCTATCATCGTGTGCAGTCAAAGCGTTCATTACTGCTTCGCTTCGCATCATCTGTTCAACTGGAGTCGCTTCAGCAGCGAGGCGGGCGAAATAGGAACTATCGTCTTGCTCAGCCAAGCGCCTAATCGTCTGATATTCAGCTCGCTCCCATTCAAAATACCCGCTTGCATAAGAATACCGAAGAGCGCTCGCCGCTTCAGTAGCAGCGTGATCACGAGACGCCATTTCTGCCGCTATGGCGGCAAGGTCTACTACACGCTCTGGTCTAATAGCTTTGGTGTGTCGGGGTACCTGCACGACGGTCGGTCGCGCCCGCTCCCGCGCCTCTGTCAGTAGAGATTCTTGATCGTCGCGAAAGTTCCGGACATGAGATTGCCGCAGTGCATCATATTCGGCTTCTCCGCGCCTCTTGCAATGGTGGCGCTCGATAACGATACGCGCCGCGGCATCCACGCCATCGCCCCGCGCCCGTGGCACCCCTCCCGAAATAATCAGATCGGCCATTTCGCAAAGATGCCCTCGGGGCGGAGAGATGCGCCTACTCCCTCGCTTTGGTCCAGGCTTGCGCCGCTCTCGCTTCGCAGAGTCCTTGTCGCCTTCGTTCAGGAGTATCCCGGGGCCGTACTTTTGGATCAGCCGCTCCAATTCGCGCCGGTCCCGATCGTCCATCGCCATGTTCAGGCCTCCCGCCTGAGCAGGACGACGTCGCCGGCCGGCTCCTGGCTGCTGTAGGCATAGACGGCCCAGTCCTGCATCATCCGGCGTCGTCGTTCGAACATGTCGCCACGCCTGTATGCGGCTTCCACCTTGTTTGAGACGGTGTGAGCGAGGGCCATCTCGGCCATCTCGTTCGGATAGTTCGTGCGTTCAGCGCACCAATCCCGAAAGGTGCTTCGGAAGCCGTGAACGGTCAGGTCCCCACGCTTCATGCGCCGCAGCACTGCCGTCATGGACATGTTGGACAGGCCTTTGCCCGGTTTCGCGCCGGGAAAGATGAAACCGTCTCGCCCCCACTGAGCCACCATCTCTTCGAGGATGGCGATTGCCCGATCTGACAAGGCCACGCGGTGCGGCTTCCCGGCCTTCATTCGATCGCTAGGCACCGTCCATAGACCCGCCGCAAGATCGAATTCTGACCATTGCGCGCCTATCACTTCGCCTGTCCTGGCCGCCGTTAAGATCGTGAACTCCAATGCGCGGGCGGCAATGCCTTGCTGCAGGGCCAGCGCCGTCATGAAATCAGGCAAATCGGCATGAGGCAGTGCCGCGTGGTGTTCCACCGTGCGAACCTTTGACCGCTTGGGCAGTAGATTTTCAAGGTGGCCACGCCAACGCGCTGGGTTTTCGCCGGCCCGATATCCACGGGCTGTTGCCCAGTCGAGCACTGATTCGATCCGGCCGCGCAAGCGGCTGGCTGTTTCGGGCTTTTCGGGCCATAGCGGCTCGACAGCCTTGAGGACGATGCCGGTGTCAATCGCTGCGACTGACAGATCACCCATGACCGGATGAGCATAGGTTTCGAGTGTACTTTTCCATTGTTGCCGATGCTTGGCGTTGCGCCATCCGGCTTCGTGCGCCTTCATGTAGCGATCAGCGGCATCCCGGAAGGTGACCGCCGCCGCCGCCTGCAACAGCGCGGCCCTCCGGGCCTCTTGCCTGGCTGCCAGGGGATCGATCCCGTCCAATAGCTGTTGCCGGTGCTCTCGGGCTTTCTGGCGCGCCTGTCCCAGCGACACGGTATGCAGCGGCCCTAGCCCCATTTGACGGGCCTTGCCGTTGAGCGTGTACCGGAAAAGCCAGGACCTCGCCCCACCTTTGTCGACCTGGAGCCAGAGATTGTTGCCGTCTGAATATCGGCCCGGTTCGATCAGGACTCGGAGCTTCGCAGCGTCCAACTTATTCGAGAGTCTTGCCATTGCCTACACGTCGTCAGCAGACTGTCCGCCTAACTCGCGAGCCGGCTATCTACCCACGCAGCCGCCCACAAATCCGTTTAAGACAATAGTGGACAAACTTGGAACACGCAAGACATAAGTGAATCGCTAACGGGCTGTTAGATATGCGTTTTTGGACGTTCTTAGACGCCTTCAGGAGTTAGGCGGACGGACTCCCTGTCCGCCACGCCTTTTCCGACAGCCGGCCCGGTTTTCTCTCTGGGGTCGACCAGACCATGGCGGCGCTGACCCTTCCCGACGTCGACGACGAGATCGTCCGCGCGCTTGAGCAGCGGGCCGCCGCCCATGGCCGCTCCGCCGAGGCCGAACACCGCGAAATCCCACGCACCGCCCTGCTGCCCGAAGACCAGACCTTCGCCCTCCGCGCCAAGGCCCTGCGCCAACGCCTGCCTCCCACCACCGACAGCACCGACACCATTCGCGCGGATCGCGATGAGGGAGCGGGGTGAGAGGTTAGCCGACAGGGCGACGTGACTTTTAGGCAACTTCAAGACTGCGATCCGGAATGATAGGCTCCTGACTATCGTAATTGAGGGAGCTGGGGCCGATGCCCGAACGCAAGATTGCATTGGTTGACGCCATTGCCGACCTACGCAGGCAGCTTGGCTTGGCCATAAAGAACCGGGCGGATGACCCGATCAAATTCAAAGCCGAACAGATCGATCTGGAACTCGCCATAGAATTTTCCGACGAGGTCGAGGGTGAGGCGGGCTTGAAGGTCAAGGTGCCGGCGGTTCTGGACCTCGGGGGCGGCGGCAAGGCGGCTGAGAGCTCGACAAGCACGCATCGACTCAAGCTCGTTTTGGTTCCAGTGTCGGATGACGGAAATCCCCTTGAAATAAGAGACATCCTGCCCTCGGACGGCTGAAGCACCGAGAAATGGTTCGGTCTCATAAGATGAATTCTGCTCGATGAGCAAATATGACCTGATCGTCGAGATCCGGGTGCCGCTTGTTCAAGGCTGCAGCCTTGGCACGGGCTATCCGGTCGCTGAGAACCGCATTCTGACGGCGCGCCATATCGTCTGTCCGCCGGATCGGGACATGTCCAAACCCATCAAGGTCTCGTGGTATTATAAGGGCCTGTCCGCAGAGGCGACCGTTGAATGGTGCGGGCAGGGAGGCCTCGATCTTGCCGTGCTCGACTGTCCGTTTCCTGAGACGGCGCGGGATTGGCGGGGCATTTCAACCAGCCAGCCGACGGCAAAAAGTGATTGGGAAACAAAGGGATTTGCGCGCGCTGCGCATCAAAGGGACGGCTGCCGGCCGCCGACCGACCTGCAAGGCAAGGTCTATGGCATGGCCGACGCGGCAACGACCTTCAACGTGGATGTGCGCACGCCGGTGGATACCGATGATGACTGGTCGGGCGCTTCCGGCAGCCCGGTCTTCCTCGGTGAGTCGATCATCGGCGTTATTGTCAGGGTCCCGCAGAAACTACAATCGGCCCAACTGACCGCAGTGGCACTTGGCAATCTCATCCCGAGCGACAGCAGTTTCTGCAATGCCATTAAACTGGACGAAACCCGGCAGAACGCGGCCCGGGCAAATCTGCTGCAGACAAGGGTTGCAAATCTTCTCAAGAAAGCGCCCTTTGCCGTCAGCGAGCTTTGTGCAGAGTTTCAGGTCGATGATGTCACTGACGAGGCCCGTGCCGAGGCGCTGGCCGGGAAGTTGCTACGCGACTGCCGCATCGAAGATCTGCTCCCCAAGTCCAAAAAGGCTTTTCGCTCCCTCAATCTCCGAGGCGAGCAGAAATCGGCGAGAGCGATACATGAAATCCTCCAAATCATCGTTCCAGCAATATTCGAAATCGCTCGAACAGATGAAGTTCGCGCAAAACTATCCAACGTGAAGTTCTGGTTGCTGGAGTGTCCGTCGAGCACGAAGACCGTCGCCGAAATCATCATGGCAGGTGCCGATGGGCGCGAAGCGCTGATGGTGCCCCCATCCCAAACCGGGGATCTCCCACACGGCCAGTATTTGCTTTGCAGGGAACCGGAATGTGGCATCGATGTCGCCGCGCCGCAGTTCCAGAGGGATTTCCGTGACCACCTGATCAATCTGTTTGCATCCGATATCTCGAAGAGCAAGAGATTGGAGTGGGGGCCAAAACGGGTCAAAGCGCGCCTGCAAAATTGGGCCGGCGAAAAGACCTATTATTTCATCGTGGATATTCCTGAAGATGCCGAGGAACGCTGTCAGATAAACGATACGATTCGTGAATTGAAAGAAGAGTATCCGCATATCGCTTTCCTCGTTCTGGACACGGAGGACGAGGATCTCTATCTGCGCGAGACGAGTCTTTTCGATCCGTTTATCGATATCATTCTCTCCGGCACAGAGGAACAGCCCTGACATGGTGTCGACGACATTCATCACCGCAGTGCCGGGAGAGCCAATCCCGCTTCCGGTTCAGGGCGGTCCGCCGGATCAGGTCCATGTCTTCACGGCGGAGGATATTGCCGCCATCAACGGCTCCCTGGCCGCCGAACGGCCCTTGCTGGTTCGCGGCGAGCCGGGAAGCGGAAAGAGCCAGCTCGCCCGGGCCGCGGCAGTCTGCCTGAACCGCGCTTTCCTGTCTTTCACGGTCGATGCCCGCACCGAATCCCGTGACCTTCTGTGGGAATTCGATGCCGTCCAACGGCTCGCCGAGGCTCAGCTCATCGCGGCCGAGGGCAGGCACGAACAGAAGATGGTCGACTGGCGTTTGGGGTTCGACCGGTTCCTGCGTCCGGGTCCCCTCTGGTGGGCCTTTGCCTGGCAGGATGCGGAACATCAGGCGAATACCGCCCGGGCACCGTTGCGGACGGGACCGGAGGGCTGGACGCCTGACACAGGATGCGTCGTGCTGATCGACGAGATCGACAAGGCCGAGACCGATGTTCCCAACGGCCTGCTGGAAGCGTTGGGCGCCGGCCAGTTCACCCCGTTCGGAAGGACGCAGCCGGTCATGGCCCAACCCCCGCCGCCGCTCGTCGTCATCACCTCGAATGAGGAGCGCGCTCTGCCCGACGCCTTCGTTCGCCGCTGCTTCGTGCACCACCTGACGCTGCCGGAAAAGACCGAGGCATTGAAAACCTTCCTGGTCGACCGCGGACGCGTCCATTTCCCCGACACGAAGGAGGCCGTCCTCACGGAGGCGGCCGAACAGCTCTGGCAGGATCGCCAGCACGCCACCGAGCATGGCCTGCGGCCCCGGCCCGGCCAGGCGGAGTATCTCGATCTCGTCCGCGCCGTGATCCGGCTGGCCGCGGCCGGCATGGGCACGGAAACCGACCTGTTGGCCATGACCAAGCCCTATGCCCTGAAAAAGCATGCCGGAACGAGCTGACCTCGCGTCCTTGTGCGGACGTGCCGACCTGCTGCGGGCATTCGAGTCAGGCGGCCGGTCCCTGATGGACGATGCCGGGGCGATACTCGGCTATCGGCGCCTTGACCGGGAGGACAGCCCGCAAGATCGGCCAGGCACGACGGTCGGGCAGACCGGGGAAATGTCGGTTGGCCCGGACGTGCCCGAAGCCCCGGAAGACCTTGCTGCCGTCCCCTTCTGGCAAATGCAGGAGCACGAGCTGGAGCCGGAGGAAGACACCCGGGCCGGGGACGAAACGCTCCCGCCGCCCGTTGAATGGTCCGGCCTCGGCTCGGAGCCGCCGGACATCCGGCGCCTCGCCACATGGGCCGATCTCCTGCCCCGATTTCGAGCCGGTGCTGCCGAACGTCGCGAAAGCCGGGCGCTTGATATCGAGGCGATCGTCCGCGACCTCGGCAAAGGGCGCATCGTCCGCCGGCTGCCGCGGCGACGCCGTCCGCAATGGGGGCGAGCCATCCATATCATCCGCGATCGGGCCGAGCGGTTGACCCCGTTCTGGCAGGATGAGGACGACATGGCGGCGCGCCTGGCGGCGCTCTTCCCACAGAACGCGGCGCAGCACGCCTGTGTCTGGGACGGCAGCGCGCACCCCTGGCTGATGGACGAAGATGGCGGGTTGAGGGCATGGCCGGTGCCCGAGCCCGGCACGCTGGTCGTCGTCCTCGGCGATCTGGGCTGCCTTGCCAGGGGTTCGGCGAGGCCGGGCCGTTTCTGGGCCCGGCTTGGACAAAGCCTGGTGGAGGCCGGCTGTCGTCCCGTGGCGGTGACGCCCGCCCCTGCACGACGCTGGCGGCGTGAGGTGGCGCGGCACTGGCGAATGATCCCCTGGGAGCGATCCGCCGCCGGACCGACCGGCCTGGACACCGATGAGGAGAGCGCCGAACGGCTTCTGGCGCTCATCTCCCCGGCGGTGCGTGTCGAGCCGGGCTTCTTGCGCGATGCGCGGCGGATCCTCGGACCCGGCAAGGCCGATGCGGGGACAGAGGCCGATGTCTGGCAACACGCCGCCATGATCAGCCGGCATAGCGTTGCGGGAACGCTGGATGCCCAAAGGGCCAAGGAACTCCGCAGGCGATTTGCCGAGGCGGACAGGCGAATCCGCGAGGCTGTGCTGGAGAGCTTGCGCCGATGGCGTGCCGGAAAGCCGGAGATCATTTTCCTTGAAGAGGTGCTGAACCTGGACCCGGCCTCGCAGGCTCTGCCGCCGGTTTGCGACGCTGTCCCCGCCGCCCGGGCCTCGTTCGCGCAACTGGCCCGCCAGCTTGACAGCGAGACCGGTGCTGCGCCGGTCGGCTGGAAAAGCTGGGCGGACCGGGTCTTTGCCAGGGCGACGGACCGCGGCTGGCCCTTCCTGCACGACATCTGGACGGCCCGGAATTGCGACCGGGTGCCGTCAGCAACGCCGCCCGGTTTCCGGCCTTCGTCGATCCCACCGGTTGGGGAGGCGGTCGGGCGGATCGATATCCGGCAGTCCGGCGCGCAGATCCTCGCTTCGCCGCAGGCCGGGGCGCCCGAAGGCGGCGATCGCGGCAGCCTCCTGGGGTTTCTGGACAGCACGAATGGCTGGATCGTCGTCGAACCCCAGAGCTTCTGGAAATCCGGCATCCCGCCCGCCTGGGCCCACGACTGGGGGCATGATGAATTCGGGGCCTGGGTCTCGTTTGTCGTCGAGGGGGCCGATGGAACGCGAGCCGAGCAGCGCCTGCGCTGGATCCCGGCGGGCGAATTCCTGATGGGCTCGCCGGGGGATGAGCCGGGCAGGTTTGAGGACGAAGGCCCTCAGCATGAGGTGACGATTCGCCAGGGGTTCTGGATGGCGGACACCGCCTGTACCCAGGCGCTGTGGCAGGTTGTGATGAAAAGTCAGTGGAAATGGCAGTCAGGCGAAGAAACTGATCCCAGCAACTTAAAAGGCGATCTTCGGCCAGTAGAGAGCGTCGGCCAGGGAAGGGTCTACGACTTCCTGCGGCGGATCAACAACCATTTGCTAGGAGTGGATTTGCGTCTGCCGACGGAGGCCGAGTGGGAATATGCCTGCCGCGCCGGGACGACAACACCGTACAGCTTCGGCAATGAGGCCGATCCGGAACTGGTGAATTACGCGGCAGGAGAGACACGCCGCGGGGTGACCTTTACCGCGAAAAGCCTGCCGCCAAACCCCTGGGGCCTGTACGAAATGCACGGCAATGTCGACGAATTGGTCGAAGACCACTGGCACGACCGCTATGAGGGCGCCCCAGAGGACGGCTCAGCGTGGAATGACAAGCAGGCAAAGGCCTTCGCGGAAAGGGTCCTTCGCGGCGGCTCCTGGATCGACCCCGCACGGCACCTGCGGTCCGCAGCCCGGCGCAGGCACGATAATGTCATGGGCAGCGACCTCGTCGGCTTCCGGTGTGCCCGAGTTCAGGCTGGCGCGGAGCCCGCCGATCAGCGGCGAGTCCGGCAGGCGGAGGGCAGGACCGCAGTGGATCGGTTGGACGGAGCGCAGGTTTTGCAGCCCGCCGCCGATCCGCCGAAGATCGCGTGTCCGATCCCGCAAGCGCCATCCATCATCGTTCGCAGCGACTGCGAGCGGCTGACGTTTCGGCAGGTCACCCAGCCGGACTGGGCCAGCGCTATCGGGCGGGACCGGTTCGGGGTGTGGGTCGAGATTGAGGTTCCGCCGGACAGCGGTGAGCCGGTCACCCAGCGCCTGCGCTGGATCGCGCCGGGGCGGTTCACCATGGGCTCGCCGGAGGAGGAGCCGGGACGAGCCGAGCGGGAAGGCCCGCAGCACCTCGTGACCATCAGCCGGGGGTTCTGGCTGGCCGACACAGCCTGCTCCCAGGCGCTCTGGCAGGCGGTGACGGGCAAGAAGAACCCGAGCGCTTTCAAGGGTGACGACCGGCCAGTGGAGCGGGTCAGTTGGAACGACGTTCAGGACTTCCTACGGCAGCTGGAAGAGTTGCTGCCCGGGTGCGGCGCCGATCTGCCGACCGAGGCGGAGTGGGAATATGCCTGCCGGGCCGGTACGACCACCCCTTTCAGTTTCGGCGACTCGGTTACGCGCGAGCAGGTGAACCACGCCGCCAGCGAGACCGTCCCGGTAAAGAGCCTGCCGCCCAACGCCTGGGGTCTTTATGAGATGCACGGCAATGTCTGGGAGTGGTGCGCCGACGGCCGTCGGGCTTACGATGCGAGCCCGCAGGTAGACCCCAAGGGGCCTGAAGGCGAGGACACGCCCCGCGTCCTCCGCGGCGGCTCCTGGATCGGCGAGGCCGGGCTCGCGCGCTCGGCCTATCGCCTCGCGATTCCCCCTGGCCTCGCGAGCGACTACCAGGGCTTTCGTTTTTGCCTGAGGTCCATCGAGCCAAGTCAGGAACCGGGCCGGCCCGGAGGGCCGGCAGGCCGGGCGCCGGGACGGCGACCGGCGGCTTCGCCTCGGGACGAGGCGAAGCCCGCGCGAAAAACCCGCCGTCGGACACGGAAATAGCCGGCTCGACACGAGGGAATACCACGTCTTCGCCTTTCCGGCGCTCGATCCTCGGTCTGCCCAAGATGAACTGAACCGTGTGTGCAGCGGCCGGACCCCCTCCCTTGCGAGCGCAGCGAAGCGGGGGAGGGTTGGGGAGGGGGCACAGCGGCGGCGCCGCTTTTGCCCCCTCCGGCTCGCTGGCGCGAGCCACCTCCCCCGCTGCGCTTCGCTTGCAGGGGAGGTTGATGACGCGCGCAATCGCCATTAGGCACAAGCGACGGAATTTATGATCGAATGGGAAAGTCCACGGGCTCAAGAGATGCGCTTCGTCCCGGTCGGTCAGGTGGATGAGGACAGCTTGGCGGTCATATGCACATGGCGCGGCAGCATTCGCGGGCCACGACCGACGAAGATTTCGAGCGTATGTCGGAGGAGGACAATGATCGATACTGGTTCCCTCAATTGTTCGAAGACGACGAAAAGAAAGCAACCGGCAGCTGAATGGCTATGCCCGGCGCGATGACCGAATGGCACCCCCTGGCCGACGGCAATCCGCCGGAGTGGGCGAGTGAGTGGGGGCAGGACCGATTCGGGGTCTTTGTTGCGTTTACCATTCGGGATGTCACGCAGCGGCTGCGCTGGATCCGGCCCGGGCGGTTCCTGATGGGCTCGCCCGAAAACGAGCCGGAACGCTTCAACGATGAAGGCCCGCAGCACGCGGTACACATAGCCCGCGGGTTCTGGTTGGCGGATACGGCCTGCACCCAGGCGCTCTGGCGGGCGGTGATGGGTAATAACCCCAGCCATTTCCAAGGTGAAAACCTCCGCGACAGCTCAAAACGGCCGGTCGAGCGGGTCAGCTGGAACGACGTTCAGGTCTTTCTGGAACGCGTGAACGGCATGGTGCCGGGCTTGAACCTCTCGCTGCCGACGGAAGCGCAGTGGGAATATGCCTGCCGTGCCGGCACGACGGGAACCTTCAGCTTCGGCGACACCATCACGCCGGAGCAGGTGAACTACAATGGCAATCTTCCCTATGCCGGCGGCGAGAAAGGACTTTTCCGCGAACAGACGGTCCCGGTGAAGAGCCTGCCGCCGAACCCCTGGGGCCTGTACGAAATGCACGGCAATGTCTGGGAATGGGTCCAGGACCACTGGCACGACAGCTATGAGGGCGCCCCGGCCCACGGGTCCGCCTGGCTTGACAAGCAGGCGGAGGCCGTCGCAGACGGAGTCTTCCGCGGCGGCTCGTGGTTCGGCGACGCGCGGAGCGTGCGGTCTGCCGCGCGGGACTGGACCCGTCCGGGCCACCGCGACGCCGACCTCGGCTTCCGTTGTGCCCGAGTTCAGGCGTGAGCTCAGGCAGGTGAGCAGGCAAGGGCGCCGGAAGCGGAGCAAGCGTCCGGGCCAGCCGGGGGACCCGGCTGCCCGACCGCGGCAACGCCGAAGAGCACCCTGTCCGGCCCGATTTGGCGCCCCCGGCAGGGCGCATTGCGGTTGATGTCGATCCACCGTTTTGCCGCCGGGGGGAAGTTTGCCGGGGCGGAGCCGGTGCGGGAACCCGCGGTCGTTGCCGACAGAGGCTTTCGCGAAGAGGCAAGGGGCGGTACACAGATCCCGACATTGAGAAGATCGGGGATACCGCTTCGTGGACACGCTGCTTCAGTTCGCCCTCGGCAATCTGCTCTCTCCGATGGTGCTGTTCTTCGCCCTGGGGGTGGCGGCCGGCTGGCTGAAATCCGACCTCGTCATACCGGAGCCGATCAGCAAGGCCCTGGCGCTCTATCTGATGCTGGCGATCGGCTTCAAGGGCGGCGCCGAGCTCGCCGCCGGCGGCGTCGGTGGGACGGTGGCGGTGGCGCTGGTCCTGGCGCTGCTCCTCAGCTTCGGCCTGCCGCTGATCGCCTTTGCGCTGCTGCGCGCCGCGACGCGGCTCGACATCCCGAATTGCGCCGCCATAGCGGCCCATTACGGCTCCGTCAGCGTCGTGACGTTCGTCGCGGCAACCGGCTTTCTGGAGTTTCGGGTCATCGCGTATGAAGGCTATGTCGTGGCGATGCTCGCCCTCATGGAAACGCCGGCCATCATCACCGGGCTGCTGCTGGCGCGCCGCGGCCTGTCGGACACGTCCGGCACCCGGGCACCCCTGCTGTCGCCGGAGGTGTCTCGCGAAGTCCTGTTCAGCGGCAGCGTCTTTCTGCTCATCGGCAGTCTCCTGATCGGCTGGATGACCGGCGAGACCGGCATGGCCGTGATGGCGCCGCTGGTCGTCGAACCCTTCAGCGCCGTGCTCGCCATCTTCCTTCTCGACATGGGCCTGCTGGTCGGCCGCCGGCTGGGGGATTTCCGGACCGTCGGCTGGCCCCTGGTGGCGTTCGGCATGTACATGCCCCTGATCGGCGCCACGATCGGCCTTGCCGGAGCGTGGATGATCGGGCTCTCCCTGGGCGGGATGACGCTTGTGGCGGTGCTCGCGGCGAGTGCCTCCTATATCGTGGTGCCGGCGGCGATGCGGCTTTCGCTGCCGCAGGCAAATCCGGCAATCTATGTGCCCCTGTCGCTGGCGGTGACGTTTCCGTTCAACCTGATTGTCGGCATCCCGCTCTATTTCGCCGCCGCGCAATGGATCGCCGCGACGTAACGCGAAAGGACCAGGCCCGTGACCCAGCTCTATCGGAAGAAGAGGGTCGAGATCATCGTCGAGGCTGCCCGGGTGCGCGCCATGATCGAGATGATCGAGGCGGTCGGCGGCAAGGGCTACACCGTCATTCCCGAGGTCTCCGGCAAGGGCAATCGGGGCCCGCGCGGCAACGCGGACCTGAGCGATGTCTTCCGCAACGCCATGATCATCGTGATCGCCGCCGAAGACATCGCCCGGCGGATCGTCGAGCAATCGCAGCCGCTGCTGGAACACTATACGGGAATCGTGGTGGTCTCCGACGCGGAAGTGGTGCGCGACGAGCATTTCTGATCGCGCCAGCCTGCGCGGCGGGATCAGTAGCAGAGGAGGGGCTTGCCGATGCCGACTGCCGGTGCCTATGACAAGGTCGAACGCGACCTCGGCTTCCTGATGGGGGCGTTCCGGGAGCTTCTGCGGGAGCTTGGCGAGGACCGGATCGCCCGCGCCCTGCCTTGGCACGGCCTGTCCGACACGCCGGACGCCGCGGGCGGCGAAACCGGCGACCCGCCCGACGGCGCCTGGCAGGACGACAATCCGGAACGGCTGACCCAGGCCGTCTCCATCGCCTTCCAGCTGCTCACCCAGGCCGAGGAAAACTCGATCGCCCAGGAGCGCCGGGCGATGGAGGCCGAACAGCGGCTGGTCGAGGAGAACGGCTCCTGGGAGGAGACCTTCGCCCGCATCCGCGCGCTCGGCGTGGACGGCGAGACGCTGGCGGCGGCGCTGCCCGGCATCCGGGTCGAGCCCGTCTTCACCGCCCACCCGACCGAAGCCAAGCGCGCCTCCGTGCTCGCCCACCACCGCGCCCTCTACCTGCTGCTGGTCGAGCGCGAGAACCAGATGTGGACGCCAGCCGAGCAGGTGGCGATCCGCGACGCCATCAAGGCCTCGCTCGAGCATCTCTGGCGGACCGGCGAGATCTATCTGGAGAAGCCGGGCGTCGAGACCGAGCTGCGCAATGTGCTGCACTATCTGCGCCGGGTCTTCCCCGACGTCCTCCCCTGGGTCGAGCGGCGCCTGAATTCGGCCTGGGCGGCGACGGGGTTCGACATGGCGGCGCTGGCCGATCCGGCGCGCCGGCCGCACCTGTCCTTCGGTACCTGGGTCGGCGGCGACCGCGACGGCCATCCGCTGGTGACCGCCGATATCACCCGCCAGACGCTGGCGACGCTGCGCGCCGAGGCCGTCGACCTGCTGCACGAGCGGCTGGGCGAAATGGCGGCCCGCCTCAGCCTGTCGGAATACCGGCAGAGCCCGCCGCCGGCGCTGCTCCAGCGCATCGCCGCGATGTCCGAGGGCCTGGGCCCGGACGGCGCCGACGCCCTCACCCGCAACCCGCGCGAGCCCTGGCGCCAGCACGTCAACCTGATGATTGCGGCCCTGCCGCGGGCCGGCGAAGACTATCCGCGGGAGGGCGCCTATCGCGAGTCCGCCGACCTGATCGCCGACCTCGACCTGTTGCACGCCTCCCTCATGGCGGTCGACGCCACACGGATCGCCATGAGCGACGTGGCGCCGGTACGCACGCTCTGCGCCACTTTCGGCTTCCACATGGCGGCGCTCGACATCCGCCAGAACAGCGCCTTCCACGACCGGGCGCTCGCCCAGCTGCTGGTCGCGGCCGGCATCGACGGGACGGACTTTCCGCAGTGGGAGGAAGGCCGGCGGCTGGAGCTGCTCAATCGCGAGCTGGCCTCGCCCCGGCCTTTCGTCCACCCCGACATCGACCCCGGCGGCGAGGCGGCTGCGGCGGTCGACTGCTACCGGGTCCTGGCGGCGGAGATCGCCCGGCACGGCCGGCGCGGCATCGGCGCCCTGATCGTCAGCATGACCCGCAGCCTGTCGGACCTGCTGATCGTCTACCTGCTCGCCCGCGAGGCGGGCCTCTTCCGCTTCGAGGACGGCGCGGCGATCTGCCCGCTGCCGGTGGTGCCCTTGTTCGAGACGATCGACGATCTGGAGCACGCGCCGGACATCCTCGACCGCTTCCTGGCCCACAAGGTGACCCGCGCCAGCCTGGCCTGGCAGGCCCGCAGGGACGGGCTCGACCGGCCGGTGCAGCAGGTCATGGTCGGCTACAGCGACAGCAACAAGGATGGCGGCATCGCCGCCAGCCTGTGGGGCCTCTACCGGGCGCAGGCGGCGATGGCCCGGGTGGGCGAGACGCACGGCGTCCGCATCCGCTTTTTCCACGGTCGCGGCGGCACCATCAGCCGCGGCGCCGGGCCGACCCACCGCTTCATCCGGGCGCTGCCGCACGCGGCGCTGCTGGGCGACCTGCGGCTCACCGAGCAGGGCGAGACGATCTCGCAGAAATACGCCAACCGCGTGACCGCCGCCTACAATCTGGAGCTGCTGCTGGCCGGCACCGTGGGCGCAACCCTGGCCTATGGGCGCGGCGACGGCGACAGCGACGGCCATGCTTTGGCGCCGGCGATGGACCGGCTGGCGGCCGACAGCCGCCGCGTCTATCAGGATCTGCTGACCCGCGACGGGTTTCTCCGGTTCTTCGGCCTGGCGACGCCGATCGATGCCATCGAGATGAGCCGCATCGGCTCGCGGCCGGCCCGGCGGACCGGGCGGCGCACGATTGCCGATCTGCGGGCCATCCCCTGGGTGTTCAGCTGGAACCAGGCCCGCTTCTACCTGTCGGGCTGGTACGGGCTGGGCACGGCGCTGGAGGCGCTGAAGCGCGACGCACCCGAGAGCTTCGCGGGGCTGGGCGCCTGCAAGCGCGCGCGGTCCTGGGGGCCGGTGGAGTATCTGGTGAGCAACGCCGCCACCACCGTCGCCACGGCCGACCCGGAGATCATGGAAGCCTATGCCGCCCTGGTCGACGATGCGGGGCTGCGCGAGACCTTCCTCGGCGACATCCTCGCGGAATACAGCCGCGCCCGCACTTTGATCGAGGAGATCTACGGCGAGCCCCTCTCGGCGGCGCGGCCGCGGGTCCACCGCCTGGTGACGCTGCGGCAGGAGGCGCTGCGGCCGCTGCACCGCCACCAGATCGAGCTGCTCGCCCAATGGCGGGACCTGCGGGCCCGCGGCGACGAGGCGGCGGCCGAAGCCCTGATGCCGCGCCTCCTCCTCACCGTCAACGCCATCGCCGCCGGCCTGGGAGCCACCGGGTAGCGGCCGGGGTCGACCGGTGCCACGCCCCTGGAGCGGCGGCATCCTGCCGCCGTGGTCGGCTGGAAGCCGACCCTCCGGTGCGGCTCTCTGGAGCGGCGGCATCCTGCCGCCGTGGTCGGCTGGAAGCCGACCCTCCGGTGCGGCGCTCTAGGAGCGGCGGCATCCTGCCGCCGTGGTCGGCTGGAAGCCGACCCTCCGGAGCTGAGTTCTAGGAGCGGCGGCATCCTGCCGCCGCGGTCGGCAAGATGCCGACCCTCCGGAGCGGCGCTCTAGCCCGGATATCTCACCGGGGCTGAGATAGAACCGCTCTTCCGGATTTTGATGGATTGGCGGGGCAATCGGCAGGGCATGGTTCGGGCTTGATCCTTGCGCCATTGTCGTGCGTGAGGCCGGGGGTGGCGCCCCGGAGGCGCGGCTGAGATTGAACGTGAATCTTCGTTGTTAATGGGCGGGGCGAAGTCGGCGCCGGCGCGGCGCGATCATTGACAGAGCCTGGCGTAGGCCTGTCGGAACTCGGCTTGATAGGGGCAGGCGGACGCCATCGCGATCTTTATGCGTCGGACACTGAGCCGGACCTGCGCGCCGATCTTGAGGAGCTTTTCGCGAATGGTACGGCAGGTCGCCCTGGCGAACTGCGTCTGGGCCAGCCCCCGCCGTCGCAGCGCGGCGAGCAGCACATAAGCCATGGAGGCGAACCACAGCCGCAACTGATTGGCCTTCATGGTCGCGGCGCTGGTGCGGTCGGCAAAGAGGTCCAACTGGCACTCCTTGATGCGATTTTCCATGTCGCCGCGCGCGCAGTAGACCCGCTCGTAGAGGGTTCGTGCATCGATCCGGTCCGGCGGCAGCGAAGTGACGATGAAGCGCGGATTGGCGCCGTCCTCGCCCCGGCCCGGCATCCATTCGGCTTTGGCGATCACCCGCCGCCTGCGGCTCCAGCTCTGCCGTGTCGTCCAGCGGAAGTCGGCGAAGCGCCGGGCGGGTCGGCCCGTTCTGGCCGCCTCCTTCTCCGCCCAGGCGAGGTCGACTTGAATATGGTCGACCAGCCGGTCGTTGCGTGCCAGGCCGAAGACATAGTCAACACGGTTGGCCTCGCACCACGCCATCAGCGGCTCGCGAGCAAAGCCGGAATCAGCACGCAGGACAATCCGCACCTGTGGCCAGCGCGTCCGAATGCGGTCGACAATGCGGGCCACCTCGTCGACCGCGCCGGCGCTCGCGTCGATATTGGCGCGCCTGAGCTTGGATGCCAGGAGATGGTCGCCACAAAAGATGTACAGTGGCAGGTAGCAGTAGCAATCATAGTAACCGTGGAAGAACCGGCCTTCCTGATGACCGTGGATCGGATCGTCGGTGGCGTCGAGGTCCAGCACGATTTCCGTCGGGACCGAGGAATAGGCATCCAGGAACAGATCGACGAAGAGGTCTTCGATGGCCTTCGGATCATGGGTGATGCGGCGGTAGCGATCCTCGCCATCCGGCGCATGTTCCAGGCGGTTGAGCGTGCTTTTGCCGGCGAGAGGTGCGCAGCGCGAATGGGAAGCCTCCAGCTGCCCCAGGACGGGTCCCAAAACCGGATCGTGGCGAAGGTCGTCGTGGTCGACAAGATCTTCGTAGCCAAGCGCAATCCCGAAGACGCGTTGACCGATCAGGGTGCGGATCTCATGCACCACGCGATCGGCATTCCGGCCATCGCTGAAGCAGTCGGAAAAGCGATCAACCATTCGAATTGCCCGATCCGTGGCGCCCAGCAACAGCGCACCCGCATCCGAACTTATGGCCCCGCCGTCGAAATCCGCAACGACATCGCGTCGATCAAGGCGTGCGAACAGCATCGGTTCTGCGCTACACTCTGTCTGCATCGGGACCCTCCGTTGAAATCGGTTAAGTGTTTGGTCGCGCTTATACTTTTACCGATTTCCGGCCCCGATGCACCCCCTATCGTGAGATATCCGGGCTAGGA
>JAAAOG010000043.1 GCA_009909005.1 Alphaproteobacteria bacterium | reverse complement strand
CTGTTCGGCCGCATTGCCGATGCAGTGCAGCGAGGTCGAACAGGCCGAGGTGATCGAGTAGTTCAGCCCCTTGATCCGGTAGGCCGTGGACAGGTTGGCGCTGATGGTCGAACTCATGCACTTGGGCACCGCGAAGGGGCCGATCCGCTTGGGGCTGCCGGACTTGAGCACCGTCTGGTGCGCGGCCAGCATGGCGCTGGTCGAAGGGCCGCCGGACCCCGCCACCAGCCCGGTGCGCGGGTTGACCACGTCGCCCTCGTCCAGCCCCGCATCGGCGATGGCCTGGCCCATGGCGATATGCGCGTAGGCCGCGCCGGGGCCCATGAACCGCAGGGTGCGCTTGTCCACGTGATCGGCCGGGTCGATCTTGAGCGTGCCGGCGATCTGGCTGCGAAACCCGTGCTCGGCCATTTCGGGAACGGCCTCGATGCCCGAACGCCCGGACTTGAGGGCGGCGGTCACCTCCTGGGCGCTGTTTCCGATGGGCGAGACGATCCCCAGCCCGGTAACGACGACGCGGCGCATGCGCGGCCTCCCTTGACTTTGCAGGCCCCGGTGTAGGGTATGCGGGGGGAGGTGGGCAAGCGGTTAGGGGATAGCGAGTGCGCGCGGCCGACACCGCACCGTCGTGCGGTCGGTTTCAGCTCTCGCTCAGCGCCACTTTCATGTCGCTGACCTCGTAGATGACCTCGCCGTCGGCCTCGACGATGCCGTCGGCCACGCCCATGGTCAGGCGGCGGCTTTGCACGGCCTTGGTGAAATCCACCTTGTAGGTCAGCATCTTGCGCTCGGGGCGGACCATGCCCTTGAGCTTGACCTCGCCCACGCCCAGGGCATAGCCGCGCCCCTGCCAGCCGCGCCAGCCGAGGTTGAAACCGGTCAACTGCCAAAGCCCGTCAAGGCCCAGGCAGCCGGGCATGATCGGGTTGCCGGGAAAGTGGCACTCGAAAAACCACAGGTCGGGCGTGATGTCGAACTCGGCCACGACATGGCCCTTGCCGTGCAGCCCCGCATCGCCGCTGATGTCGGTGATCCTGTCCATCATCAGCATGGGCGGCTCGGGCAGCTGGGCATTGCCGGGGCCGAACAACTCGCCCCGCGCGCACTTGAGAAGATCGTCGCGGTCGAAGCTGCGCGGAAGGTCGGACATGTGCTGGGGGTCTCCTGGTCTATGCCGTTCACGCCCCCTAGCACCCGCGGGCGCGCCGGGGCAAGGCCGACCACCGCGCGGCGGCCGGGCCGCAGGGCGGGCTTTGCTATTGAAAACGGCACGCAGTCAGCCATATTCTGCAATGTAATGAAACGGGTTGGCAGATGACCGAGACGAGATCCGAACGCACCAGCACCTGGCTGGCCGAGGCAGGGCTGCGCCCCACCCGGCAGCGGCTCGCGCTCGCCGAGCTTCTGGTCGGTGACGGCAAGGATCGGCACGTAACGGCCGAAAGCCTGTTCGCGGCTGTCGAGCGGGCCGGCGAGAAGGTCTCGTTGGCCACCGTCTACAACACGCTCAAGGCTTTTTGCGATGCGGGCCTGCTGCGCGAGATCACCGTCGATGGCTCGAAAAGTTATTTCGACACCAACATGAGCGATCACCCGCATTTCTTCTGGGAAGAGGACGGGCACCTGTCCGACGCCCCGGCGTCCGAGTTGAGCATCTCCAGCCTGCCCGACGCGCCCGAGGGGGCCGAGATCGCGGCGGTGGACGTGGTGATTCGTTTGCGCAAGGGTTGACCTCGCGGCCGTTCACCGGGCGTTAACCCTGCCGGTCCAGACTGCCGGACATGACACAGCTTCCCGCCTCCGGCCGATTCTTCACCCATTTCTTCGTCACCATGCGATTGGCGGATGCCTCATCCGACCTGCTTGTCCGGCGCATTGCCCTGTTGCGCGATTGCGTTGCGCTGGCCCAGCAGCGCACGGGCGTGACGGTCGACAGCGCCGCCGTTCTTCCCGCCGAGATGCATCTGCTTTGCCGCCTCATGCCGGGCGAGAACCCGGGCGCGACCCTGCGTGCGATCCGCGCCGGATTCGCGCGCCACGCGGACGAGGGTGGTCTCATCTGGGACCGCGAAATGACCGTTGTCGAAGTGCCGGCCGCGGCGCTGGCCGCCCGGCGCCGCTTTCTGCTGTCCGCGCCGGTGCGGGCCGGGCTGGTCCGCGACGCGGGCGATTGGCCCTACAGTTCGCTTCATCGGCGCGGGGCGCCGCAAGCCGAGGCCGCTCCGGCCTGACGCGGCCCGTGGGGCCGTTCAGAACCACTGCCCCGGCTCCATCAGCCCGAGGTCCAGCAACTGCTGGGAATGCCACTCGAACGGCGCCGAATTGTGCCAGCGGAAGGTCTCGATCTCGAAGGTGCTGCCCGGGTTGCGCTTGAGCGCCTTGGCCGTGCGGAACGAACACACGGCCGCGGTCAGGTTGTGGTGCCACGGGCAGGCATAGGTGTTGTACTCGGGAAAATTGAACAGGTGCCCGGGCAGAAGTTCCAGCCCCGGCGCGTTGCGGAACAATGACACCCGGTCGATCCGGCGGCGCGGCTTTGGGACATGTTCCTCGAACCGCCAGCGCAGCCCGCCATAGAAATCCATCTGGCGGTCCAGGTCATTGTTCCAGCGGTCCTTGCGCGACAGAGCGTAATAGCCGGACTTGTCGAGGTGGGCATCCTCCAGCGCGACGGCGCCGGGGTGCTGGCCGAGGTCGCCGGCGTAGAGGTCGATCACGTAGGTCAGGACCGAGTCGCGCCGTTCCTCGGTGTTGAAGGCCAGCATCTCGCCCACCGTTCGGTTTTCGCAGAAGGGATAGAAGAGGTATTCCGCGTTGTAGCAGTAGTAGAACCAGATCGGTCCGGCCGCCTTGATCACGGCGTTGACCGCGCGTTCAAGCGCGCCTTCGTCGCAGGTTTCGTAGTCGACGCGATGCACCTGGTCGGCGACATCGTCGGCCAGGGTGAAATGGGGCAGGGCGAAGACCATCACTGCCCGGAACCCGGCATCGAGGTTGTGCCGTATCGTGCTGTCCAGTTCGACCTCGTCCTCGGCCATGACGAGGGCCACCGGGCCCTTGGCCAGGGCCGGTTTCCCGTTGGAGAGGAAGTCGGAAAGCGAGGAATACCGCATCTTGCCCGTGGTCTTGCCCGATTGGCGGCAGATTCCGTCAAATCGTCTTTCATTGCAAGCGCCCCTCATGCGCTATATGACCGACGCGACCACAGTTCAGACCTCTGAAAGTGCCCCGAATGTCCGCGCCCAGGAAGCTCTTC
>JAAAOG010000060.1 GCA_009909005.1 Alphaproteobacteria bacterium | reverse complement strand
GGAATCCATCGGAAAATTCCGCTTCCGGGAGAGACGATGACGGACACCCGGCCAGAGCTGACAACCCGGATCATCGCCGCCGGGCCGGAGGGAATAGCCGGCGCGGCCGGGATCCTGCGGGACGGCGGCCTCGTCGCCTTTCCGACCGAGACGGTCTACGGGCTGGGTGGGGATGCGACCAGCGACCGGGCGGTGGCGGCGATCTTCGCCGTCAAGGACCGGCCGCGCTTCAATCCGCTGATCATTCATCTGGCCGACCCGTCCGACGCCGGCATGCTTGTGGACATGGACTGGCGCGCACGGCTACTTGCCGAAACCCTCTGGCCCGGACCCTTGACCCTGGTCCTGCCGCGGCGACGGGGGACCCGGGTGTCTCTTCTCGCCTCGGCCGGTCTCGACAGCGTGGCGGTGCGGGTGCCGGCTCATCCGGTGGCGCGCCGGCTGCTGGCCGCCGCCGGCTTGCCCATTGCCGCGCCCAGCGCCAACCGCTCCGGCCGGGTCAGCCCGACCGACGCCCGCCATGTCCTGACCGATCTCGACGGCCGGATCCCCCTTATTCTGGCCGGCGGACGCAGCGCCGTCGGCCTGGAATCGACCGTGCTCGACCTGACGGCGACAGGGCCGGCCATCCTGCGGCCCGGCGCCATCGACCGCGCCGCCATCGAAGCCGTCATCGGTCCCGTCACCGCAGACGGGCCGCCCGGCGAGACGGACGAGCAGCCGAAGAGCCCCGGCCGGACGGCCCGGCACTACGCCCCTGCGGCGCCCCTGCGTCTCAACGCCGCGGAGGTTGGCCCGGACGAGGCTCTGCTCGCCTTCGGTCCCGACCTGCGCAAGGGCCCCCGCGTCCGCAATCTCAGCGAAAAGGGCGACCTGCGCGAAGCGGCCGCCAACCTGTTCGCCATGCTGCGCGATCTCGACCGGCCGGAGGTGGGCGCCATCGCCGTCTCGCCGATCCCGGAGGAGGGCCTGGGTGCGGCCATCAACGACCGGCTTCGCCGCGCCGCCCTTAGCGCCTGACTGGCGGCCTGTGAGACCGGATTTGCCGACGGGCACGCTGTGTTAAAACTCTGTCGCCGAAAACTGTGAGCTGGGTGTCCGCGATGACGACCGATGACGACCGCCTTGCCGGGCTGCGCGACCGTCTGCAAACGCTTCTCGGTCCGAAAGGCTGCGTGACCGACGCGGCGGATATGGCGCCGCATCTGACCGACTGGCGCGACCTCTTCCACGGAAAAGCGCTGGCGGTGCTCAAACCGGCATCGGCCGCGGAGGTGGCCGAGGCGGTGGCCCTGTGCAGCGCGGCGGGGATCGCGATCGTTCCCCAGGGCGGCAATACCGGCCTGGTCGGCGGTGCCACGCCCGATGAGAGCGGCCGTGCGGTCGTCCTGTCGACCGAGCGCCTGAACCGCGTTCGCGAGATCGACCCCGACAATTTCACCATGACCGTCGAGGCCGGCGTGGTGTTGCAGACGCTGCGGGATGCGGCCGCCGAGGCAGACCGTCTGTTTCCCCTGAGCTTCGGCGCGGAAGGCTCGTGCCGCATTGGCGGTGTCCTGTCCACCAATGCCGGCGGCCATGGCGTCCTGCACTACGGCATGGCCCGCGACCTGGTGCTGGGGCTGGAGGTCGTTCTGCCCGACGGGCGCATCTGGGATGGCCTGACCGGACTGCGCAAGGACAATACCGGTTATGACCTGAAGCAGCTTTTTCTCGGAGCCGAAGGCACGCTGGGCATCATCACGGCGGCAGTCCTCAAGCTGTTCCCGCCCTTGCGCCGCACCGAAACCGCCATCCTGGCGGTCGCCGACCCGGCCGCCGCGCTGATGCTCCTCGGCCGGGCGCGGGCCGGCAGCGGCGATGCCGTCACCGCCTTCGAACTGATCTCCCGCCAGGGCGTCGATTTCGCCCTGGCCGGCGGCACCGGTGCCGTCGACCCCCTGGAAGAGCCGGCCGACTGGTATGTGCTGCTCGAACTCGGGAGCCCGGCCGGCGAGGACAGTCTGAAGGACAGGCTGGAGGCCATTCTCGAGACCGCCTTCGAGGAAGGCCTGGTGACCGACGGCGCCATCGCCGCCAGCGACAGCCAGGCACAGGATTTCTGGCATCTGCGCGGCGCCGTGGTCGAAGGCCAGGAGCGCGCCGGCCGGCAGATCAAGCACGACGTCTCGGTCCCCTGCTCGGGCGTCCCCGCCTTCATCGAGCAAGCCGGCACGGCGCTCCGGGAAGCGCTGCCCGGCCTGCGCATCAACGCCTTCGGGCATGTCGGCGACGGCAATATCCATTACAATCTGTCCGCGCCGGAGGGCGCCGACCCGGACACGCTGGTCACCGCGGAGGATCGGCTCAGCACGATTGTCTACGATATCGTCGCCGGGCTCGGCGGCTCAATCAGCGCCGAGCACGGCATCGGCCAGCTGAAACGCGCGGCCCTGGCCGAGAGAAAATCGCCGGTCGCCCTGTCCCTGATGCGGGCCATCAAGGACGCCCTTGACCCGCAGGGGCTGATGAACCCCGGCAAGGTGATCCCGGACGACGGCCGGGCCACCGGATAAAGGCGATGCCGGACGGGAGTGACGCGTCCGGACGTGACAAGGCGATACGGTCAGCGGTCCAGCCAGGTCTGCAGCGCCAGCTGGCCGGTATCGGCGTAGAGCAGCTTGATAAGATCGTACAGGGCCTTGCCGTCGGCCGTCAGGTCGGTGTAGCGACAGGACCAGTAAAGGTCGGCCTCGGTGTCGTAACCGGTCCAGCCGGTCGAGCCCATGGTGACGGCCGTCAGCAGATCGACCGACAGCCGGCGCGATGGCCCGCGCTCGCCGTCACGGACCGGCTCCTGGAAATACAGATCGGTCAGGAACGTCCGCCGCCTTTCCAGCTTCTCGGTATAATCTTCCCAGGCCTTGGTGTGGTCGGGTTTCGAAAAAAGATTGCGGATGCCGGCAAAAAAGCCGCCGAACCCCTCCCGCACCACATCCGGCCTTTCCGGCTTGCCGGGAAAGGCGGTGAGGTCGTCGCCGACCAGCACGCCGTCGGCGAGGAAGCGGATTTCGCCGCCGGCGCAGACCATGAAATCGGCATCGCGATTGGGCAGCACCACCAGGCGGACGAACATGCCGCCCTCACCCGTATGCTTGTACCGCGGATCCCAGGTCGGAAAATTGACGAGCCCGCTGCGGGCCGAGGGATTGCCGCGGTCCATAAGACTTTCCGGTTGGCCTGCCGGGACACGGGATTACGATTTAAGGATAATCCAGATAAGAGCGGGAGAACAGCCCCGGACGGCCGGTTTGCCCGG
>JAAAOG010000067.1 GCA_009909005.1 Alphaproteobacteria bacterium | reverse complement strand
CGAGCCGACCATGCTGGTCGGCATCGAATCGCGCGGTTTCCTGACGGCGGCACCCCTGGCGCTGGAGCTCGGCTGCGGCTTCGTCATGGTGCGCAAGCCGGGGAAGCTGCCGGGCGACACCATAGCCTATACCTATGACCTGGAATACGGCTCCGACACCATCGAGATCCAGGCCGACGCCATCGAGCCCGGCCAGTCGGTGGTGGTGATGGACGATCTGCTGGCCACGGGCGGAACCATGGCCGCCTCGGTCTCCCTGCTGCGGCAGATCGGCGCGGAGGTGCGGGCCTGCGCCTTCATCATGGAGCTGAGCTTCCTGGAGGGCCGGCAGAAGCTCGACGTCCCGGTCGAAACTCTGATCACCTATCACGAGTGAAGCTTTTGAGCGATGGCAACCGTCGACACTGAAGACCGGTTTGAGGCACTGATCCGCGATCGGCTGCTGCCCTATATGGAGAGGCTGGACGAACGCCTCAATCACATGGTGACGAAAGAAGACCTTGCGCAAACTGAGGGTCGCCTGGAAAGAGAAATTGCGCGGCTCGAAGGAAAAATTGACGGGGAATCCACGCGGCTCGAAGGGAAAATTGACGCGGACTCTACACGGCTCGAAGGAAAAATCGACTCGGTATCAGCGCGGCTTGAGGGAAAAATTGCGGAGGTCAAAGGCGAAATTGCTGCAAAACCGTCAATGGGGTTCATTATCACCACAGTGATCAGCACCGTGGTCAGTGTCGTCGGGCTCGTGTTTGCTGCGATGGCGCTGGCGCCGCTCCTGCAACCCTGAGGCTTCCGTCTTCGTTTCACGAGATCGCCTATGCTCATTGCCCAGATCACGGACCTGCATGTGGTCGAGCCGGGGGCCCGGCTGCTCGGCGAGATCGACACCAATGCCTGCCTCGCCCGCTGTGTCGCCCGGCTGCAGGGCCTGCAGCCGCAGCCCGACCTGATGCTGATCACCGGCGATCTGGTCAATGACGGCACGCCCGCGCAATATACTCATCTGCGCGCCCTTCTGGCGCCGCTGGCCATGCCCCTTTACGTGCTGCCGGGCAATCACGACAGCCGCGCCCCGCTGCGCAACGCCTTCTCCGACCACACCCGGCTGCCCACGGGCGAAGACGGGCCGTTCCTGCACCATGTGGTCGAGGCCGGGCCGTTGCGGGTCATCATGCTCGACACGGTGGTCGCGGGCGAGACCGGCGGCCGGCTCTGCCCCGAACGGCTGGCCTGGCTGGACGCCCGGCTGTCGGAGGCGCCGCACCGGCCGACCCTGATCGCCATGCACCACCCGCCTTTCGTGACCGGCATTCCCTTCATGGACCGCATCGGCCTGGACGGGGCGGAAGACTTCGCCGCCCTGATCGCCCGCTTCCCGAATGTCGAGCGGATCACCTGCGGCCATGTCCACCGGCCGGTGCAGGCCCGGGTCGGCGGCACCGTCGCCGGCATCTGCCCGAGCACCGCCCACCAGATCTACCTCACTTTCGACAACGGCCAGCCGGACGCCTGGGTCGGCGAGCCGCCGGCCTTTCAGCTGCACCTCTGGCACGAGGCCGCCGGCCTCCTCACCCATACCGTCATGGTCGAAGAGCGGCCGGCCGGCCGCCTCGACTGACCGCGAAAGGGCCGTCATGACCGAACTCTGGCTGGCCGCGTTCGTCTTCATCGCCTCGCATTTCGGCATCTCCTCGACGCCGCTCCGGGCCGTGCTGGTGGGGGCGATGGGCGAGCGGCCCTATCAGGGTGTCTACTCGCTGATCGCCCTGGTCGCCATCGCCTGGCTGTGCGTGGCCTACAACCAGGCACCGCCGGGGCCGGTGCTGTGGTGGTTCGGCGAATTGGGGCCGTTGCTCTCCATCGTGCTGATGCCGCTCGCCCTGCTGCTGGTGGTGCTCGGTGTTGCCCAGCCCAATCCCAGCAGCGTCGGGGCCGAGCATCTACTGGAGCAGGAGGCCGACCACGCCATCGGCATTTTCCGGGTCACCCGCCATCCGGTGATGTGGGGCATCGGCCTCTGGGCCCTGTCGCATCTGGTGGCCAATGGCGAGCTGCGCTCGGTGATCTTCTTCGCCGCCTTCGCCGTGCTGGCGCTGGCCGGGACGCTGGCCCTCGATGCCAGGAAGCGCCGCAGCGCGCCGCTGGCCTATGAGGCCTTTGCCGGGGCAACCTCGAACGTGCCGCTGGCGGCGGTGTTCGGCGGCCGGCAGAGCCTCGCTCTGGCGATCGGCGAGATCGGCTGGCGGCTGCCGCTGGCGGCGGTGGTGCTGTATGGGGGGCTGCTGCACCTGCATCTCTGGCTGTTCAACGCCTCCCCCTATCCGCTGTAGAGGCCGGGCGCATGGCGGCTCCCTGGTGGCGGCCGGACGTCTTTGCGCGGCGCCGGCCCTATCTTGAGGCGCGGGCGGCGATCATGGCCGCGGTGCGCCGCTGGTTCGCCGAGGCCGGCTTCGTCGAGGTCGACACCCCGGCCCTGCAGGTCTCGCCGGGGCAGGAGGTGCATCTGCGCGCCTTCGAAACCGTGCTGCACGGTCCGCGGCCGGACGAGGCGGCGACGCGCTATCTCCACACCTCGCCGGAATTCGCCATGAAGAAGCTGCTGGCCGCCGGGGTGCCGCGGCTCTACCAGCTGGCACACTGCTTCCGCAATGGCGAGCGGGCCGGCACCCACCACCCGGAATTCACCATGCTGGAATGGTACCGGGCCGGCGCCGGCTATCACGAGCTGGTCGATGATTGCCGCGGCCTGCTGCAGGCGGCCCTGACGGCGGCGCGGACGGTGCTGCCCGACCGGACCGCCCTGGTCTGGGGCGGGGAGAGCGCCGACCCCTTCGCCTACTGGCCGGTGCTGACGGTCGCCGAGGCCTTCGACCGCTGGGCCGGCATCGACCTGCTCGCCACCGCGCCGGACCCGCTCGCGCCGGATGTCGGGCGGCTGGCCGTGGCGGCGCGGCCGCTCGGCATCGCCCCCGGCCCCGACGACCGCTGGGAGGATCTGTTCTTCCGCATCTTCCTCGACCGCATCGAGCCGCAGCTGGGCCGCGGCGCGCCGCTGGTACTGACCGACTATCCGCTGTCGATGGCCGCCCTGGCCCGGCCCAAGCCCGGCGACCCGCGCCTGGCCGAGCGTTTCGAGCTCTATGTCGCCGGGCTGGAACTCGCCAATGCCTTCGGCGAGCTGACCGACCCGGCCGCCCAGCGCGCCCGCTTCGCCGCCGACATGGCGCTGAAAGAGCGGCTCCACGGCACCGCCTATCCCGTCGACCCGGATTTCCTGGCCGCCCTGGACCACGGCCTCCCCGACTCCGCCGGCATCGCGCTGGGCTTCGACCGCCTCGTCATGCTCGCCACCGCCGCCCCCCAAATCGAACACGTCCTCTGGGCCCCGGTGGCGGCGCCATAACCGAGCTGCCTTGATCGATATGGTTCCCTCGACGTTCTCTGCTGAAAATGGGGAGAACCTTTCGGCTCGGCGGTCCCTTGTCCATTGAGTTCCTCTGCAGCCTAGCCATGCTGCAGGCGGCTGGCAAAGCCCATGATCGCCGCTCCCGCCTCTCGCGCTCTCTTATAACGCTCTCTCTTCTGACAAGGCGTATGGGCACCGAAAGCCGCCGGAGAGTGCGGGCGTCTCGCCCTTCTTGGAGCGCAGGCGTCCCGCTCCCCTCATGGAGTGCGGGCGTCCTGCCCCCTTCATGGAGCGTCGGCGTCTCCCCCGCAGGCTGCCAGGATGGCCGTTCTCCTCCTACAGCAGCCAGTCGGGGCCGAAGGCCTCGGCGGAGGTGGTGTCGGGATCCAGCGTGCCGGCGATCGGGGCCGGGTCCGGCCCGACCGCGGCATCGCCCAGCAGCAGCTGGTCGCCGTCGATCGCCATGAGTGCGGACCCGTCGGCGAAGACCAGGGTCTGCGGATCGACATCGGCCGGCAGCCGGGTGACCGCGCCGTCATCGGCCGTCAGCACCAGCGTGCCGCCGTCCAGCGCCACGGTGAAGTCGCTCGCGGCCTCTTGGAAGCGGAAGACGTTCTCCCCGTCGGCGCCGGTCAGGGTCAGGCCGCCTCCCGCGGCGATATTGAAGGTCTGGACGCCAGGCGCGTCGATGATGTTCCCCTGGGTGCCGGAGCGCAGCAGCTGGGCGGGTGTGTCCGCGACGACGATGCCGAACAGGTTGGGATCGGACGAGGGCGCCGCGTCGCCGGCCACCGGCCCGTCGAAGATCCCGGCCGAAGTCGTGGCGCCTTCGGGCGTCGCGGTGATCGGCGACAGCGCCTGGGGCACCGTCTCGCCGCCCAGCTCCATCGCATCGCCCTGGATCGCCAGGTCCAGACTTCCGTCCGCAAAGACGAGGGTCTGCGGCGTCGGGTCCGGCACCAGGGCGAGGCCGCCCTGCTCCGGCCCGATCAGCAGGAAGCGGGTGCCGTCGGCCAGGATCATATAGTCGGCGGCGTCGCCTTCCAGGTTGATGGTGTTCGCCCCGGACACGCCGCCGAGGCCCAGCGCGGCGCCGAAGGGCAGGTCGTAGCCCTGGGCGCCGGGGGCGTCGACCAGGGTCACCTCGCTCCCGGGAAGGAAGACCTGGCGCGGCGCGCTCTCTGTGACGGCGGCGAAAAGGTTGAGCCCGCTGACCGCCCGGGCCTCGACGGCCTCGCTGCCATTGGCGAACTCGAGCGTCTCGACCGCGATCAGCAGGTCGCGGCCTTCCTGCGCGCCGGCCTGGATGTCGTCGACCCGGGTGCCGAGCACGGAGGTGGTGACAGCGAAGGCGCTGCCGGCGGCCTCGTAGGCGGCGATGTCCGTGCCCTCGCCGCCATGGATCAGGTCGTCGCCGCCGCCGCCGGTGAGCCGGTCGTCGTCGGCGCCGCCGTCGACCCGGTCATTGCCGGTGCCGCCGAACAGCAGGTCGTCGCCGCCGGCCGAGGAGACCTCGTCATTGCCACCGCCGCCATAGACGGTGTCATGACCAGGGCCGAAGAACAGCACCTGATCGCTGCTGTCGCCGCGGACGATGTCGAGATCGGGACCGTCGTCGCCTTCTCCACCCTGAAATTCCCCGGCGCCAATGATCACCACCGGCCCATCGCCATTGATGGTAATGGTGATCGGGCCGGTCGGTTGGCCGTCCGGGTCGAGCAGGTCCCGGACGTCGATCACCGTCACCGTCTCGCGGCCGTCATCGTCGACGCCGTCGCCGTCGGCATCGCCATCGCCGAGGGTCACAGTGAAATTGACTGGGTCGGTGGGCGGAACATCATCCGGCCGGTCCGGGAAGACCTGGACGACGTTGACACCGTTACCCCCTGAAGGCAGCACCTGGTCAATAAAGTCCTCCTGATCGGCTTCATCCTCGGGATCCTGGTTCGGATCGGTGTCGATAATGGTCCGGAGGTTGTTCTGGTCGGTGGTGACGCGGCTGTTGGCGACCAGGCCGAGATTTTCCGGAATGCTGACGTCGACATCGTCGGAGACCGGGACATCGACATCCGGCGAGGCATTGTCCTGGTCGACACGGTTGCCGTCGGCAGGATCGACAACCAGGACATTCACTTCTTCGCCGGTGCGCGGGTCGGTCGAAGTGCCGGTGATGGCCGGCGCGCCGTCGACGGTCTGGTTCTGGACATTGGAGTCGGGCAGCACGCCGCCACTGTCGGGCGGCGGGGCCGATTCGATGTCCGGATCGGGCGTTGGCGCATCGCCGCCACCGTCACCATCACCGTCACCGCCGTCACCGTCACCGCCGCCACCGTCACCGCCACCACCGCCGCCGCCGCCGCCGCCGCCGCCTTCGGACACGTTAGTGACCGTGACGGTAACGGTTTCACGATCGCGGCCGCCGAAGCCGTCGGTCGCCGTGACCTCGACTTCATACTGATTGTCGCCGTCCGCATCGCCGGGATTCTCGAATTTCCGCGGAGAATTGAACGACAGTGTTCCACTCTGCGTGAGCGCGAAAACGCCCTGATCCGCTCCGCCGGAAATCGACCAGCTCAGGGTCTGCGATGTCTCTGCGTCGGACGCGGAGAGAGCGCCGACACTGGTCTGGTTCTCCGGCGCATTGAACGCGGTCGCAATGATCTGCGGTGCGCTGTTGTGGAAAAGATCCGTGAACGACCGATCGACATCCGAGAAGGACACGGTCTCGATATCGTCGGAGAGGCGGTCCACACCGAATGTCGGATGGGAAATCAGCAGATCGCTGCCGTTGACGCTGGCGGTGAATTCGGACACGGGCACAGAATACTCAACGCTGTCATTTCCGACACCGCCGACCAGCGTATCGTCGCCGGTGCCGCCGGTGAGCGTGTCATCGCCCTGGCCGCCTGACAGCTCGTCGCTGCCGCCATTGCCGGTCAAGGCGTCATTGCCACCACTCCCGCTCAGGGTGTTGGCGAAATCATTGCCGGTCAGCGTATCGGCCTGGGGGGATCCAGTGAGGTTCTCGATCGAGGCGAGGGTGTCGCCCTCGGCATCGCCGCCGGCGATTGTCCCGCTTGCAAGATCGACAGTGACGCCGGCCGTGGACCCTTCATAGCTCGCCGTGTCGGACCCGGTTCCGCCGAGAAGCTCGTCCGCCCCGGCCCCGCCGATCAGGATGTCGTTGCCTGCACCCGCGACCAGGCTGTCGGCCCCCTCGCCGCCAGCCAGCGAGTCGTTGCCGTCCAGACCCTGGATTGTATCGTCGCCGGTCTTTCCGTCGATTTCATCGGGATTGTCGGTGCCGATCAGTGTGTCGTTCTTGTCGAGATTCTCATCACCGACGATTGTAGTCAGGACGGCGAGCTGGAAGCTGTCCGTCACCGTCCCGCCATTGCCGTCATCCGCCTCGACCGTGACATCGAAGGTCCCGCTCGATGCCGGCGCGGTACCGGTGATCTCCCCGGCTGTGCTGATCGACAGTCCCGTCGGCAGGCCGGTGGCAGAGAACATCAGTGTGTCGTTGGCATCCTCGTCGCTGAAATTGCCGGACACGTCCAAAGCCGGGAAAGTCTGGCCTTGCCCGACCGACTGATCGGCGATGGCCATCGCCACAGTGGGGGCGTCATTGGTGTTGTTGACGGTGATCTGGAAAGTGTCCGTGACGGCTTCGTTTCCGCTGTCCGTGGCGGTCACTGTCACATCAAAGGTACCGACATCGGCATTGACCGGTGTGCCGGTGATTTCTCCGCTGTTCGCATCGATCGACAACGGCCCCGACGGAAGAGCCGAACTCAACGAGAAGGTGAGCAGGTCGCCGGCATCCGGATCATCGAAGTTACCCGACACATCCAGCGAAAAGAGGGCGTCCTCGTCCGTCGTCCGGTCGCTGATTTCCGTCTCGACGGTCGGCGCCTCGTTAACGTCGGTGACCGTCAGGGTCAGCGTTTCGGTGACGCTCAGACCATCGCTGTCCGTGGCCGTGATCGTCACATCGACACTGTTCGCGGTCTCGAAATCGAGCGCGCCCGAAGCAAGGGCCAGATCGCCGTTGTCAATCTCGAATTCGGCATCGTCAAAGTTATCAGAAATCACGAAGCTAAATGTCAGGCTGCCGCTACTATCGCCGCCGTCGGTCACGCTGACCGGGCCGAAGTTCGTTGCATCCTCGGCGACTGTGGTGCCGTCGTCCAGGGCAATCGCGGTCGGCGGCTGCAGGGTCGCATCCGAGAATTCGATGAATTCGATGCCGATGAGCGAGGTCGAGCTCGTGCCGACCGTGATCGAACCGTCGGTCTCGGTCTGCACCCCGGGTTTCGAGAGATCCGGAAAGATGACCCGGTCGCTGCCCGGTCCGCCGTCGACGACGTCGTTCAGGGTCGTGCCCGGAAGCGTGATGACGTTGTCGCCGGCGTTCCCGGTGATGGTATCCGGTTGGTCGGTGCCGACGACGTTCTCGATCCCGCTCAGTTCGTCGCTGTCGCCATGGGTATCGGTGGCGCTGCCATCGGCCAAATCGACCGTGACACCGCTGCCACCGGTTTCCTCGCTGTAGTCGGCGACGTCCGTGCCCTCGTCGCCGTTGAGAACATCATCACCATCGCCGCCGGTCAGCGTATCGTTTCCGGACAGACCATTGATGACGTCGGCTTCGTTGATCGTCGTGCCATCCGGCAACTTGTTCTGATCGAGGCCGACCAGGTCGTCATCGCCAGGGGTGCCTGTGGTCCCTGTCACCGGCCCAAGGCTTGCCAACCGATTCTCGACTTCCCCTTGCAAGTTGGCTGTACTTGTCGGGCTTAAGATTCCGGCGAAGTCATCGCCGGTGAGCAGCTCTGTTCCTTCGAACTCGACCACAATCTTGAGGGCCGACAGGTAGCTCAGGAAGTCGACGGCATCATCCCCGGACTGGTTGCCTGCCGTGAGCGGAGATTCCGAGCCCCCGGTCGATTGGATGTCGCTCAACGCATCCAATATGCCGTTGGAGACATTGACAATGGCATTGGCTAGATTGTCGGCTTGATCAGCGTTCTGAAGCGTAATCCCGGAATCGCTCTCAAACTGAGTGATCAGCTCCGCAATGTCCCCCAAGTCCGAGAAGTCGAAAGTGGTGACATTGTTGACATTCTGATCAATAATGCTGCGCAAGGAGTCGTAAGCGATATTCAGCAAATCGCTTACACTGGTGCTGGGATCGACCCGGTTAAATGCTTCGGCAAGAAGGCGGGCGGCATCCCGGACCAGGTTAACGCCGGCAGCAATTGCAGCAGCTTCGTCCAGCGCTTCCGAGGTTGTGGCGCTGTCGACCTCGGAGACATGATTGAAGGTCGTCAGGTCGGCGGACACGCCATTGTCCGCAAGCACGGACAGGGATGCCCGGAACCCGGCCTGGGCGTAGTCGACGTCGACCAACAAGGTCGTTAGCGGGGTGATCACCGTAGCCGGAACGAGGAAATTGTCGCTGAAGTAGGGTGCAAAAAGCGTCTCCAACACGGGGTTTCCGGTCGCCAGATCCGCGCCCTGGGTCAGTCCGATCACCGCATCGGATGGGTTGTTGGCGGGGAACTCGCCCGATTCAGGCGCAATCACGAACCCGCCGCTGACGTCGGTAAATACTGCAGTTTCAAGCGCAGTATCACCGCTATCGAAGATGTCGTTATTGTTGTTGTCCGTGAACTCGAACTCGAAGTTGTTTGGGTCACCGGTGTTTGGGTTGTTGAAAGCGTCGAAAAATACAACCGCCCCGGATATGAAGCTGCTGACACCAGCGCCGCCAGACGTAGAGCTTGCTGAGACAACGAAGGTGTCGCTAGCTGTACTGCCTGACCCACCAACTTCGGTCGCGACCACTTCAACGTTACCGCTGTCACCGTCCAAGAAATCGAAGAAGGTCGGTTCGAAGGTGATCACACCGCTATTATTATCGACCGATACCCAGTCAGCGACAGAAACGTCGGCATTGATTGAGAAGGTAATGTCGTCACCGTCCGGATCGTTGAAGCGCACCGATACATCCACGGTTGATGGCGCGGCGAACGACGCCGCTCGATCTTCAAGCGGTGGCGCAACCAGTTCTAAAGATTGATTGCCGGCCTCGACCTCAAGCGTGAAGGTCCGGGTGTGGTCGAGCGGCGGGGTGCCGTCGTCGGTGGCCGTGACCTCCGCGAGGAATACGCCGGCTTCGGTCGGAGTGCCGGTCAGCGCGCCGCTGACGCTGTCGATCCCGACGCCGGCCGGCGCGTCGGCCAGGCTGAAGGTGAGCGGATCGCCGTCCGGGTCGGTGAAGAAGCCGGACAGGTCGATCCCCGACACTGTCTCGTTCTGCGTCGCCATCTGCGCCGGGATGGCACCGCCCGTGCTCTGCGGGGCATCGTTCTGATTCTGGACGGTCAGGACAAAGTCGTCGCTGACCTCCAGCCCGTCGGGATCGATGGCGGTCACCGTGATCGTGGTGTCGCCGACATCGGCATTGCCGGGCGTTCCGGAAATAATGCCGGTATTGCGCCCGATGCTCATGCCCGCCGGCAGGCTCGTCGCTTCGAACACCAGGGCATCGCCCGGATCCTCGTCGGCGAAATTGCCCGAGATGTCGAGGCTGAAGAGCGTGTCCTCGGTCGCCGTCTGGTCGGGGATCGGCGTGGCAACGGTCGGCGCCGCATTCTCGTCCGAGACGATGAGATCGAAGGACGTGGAGGCTGTCAGGGTCTCCGGATCCTCGGCCGTCACGGTAATCGTGAAGCTACCGGTGATGGCGTCGTCATTGGTCGGGGTGCCGGTGATCAAACCGGTGTCGGTGTCGATCGTCAGCGAGGCCGGCAGGCCCGAGGCGCCAAAGGTCAGCAGTGCGTCGTCGCCGTTCGGGTCCGTGAAGAAAGCCGACGCATCGAAGCCGAAAACGTCGCCTTCCGCGGTGCTCTGGTCGGGGATCGCGGTGAATTCGGGCGCCGCGGAGGTGTCCTGTACCGCGATTGTAAAGTCACCCTGCGCGATCACCTGGTTACTGCCGTCGAGCAGATGGACAGTAATGTCTGCGTCCCCGGCACCCGTCACCGAGCCGGTGACCACGCCCTGGCCGGTAATGCTGACACCCGTTGGAGGTTGGTCCAGACCGAAAGTGCCGTCGAGCCCGGCGAAGTTGGCCGACACATCGAAGCCGAAGCTTTCGTCTTGATTAACTGTGCGGTCGGCCAGGAACACGAGGCTGAGGTCGGAGAAGGCCAGCCGCTCTATGCCCGACAGCGTGTCGGTGCCCTCGTCGCCGTCCGTCCCCGCCTGATCGTCAATGACCTGAGAAAAGCCGACGCTGTCTTTACTGGTCGTGAAGTCGCCCGACGCCCCGACATAGCCGGCTGTATCGACGCCGTCTCCGCCGCTGAGCTCGTCATCGCCACCGAAGCCACGCAGGAAGGCATCCTCATCTCCGCTGGTCAAAGTGTTGATGCCATTGTCGCCCTGAATGGCGATTGGGTCCGGCGCCCCGGTGGTGTCGATTCCTAGCGCCGCATAATCGATGTCGCCCCCAATGCCGGAGAAGTTGCCGGAAATCTGGAAACTCGTGCTGTCCGCGGTGATTACGACATTGCTCGCCGACAGGCCATTCACGTCGTCGTAATTGAAGAAGGCGATCGGTTGCTTTTCATAGACGCCGTCTATGGTGATCTCGCTCAGGCTGACCGTGCCCAGTGCGCCGGTATCGCCGCGGAACTGGATGCCATTTTCTGCCGGCCCGGCATCCCGGTCCTGTCCGGTGATAGTCAGGTTCGACAGTGTCGCATCGCCGGCATATTGGAAGAACAGGATGTCGCCGTCGCCCGAGGAGCCCTGCGGCTGGCCGTTTCCGACGAACGTCGAGTCGCTGATGATGACGGTGTCGAGGTCGACGGGAGTGGAATTGCCACCAATCCCGAGGCCGTTCTGGTCATTTTGTTCGAAGGCACTGTTGGCGATCTGCAGCGTCCCGAGGATCGCGTTGTCATCGAAATTGACTCCTCGCCCCGGCGCATCCTTGAATGTTATGCCGTCGATGGAGAGTGTGGCACCAGTGCCGAGATCCCCGTCGATCTTGAACCCGTGCCCGCTTGGCGGCGTTACGATCGTGTTCCCGGCGCCGGCACCGTCGATCGTCAGGGCCTTGTCGATTGTGACGCTTTCGGAGAAGGTCCCCGCCTCGATAACAATCGTGTCGCCGGCCGCGGCCGCGTCCACCGCCGCCTGGATTGTCTGGAACTCACTGTTGCCGCCCACGATGAGCGTTCTTGTAACGTCCTGCTCGCCGCCACTCAGCAAAAAATTATCGTATCGGTATGTTTGATCAACTCCAAAATTCTCGCTATTAACAATCATTTCCTGGAAAGTTGTTACCCCGTTGAGAGAGGCACCTGTGTCAACATAAAGGACTTCACCATTTACCGACCAAGTATAGGACTCACCCTCGTCAAAGCTGAATTCGACGTCGATCCAACCGCCGGTGTCGGGGTCGAATCCGCTGGGTGTTCCGGCGTCTACCCATCCAGTGGCTGTCCAAACACGGAATGCAGCCGTACTGCCGGTGGCAGTGGCATCTTGATATTCGAGGATACTCCAGAAGCGAGCGACCCCGTTGTCGTTCCCCATTTCGGCCCAGACACCGGATGCTTGTGGATTGCTGTCGGAAGCCCAACCCGGATCGACATAGAACTCATAGGTAAGGACGGTCCCGTCACCGCCGAGCCAGGACTCGGCGATATTGTTATTCCCTGGGGTCGACTCGTTCCCATCACGCTGATACTTAAGGCCCTGATACCGGTCGTGCGTTGGGCTTACGGGACCGGTCTCATCAATATTGATTTCCAGCACATTTTCGCCAAGGAAGCTGGCGCTCTGGAAGGACTCGGGCGCCCGTCTGTCGGGGTCCCAGCTGGGGCTGTCGAGTTGAAAGTCGGTGTCACTGGACACTGAGAAAGTGAGATTGTACAGTTCGGCATTTTGCGAGAACTCAACAAATTCTAGCCCCTCAGCCTGAGTCACAAGACCATCTGATTGACGCGTTATCGAAAGTAACCCACTTTGACTAATAACATTGTAGTTGTCTGATGGACCATTGACACGAAGCACGTCGAAATCGGCGCCTGCGTTGATTGTGTCTGCCCCTTCAGAATACTTGACCTCATCGTCACCCGAGCCCGCAAGGATACTGTCGGCGCCGGGCCCGCCGAAGATGGTATCAATACCGTCGCCGCCTGATATGGTGTCGTCACCCGATGCGCCGATAAGGCTGTCATCGCCAGCGCCGCCATTTAGGGAGTCGCCCAGCGCGGCGCCGCCGATTTGATTAGCCATCCAGACGCTGGGGTCCGGACCACCGGGATCCGCTCCGTTCAGCCCCAGAGCCGGCTGGTTCGAATTACCGAAAAGCACGCCCCACTGATTGCCGAGCGCCAAAATGTCGTTATACCCGTGACCAAAAGTTATGATTGTTCCGTTTTCGTTTTGCAGCCCATCGACCGCGTCGAACTCGACCGCAGCGGGAACCATGGGCGAAAGGCTCTTCGCCGATGAACTGGTAGAGCAGCTGGAACACCTCGGCCGGGTGCCGGGTGAGCGGATCGTAATCGACGATCACCAGCCGCTCGGCGAACTCGCCATAGCAGGCCGCGCTCCTCCTACAGCAGCCAGTCGGGGCCGAAGGCGTCGGCGGAGGTGGTGTCGGGATCCAGCGTGCCGGCGATCGGGGCCGGGGCCGGGCCGACCGGGGCATCGCCCAGCAGCAGTTGGTCGCCCTCGATGGCAAGCACGGCCGCGCCGTCGGCGAAGACCAGGGTCTGCGGGTCGGCATCGGCCGGCAGGCGGGTGACCGCGCCGTCATCCGCCGTCAGCACCAGGGTGCCGCCGTCCAGCGCGGCTGTGAAGTCGCTCGCGGCCTGCTCGAAGCGGAAGACGTTCTCCCCGTCGGTGCCGGTCAGGGTCAGGCCGGCGCCTTCGGCGATATTGAAGGTCTGGGTGCCGGGTGCGTCGATGATGTTCGCCTGGGTGCCGGGGCGCAGCAGCTGGGCGGGAGTGTCGTCGACGACGATGCCGAACAGGTTGGGGTCGGATGAGGGGCCCTCGTCGCCGGCCACCGGCCCGTCGAAGATTCCGGCCGAACTCGTGGTGCCGTCGGGCGTCGCGGCGATCGGGGACAGCGCCTCGGGCACCGTCTCGCCGCCCAGTTCCATCGCATCGCCCTGGATCGCCAGCTCCAGCGCGCCGTCCGCGAAGACCAGGGTCTGCGGCGTCGGGTCCGGGATCAGGGCGAGGCCGCCCTGCTCCGGCCCGATCAGCAGAAACCGGGTGCCGTCGGCCAGGATCATATAGTCGGCGGCGTCGCCTTCCAGGTTGATGGTGTTCGCCCCGGACACGCCGCCGAGGCCGAGGGCAGCCCCCAGCGGCACGTCGTAGGTCTGGGCGCCGGGGGCGTCGACCAGCGTCACCTCGCTGCCGGGGAGAAACACCTGGCGCGGTGCGGTGTCGGTGACCACGGCGAAGAGGTTGATGCCGCTGGTGGCCGCGGTTTCGACCGCCTGGCCGCCATTGCCGAAGTCGAGAGTCTCGATGGCGATCAGCAGGTCGCGGCCCAGCAGGTTGCCGGCGCGGATATCGTCGACCCGGGTGCCGAGCACCCCGGTGGTGACGGCGAAGGCGTTCCCGGCGGCATTGAACAGCGCCGTATCGCTGCCGGGCCCGCCATGGATCAGGTCGTCGCCGCCGCCGCCGGTCAGCCTGTCGTTATCGGCGCCGCCGTCGACGGTGTCGTTGCCGCTGCAGCCGTCCAGGAAGTCATTGCCGCCGGCCGAGGAGACATGGTCATTGCCGCCGGCGCCGTTGATGAAGTCGTTGCCGGGGCCGAAGAACAGCACCTGCGGGCTGCCGTCGCCCTGGATGATGTCGACGTCCGGGATGTCGTCGTCGCTGAGCTCCTCGCTGCCGCCGGTGAAGGTGCCGGCGCCGCGGATGAAGACCGGCCCGTCGCCGTTCACCGTAATGGTGACCGGCCCAGTGAGCTCGCCGTCGGGGCCGAGCAGATTGGTCACGTCGATCAGGGTGACCGTCTCGCGGCCGTCATCGTCCACGCCGTCGCCGTCGGCATCGCCATCGCCGAGGGTGATGGTGAATTCGACCGGCTCGTCGTCCGCCACCGACAGCGGCCGGACCGGGAACACCTGCACGACATTGACCGGCGGCGCGTCGGGCTCGTCCGGCAGCACCCGGTCGAGGAACGCCTGCTGCTGGGCCGCATCCTCCGGGCTGGCATCGCTGCCGATCAGGGTGCCCAGATTACTCTGGTCGGTGGTGACGCGGAAGGTGGCGATCAGGCCGAGATTTTCCGGCTTGCTGACCAGCACATCGTCGCCGACCGGCACGTCGACATCCGGCGTGGTGGGGTCTTCGTCCTCGCGCTCGCCGGGCTGCGAGGGGTTGGTGACGATGATCTCCACCGTCTCGCCGGTGCGGCTGTCGGTGGTGGTGCCGGTCGTCGCCGGGGCGCCGTCGATCGTGCCGTCCTCGAAATCGTCGGTCGGGTCCAGCCCGGTGTCGACATGATTGTCGATCTCCGACTGGTCGTCGCCGTCAAAGAGATCCGTGTCGTCGTCGCCGCCGCCTCCGCCGCCACCGCCGCCGGATGGCGGCGAGGGCTGTACCTCGACCGCGCCGAGGTCGACGGTCCCACCAACCACCCGGTCGAAGCCCGACCCGCGCTGGTCAAAGGCGATCTCGTCGGGCCGGGTGATGGTGTCGGCCAGGTCGGCGTCATTGTTCAGATCGAAACCGAAATCGGCTTCGACCAGGTTGATCGCCACGGCATTGTCGCCGCCATTGACCGCCGGGTTGGTCCCGGCCTTGAGCGCAAGGGTTTCGGTCGGCCCGCCATTGTCGGCCAGCACCCCGGCGCCATTGCCGTCGACCTGATCGAAAACATCCGCCGCCGCGGCGTCTGCCGTGCCGATGATGTTCGGGCCGGTCTCGTTCAGCGTGCCGGTGCCCCCGGTCTCGGACTCGGTGTTGTCCGCCAACCGGTTACCCAGCACGATGCTGTTGGTCAGACTCGTCGTGTCGCCCGCTTCGGTTCCGATGCCGCCGGCCTCGGTCGCGGCAGTGTTTCCGGAAATGGTCGTGCTGACGAGAACCGTGTTGCTTCCGTTGAACACGCCCCCACCGGAATCGCCGGCATAGTTTCCGGAAATCGTGACATTGGCGATTGTCGCCGTGCCGAGACCGATGTAGATGCCGCCGCCGTTATCGGCGGCGGTATTGTCCGACACGGTCACGTTGACCAGCGAAACCGAACCGCGGCTGCCGATGCCACCACCATCCTGCATGATGGTGCTGTTGCCTGAAATCGTCGTACTCACGATCGTGGCTGCTGCATCTTGGACGTAGACACCGCCGCCGGTTCGATCGGCATCATTATTCGTAATACTCGATCCGCTTATCGTTAGAACGCCGTCGTCAATATAAATGCCACCTCCATTACCGTTCGAAGCCAGCGCGGAATTGTTGGAAATCGTAACACCATCGAGGTTCGCAGAACCATCCCTGATAAACAGACCTCCGCCATCCGAATTGGCGGTATTATCAGACAGCGTTGTGTTGGTTAGTGTGATCGCGCCGTCGAACTGGAAAATTCCACCGCCGTCATCTTGAGCGGTGTTGTTTGCGACCACGCTATCGGTCAGCGTCAGACTCTCCGCGTTGAAGATGCCGCCGCCATCGCTATCAATTCCTGTGCCTGCGGCATAGCCGCCGGAAAGCGTCAGGCCGGATATGGCGACGTTCTGGTCCGGCGTGCCATTGCCGTCGTCAATGTTGAAGATGCGGCTGTCGCCGGCGCTGACGTCGCCGGAATTGTCCGCGTCACCGGACACCGTCAGCACGTCGGCAGCGGGCCCGGCGATCGTCAGGCTCTTGGTGATGGCGATCTCGCCCTGGGTGAGCGTCAGCGTCCCGGTCAGGCCGCCGAAATCGATGGTGCCGCCATCGGCGATCGCGGCGATGGCGTCGCGCAGCGAGATGCCGCCGACATTGATGCCGTCATTCTCGTCGGCGAGCGTGTCGACCGTCAGGCTCGTCGGGCCCATGGCGCTTTGGACTTCCACCGCGCCCAGATCGATGGTGCCGGCGATCACGCGCTCGAAGCCGGTCCCGCGCTGGTCGAAGGCCAGCTCGTCGACGCGCGCCAGGACGTCGTCGGTATCGCCGTCATCGTTCAGGTCGGTGCCGAAGACGCTCTCGTTGAGATTGACCGCGGCAGCGCCGGTGCCGGCATTCACTGCCGGCCCGGTCGCATTGAGCAGAATGGTCTCCGTCTGCCCGCCATTGTCGGCCAGGACGCCTGCTCCACTGCCATCGACCTGGTCGAACACGTCCGCCGCCGCGGCGTCCACCGTGCCGATGATGTTCGGGCCGGTCTCGTTCAGCGTCCCATTGCCCTCGATCTCCGAGGGTGTCCCGCCGGTCAACCGGTTGCCCAGCACGATAGTATTGCTGAAAGAGAGCGTATCGCCGCTGAAATTGTAGATCCCGCCGCCTTCGCTGCCGGAATTGCCCGAAAACGTGCTGTTCACGGCCTCGGCCACATCGTCATTGTACCATCCCCCGCCTCGTCCAGTGGCCTGATTGCCCGAGACCGTGACGTTGAGAAGGGTGGTTGTTCCGGACGTATAAAGCCCGCCGCCTGCGGCGCCGGCGAAATTTCCGGATAGGGTGACGTTGACGAGCGCAAGGTCGTTGCGGGAGCGCACCCCGCCCCCGTCATCCAGAGACAGGTTGTCCAGGATGGCCGTGTTCTCGATCCGGGTCACGGAGGAGGAGCCGGCATAGACCGCGCCGCCTACGGATCCCGTGTTGAGCGAGAGCGTGCTGTCCCTCACGGTGAGGATACCGGTATTGGCGATCGCGCCGCCGTCGCCGGTGGCAAAATTGGCGCTGACCGTCACGTCGGTCAGGGTCAGATCCTCATCATTGATGATGCCGGCGCCATTGCCGGCAATGCCGTTGGTCAGCGTCAGGCCGGAGATGGCGACGGCGCGGTCGGTCCCGCCGGCACCGTCGTCGACATTGAAGATGCGGCTGTTGCCGTCGGCATCGATGGTCAAGTCGCCGGCGCCGGGACCGTCGATCGTGACATCGCGATCAATGACCAGCTCACCCAGGGTCAGCGTCAGCGTCCCGGTCAGGCTGCCGAAATCGATGGTGCCGCCATCGGCGATCGCGGCGATGGCGTCGCGCAGGGAGATGCCGCCGACATTGATGCCGTCATTCTCGTCGGTGAGCGTGTCGACGGTCAGGCTCGTCGGCAACGGTGCGGTCAGCACGACGTCATTGCCGTCCCCGCCCTGGTAGGAAATCGTGAAATCGATGCCGCCGACGGTCAGGGTGGCGCCTTCGGCCAGGCCAGCGAAGGTCCCGGTGACGGCGTCCGTCGTGCCGTTATTGTCGATGATCACGAATTCCTCGCCGACGGACGGCGTGAAGCCGCTGATCAGTGACGCATCGAGGGTGGCGTCGGTCACGTCCACGGTGCCGGCGACCACGATCTGGTCGAACTCTGTGCCGGCCATGGTGCCGCCGATCTCGACCGAGAGGGTCGCCCCGGCCGGGGCGGTCAGGCTGCCGGTGGAGAAGGTGCCGGCGGCGCCGGCCCCGCCCGGCGAGACCGACGTGCCGCTCGCCAGGGTCAGGCCGCCGATGGCGCCCGAGCCGCCGACCGTGCCACCCATGACCGTCACGGAGACCAGCGCATCGCCATCGAGCAGCAGCGTGCCGTCGCCGACC
>JAAAOG010000201.1 GCA_009909005.1 Alphaproteobacteria bacterium | reverse complement strand
GCGGCCCCGCAGCCGACCGCCCCGCCGGCCCGCGAGCCGGCCGGAGAGGCCCGCGGCACCGTCACGCCGCTCGCCTTCTCCCGCCGCCCGGCCCCCTCAAAGACCGACCGGCGGCGCGAGGCCCGGGCCCGCGGCTATGAAGGCGACCCCTGCACCGAATGCGGCAACCTGACCCTCGTCCGCAACGGCACCTGCATGAAGTGCGACACCTGCGGGTCGACATCGGGGTGTAGTTGAGGCTGTAGGTGAAACCGCATGGAGGGTCGGCTTCCAGCCGACCCTTTCGGCGGCAAGGATGCCGCCGCTCCATGGCGCAGCACGGGCGGGTTGGCTTTCGGCCGGCCGGAACGCCTTGCCGAGAGAGTGGTCGCGACCGGCCGGCTGGGCGGGGAATATGCCCCGCGCCACCAACCCCACCGCATCCGGACGGCATGCGAAGCGGGCGTTGCGCCCGCCCCCCTTACCGCTTGGAGAACTGGAAGCTGCGGCGGGCCTTGGCCTTGCCGTACTTTTTGCGCTCGACCACCCGGCTGTCGCGGGTGAGGAAGCCGCTGCGCTTCAGGATCGTCCGCAGGCCCGGCTCGTAATAGGTCAGAGCCCGGCTGATGGCGTGGCGGATGGCGCCGGCCTGGCCCGACAGCCCGCCGCCGGTGACCGTCGCATAGACGTCGAACTGGTTCAGCCGGTCGGCGATGAGGAAGGGCTGGGTGATCACCATGCGCGAGGTGGCGCGGGCAAAATAGGTCTCGAAGGCCTTGCCGTTGATGGTGATGATGCCGCTGCCCGGCTTGATCCAGGCCCGCGCCACCGCGTCCTTGCGCCGGCCGGTGGCATAGGAGCGGCCGAAGGCGTCGATGACCGGCTCGCGCGGCTCGGGCTCCGCGGCCCCCTCCGGCGGCGCGCCCAGGTCCTTGAGGTCGTGCAGCGTCTGCTGGGCTTCGGCCATGGCCTAGTAGTCCCTCTTGTTCTTCGGGTTCATCGCGGCGATGTCCAGCGATTCGGGCTGCTGGGCCTCGTGCGGGTGCGCCGGCCCGGCATAGACCCGCAGCTTGCGCATCACCTGGCGGCCCAGCGGCCCGCGCGGGATCATCCGCTCGACGGCCTTGTAGACCACCCGCTCGGGGTGCTTGCCGGCGAGGATATGGCCCTTGGACAGGCCCTTGATGCCGCCCGGATAGCCGGTGTGCCAATAGAAGAAGTCGTCGCGGCGCTTGCGGCCGGTCAGACGCACCTTTTCGGCATTGACGACGACGATATTGTCGCCGCAATCGATATGCGGGGTGAACAGCGGCTTGTGCTTGCCGCGCAGCCGGTGCGCGATGATGCTCGCCAGCCGCCCCAGAACGACGCCCTCCGCGTCGACCACCAGCCATTTGCGGTCGACCTCGGTGGGCTTGGCGGAATAGGTCGCCATTTCGGCTTATCCTCGTTCGTTTTTGTAAACCGGCCCCTGCCGATGCGCGCTGCCGGCCCGGCCGCAAGGCCTCATGCGATGGGTCTTGACGGGAAGACCGCGTAATTAAGCACCCCGGCGCGCCGCGTCAAGCGCCGATGACCGCCCGCGGTGCCGTCCGACCGCGGAATCGGGCGCTGCGGGCAGACCACCCGCGCCGCGGCCGCACGGCGGCGCCGGGCTTTCGTCCCGCCAAGACCCTGTGTAGACTGCGGAAAGAGAGCTGCCAGAAACACCGGAGGATCGCCCCGTCATGTCGTCTGCGCCCGAGGATACCAGCCTTCGCCCCAACGAGCCGCTCGTTCTGCGCGACGACGCCGATGGCGTTGCCGTGCTGACGCTCAACCGGCCCAAGGCCCGCAATGCGCTGTCCACCGGGATGATGGCGGCGCTGCACGAGCGGCTGGAGGAACTCGGCGACGACGAGACGGCGAAGGTGGTGGTCATCCAGGGCGCCGGCCCGGCCTTCTGCGCCGGGCACGATCTGCGGGAGCTGCGCAGCCGGCCGGAGCGCCAGGCCTATGAGACCATCTTCCGGCAATGCTCGCGCATGATGATGGCGATCACCCGCCTGCCCAAGCCGGTCATCGCCAAGGTGCACGGCATCGCCACCGCCGCCGGCTGCCAGCTGGTCGCCACCTGCGACCTCGCCGTCGCCGCCGAGACCGCCCGCTTCGCCACGCCCGGCGTGAATATCGGCCTGTTCTGCTCGACCCCGATGGTGGCGCTGAGCCGCGCCGTCGGCCGCAAGCCGGCGATGGAAATGCTGCTCACCGGCGACATGATCCCGGCCGCCCAGGCGCGCGACTTCGGCCTGGTGAACCGGGTGGTGGCGGAGGCCGAACTCGACGCGGCGACCGGGGCGCTCGCCCGGCAGATCGCGGAGAAGTCGCCGCTGACCCTCAGGCTCGGCAAGGAGGCCTTCTACCGGCAGGCGGAGCTGAGCCTGCAGGACGCCTATGCCTATGCCAGCGAGGTGATGACCCGCAACATGCTGGCCCGCGATGCCGGCGAGGGCGTCGACGCCTTCCTGGAAAAGCGCCCGCCGGTCTGGCAGGGCTGTTAGTGGCGAGGGGGCAGCGCTTGCCGGCCAGTTTCAGACGAGACAATTGAAAACGAAACAAAATCAAGAGCTTCGCCGGGGCGTCCCGCCCCATGGGCTTTGACAGGGGCGGGAAATTTCAATACCGTTGGCATGGTTTTGCGCGAAACGCTCGCGCCGAACCGGGAAACGACGAGGGGCGCATCAAAGCGCCGGCCGGTCCCGGACCCACGGGACGGCTATAACCCCATCATCGGAGGAACGACCCATGACCCGTTTTGCGCGTCTGTTCGCCTGCGGTGCCGCCCTTGTGGTGCTCACTGCCGGTCCGGCCCTGGCCCAGGATCGCGGCACCCCGGACGAAGCCCGGGCGATGGCCGAAGCGGCCGCCGCCCATCTCCAGGAGGCCGGTGCCGACGCCGCCTTCCAGGACTTCAATGAGGGCGAGGCCTGGCACGACCGCGACCTGTATGTCTTCGTCTTCGGGCCGGAGGGCGAGACCCTGGCGCACGGCGCCAATCACGACCTGATCGGCGAGAACCTGATCGACGCCACCGACAGCGCCGGCAATCACTTCATTCAGGACATCGTCAGCGTCGAGGGCGAAGGCTGGGTCGACTACGAGTTCGAAGACCCGCAGACCGGCGAGCCGGCTCCCAAGCGCAGCTATGTCGTGGAAGTCGACGACCAGTACTATGTCGGCGTCGGCGCCTATGTGCAGTAAGTGAGTCACGGGGCCGGCCGTGCGGCCGGCTCCATCCCTGCAGAGCTCTCTCCCGTTGTGCGGTTCCGCTTGCCTTGCCGGGCCGGCCCGGCCACTCTGGCCGCCATGGAGACGCACGCGGCGGCCTCGGCCGCAGACATCACCCGGACTTGCGGGATCAAGCGGAACGGCATCCGTGCTGCCTGATGGCGTCGCGGGCGACGCGGTGCCGGAGCGGATCGGCCGGGCCTTTCGGGGGCAGGCAAAAGCCTGCCGCGAGCTCGGCTCGCCCTTCACCGCCCGGCTCTGCGAGCTTTTCGCCGACCGGCCGATCCCCGCTCCACGGCTCGCCGCGGCGGCCTATGGCTGGCCGGGCGACCCCACCGCCGCCGGCGAAAACCTGCCGCTGCGGCTGCTGGGCGCGCTGCATGCCCTGGTCCTCGACCGGCTGGCGCCCGACCTGGCGGCCGTCTATCCGCCTTCCGAGACGGCGTGCAACGACGACGCGCTGTGGGCGGCGATTGCGGCGGCATTGGCCGCGCATGAGGATTTCATGCTGGGCCGGCTGGCCGTGGCGCCGCAGACCAACGAGGTCGCGCGGAGCGGCGCTCTGCTGCCCGGCTTCCTCGCCATCGCCCGGCATTGCGGCCTGCCGCTGGTGGTGTCGGAGATCGGCGCCAGCGCCGGTCTCAATCTGCTCTGGGATGTCTGGGGCTACCGCCTGGGAGACCGGACCTGGGGTGACGCCGCATCGCCCGTCCAGCTTGAGCCCGACTGGCGGGGCGAGCCGGCACCTGATGCCGCCATCGCCGTGCTGGAACGCGCCGGCTGCGACGTCGCGCCGCTCGACCCCGGCAATCCGGCCGACCGGACGCGGCTGCTCTCCTTCATCTGGGCCAACCAGCGCGACCGCCTGGCGCGCATCCGGGCGGCTCTGGCCGTGGCCGCCGACCGGCCGGTGCGGGTCGCCCGCGCCGCAGCCGGCGACTGGCTGGAAGAGCGGCTGCGGCAGGCCCGGCCGGGCGCCGTGCATGTCGTCTGCCACAGCATTGTCTGGCAGTATCTGAGCGCCGAGGACCGCGACCGCTGCCGCGCCGCGATCGCTGCGGCCGGCGCGCGGGCGGCCGGCGGCGCCCCGCTGGCCTGGCTGCGCATGGAGGTGGACGGGCAGAGACCCGGCGCCGCCCTCAGCCTCACTGTCTGGCCGGACGGGACGGAGCACGCGCTCGGGCGTGCCGATTTTCACGGCCGCTGGGTCGATTGGCGGGGCCTTCCCGAAAACGGCGCGCGTCGGGTTGCGCGGAAGGATTGAGCCGTTCGTTGTACGAGGCGCCAACCACCACGATTCGCGGCCGCGCCGCGTTCCACGATGTTCTTGCCATGCCCTGCCAGCCAGCGTAGCATTACAGTGGCTGCGATCGTGTGAGGCGGTCAGGCAGAGAGTGAGGCAGGCAGAGAGTGAGGCGGCGATGTCGGCGCGCGAAATCACACCCTCCGCGGCCACCGGCGGCGCCCTGGGACGGCCGGCCGATCCCCAGGCGCGCAAGAAACCCGGACGCCGCCCCGGGCGTGGCGACGACAGGGACGGCGACGCGGATGGCGGACGCGACCGCCGCCGTCACGATCGCATCCCCACCTTCGGCCTGTCGATCGACATCGACGGCCGGCGCTTCTCGTTACAGGATCTCAGCCTTGGCGGCTTCCGGGTCGCCCCTTATGACGGCCCCCTGACGGTCGACCGGGACTTCGACTTCATGATGCGGCTTGCCGTGGATGGAGAGGTCACGCCGTTCCAGGCGCGCGGCCGCGTCCTGCGGGTCGACGGCAAGGGCCTTGTCGCCGTCTATGTCACCCGCGAGCCGGACTTCTACCGCAAGCTCAGCCGCTTCATCGAGCGGGAGCGGGCCATCCGCCTGTCCTATGGGACCGACAAGGCCGCGGCCTCTTCGCCCCGGCCCGCCTTCCTCAGCGAGTCGATCTGACCGCCGGCTCATTCACTCAGGAGAGCCGGCCCTCGACGCTGAAGCCGGCATCCTCGATCGCCTCGGAAAGGATTTCGGCGTCGGCATTGTCGGCGATCGACACCAGCCCCTGGCCGAGATCGACGCTGACATCGGCATTCGGACGGCGCTGGTGGATGGCGCGGGTCACCGCCCGCACGCAGCCGTCACAGGTCATTCCGGAAACGCGAAACTGGATCATCGTCTTGTGCCTGTTCCTTCGGCCCGGCCGGCCGCGCGCGGGGGCTGGCCAGCGGCGGCGTTCCGCTCTATTTCATCCGGTGTCGCTGGCCTCTGGCAAGCCCCTTTTCAAGGTTCGGCAAGCATGAACCCCTATGCCGCCGCCCTGGTGTCGCCCTTTCAGGATGCCGTTGCCCGCGTGGTGCGGGAGGCGGTGGAAGCCGGCTGCCCGCCTCGGGATTTGTGCGAACATCTCGCCTTCGCCCTGGCGATGGAGACGGCCCGCCATCTCAGCGCCGAATCCGATGCCGCCGGGCTGCAACAGGCGGCCGATGCCCTGACCGTGGCCGAGCACGAGATCGCCCGTCTCGCCGCCGATGTCACGGCCGTGCAGCGCCGGCCCGATGCCGGGTCCGGCTGATCCTTTTCCTCATCCGTCAGGAGCCTCTTTCGCCCATGCGCCTCGCCCGCACCTTCGACGTCGCCACCTCCACCGCCGCGTCGTTCAGCCGGCTCGGCCGCGGCATCCAGACCAAACCGGCCGCCGTCAAGCCCGAGCGCGCTCTGGCGCTCTACGAGTTCGAGGGCTGCCCCTTCTGCCGGCTGGTGCGGGAGGTGCTGACCGAGCTCGACCTCGACGCCATGATCTATCCCTGCCCCAAGGGCGGCCAGCGCTTCCGGCCGGTGGCCATCCAGCTGGGCGGCAAGGCGCAGTTCCCCTTCCTGGTCGACGCCAATACCGGCACGCAGCTTTACGAGTCCGGCGACATCATCCGCTATCTGTTCGAGACCTATGGCAAGCGGCCGGTGCCCGCCTTCTGGCGGGCGCGGGCGCTGAATGTCGGCACCTCGATGATCGCCTCGCTGTCGCGGCCGCAGCGCGGGGTGCGGGCCCGGCCCTCGCACTCGCCGCAGGAGCCGCTGGCGCTCTACAGCATCGAAAGCAGCCCCTTCGCCCGGGTGGTGCGGGAGACGCTGAGCGAGCTGGAAATCGCCTATATGCTGCACAATCTCGGCCGCACCCGGCCGACCGACTATATCCCGCCGGCGGTGCGGCGGTTCATGCCCTTCGAAATCCCGGTCAGCGGCGAAAAGCGCGAAGCCTTCGTCGCCCGCGCCGGCCGGATGATGGTCCCCTATCTCATCGACCCCAACACCGGCAAGGAAATGTTCGAATCCGCCCAGATCTGCGACTATCTGGTCGAAACCTACGGGGGGTAGGTTCTGGAGTTTTTGTGTCTTGGTGCCTTGGTGGTAAAAACATGTTTTACCACCAAACCACGAATACTCGAAAAAAAGTTGAAGCGCTGCGCCGGCGACCCGATGCGGGCAGCAGATTATTCTCGATTTCTGTAGGCGGGCGGACCGGTGAAACCCGGCGTGGTCGGAGCGGGGGGAGCGTGCTAGAAAGCGGGCGTCCGGGGAGAGGAGCTGCCCGTTTTGGAAGACTGGTTGGGCGAGGACGTGCGGGCCGCGGTCGAGGCATGGATTGCCTATCTGGGCATACCGGCCTGGGTCGTGCTGCTTGTCCTCGGCGCCCTGGTTGCCGTCTGGCGCCTGCATGCTCACCACATCAAGCTGCTCGAAAAGATGGGCGAGCCGGGCAAACGGGAGGAGATCGACAAGGCCCGAAGCCGCCCGCTCGTTGCCGTCGACAGCTATCGCCGCCGGCTTGCCGCGGTGCTGGGCTGGCTGGATGCCCGCCTCGGCCCGCACCCCTGGGGACCCGGCAGCTATGACTGGTGCCTGCGCCTCGCCTTCGTTTATCCGATTCTCGGCATTCTTCTGATCTGGGCCATCACCGGCGAAAACACGTCCGGCATCCCGGATCTCTTGCCGGCTCTCACAACCGCCACCACCCTCGGCACCCCACTCACCGACGCCCCATAATAGTAACAGAATAATAAAATTTTTTTTATTGTTTGTGCATTTGTGCCTTTGTGGTGAAAAAATTTTCACCACCAAGCCACGAATGCTCAAACGAAAATTCAAACTGCATGCCTTGATGACAAAGATTTGAAAAACCCCGTAGTGGGCTGCTCTCGGGCCGCTCTTGCGCCGGGGGGCTCGCCGGGTGACATTGAGTTCGTGGGCCGGAGGAGGATGCGAATGACCAAGGCAGAGCTTGAGGAAATGCTTGAAGCCATGCGGGACGTGACGCGCGAGCACACGGCGACGCCGGAAAAGGCGCGGGCATTCCTCCGCAAGGAAGGCGTCTTTGACGACAATGACGAGCTTGCCGAAACCTACCGGCGCGCCCCGGAAGGCGAGCGCCGCGATTAGCCTGCATTGTCCCGCATGCACCAGCTGTCGACAGTCTTCGACGGCCCGCTGCGCCTGCCGACGAAATCATATCCTATAACTTTCGTAAATCTCCCACCACTTCTTTAACGATTGGCACGCCGTCAATGATGTCGGGCAATCTATTTATTAAATCGTCCGTCCGGTAATTGACCTTTACGGCGAAGCCGTCATTGGCCTTGGTAATGCCCACACCGACGACATCATCGCTCTCGTCGATCATATCGATCGTGTGCGCCTTCGCCGCACGCGCCTTCTCAAGTGATGGACCCGACATTGACCTGCCCCCTGATCCCGGCTGCTCGCAACGCACATCCTCATTGACCACTGTAACCAAACGGTCATGAACCCCTCATTAACATATAATGCGGGCGCCCAACGCGTCCATCACGCTTCCGATGGGACAGGCGTAAGTGAGACCGGCGCGGTTGGTCCCGCCCTGATCCCCGCCGGCGAATAGCAATCCCGCCGCACGAAGCTCTTCGTCGACGATCAGCGCCCCACTATCGCCACCATAGCTGAACGGCCGACGGCCTTCTCCCTCTATCTCCAGGACGCCGTCGAAACGGAGCTTCCCCATCTCGAAGCCGATGACGATGTTCTCGAGCTCAATCGCCGTGACGCGGCCGTGGGTGATGCCGGAAGTTCTCCCGATCTTTCGCACCTTGTCACCGGGCATGAGGTCCCTCGTCAGCTGCCCACGCAGTTGCCCCAAGCCTCCCATTTGATTGCCTTCAAAGGGAATTCCATCAGCCAACCTGGCGATTGCACAATCTACATGATTGGTCTTTGATTTCGAAAGCTTTATGTAATTTTTTAAATGCGCGACCTCATCGTCCGGGTTTTTCCCCTGGTCGAGATTCCCTGGCTGGATGATCGCATCGCCGATTTTTGCCTGATTTTCGTCGGCAAGTACATGATTGTTCGAGAGGATATGCGGAACCGGGTCTCCATCGATATAAACAAAGCAGCCCAGGGTCCCTGCAGTGATGTCGAAATGACCCACGGAACAACCAATGACCAGGGGACGATTCTTTTCCCTGAACCAGTTGCAGTCTTGCTTCAAAACACGGCCTATGTATTGGATATCCACCTCATCCTTGGCAATACTACGGATGTTTTCAACAACAGTTTCTCTTTCAAGCATTCTTTGCTGAATGCGGACAGCCAATTGATATTCATCAGGCTCTTTCGCGGCGATACCGAGAGCCATGGTCCTTGCAAAGGGTGGCCGCTTTCTTAGAAGGCGTTGTGCGGATAAAGAAAGGGTTTCTGCGCGTCGCTCGGGCGCAGCCAATGATTTCAATACCTTTTCGAACACTTCTGCCTTGACGTCCTGCACGCTATCGTATCGCATTTTCTGCCCGTTTTTTTATCGTTCCCTGGACATTTTTGATACATATGGGAAAATAGGGGCTGATGCAACATTGCTTTCATCATCCTGTCTTAGAAATTATGCTTTGATATCAAAGGTTTTCTGGCCTTGTGCGCCAAAAGCTATTGCAAGACTGACTGATTCGCGAGGTTGGTTGAGGCAGGTTGTCGTCGACAGAACGCGCCTTGCTGAAGCCGGCATACGCCGCGACAGCGCTCCTTGGAACCTTGGCCGGTCCCGCGGTTTCCCGCAGGTGCGACAGCGCCCTTTCGCCCCGCAATCCGATCGCTCCATGGCTCGACATTCCCATCGCAGCGGAAGCCGGTATCGCCGGAGGCCGGCATGAGCGCCGACATTCTGGCGGGCATTGCCAATGTGCTTGGCATTCTGGCGGCGCTGGTCGTGGTGTCGGCCGGGCTGGTCTTCGTCGAGCGGCGGCTGCTCGGCTTCTGGCAGGAGCGGCGGGGGCCCAACCGGGTCGGGCCGTTCGGGGTGCTGCAGGTGGTGGCCGACGGCGTCAAGCTGCTGTTCAAGGAGGATTGGGTGCCGCCCTTCGCCGACCGGGGGGTGTTCATCCTGGCCCCGGCGATCGTGCTGATCGCCACGGTGCTGGCCTTTGCCGTCGTGCCCATCGCGCCCGGCATCGGCGTGGTCGACCTGAATGTCGGCATCCTGTTCGTGCTCGCCATGGCGTCGCTGGCGGTCTACAGCGTGGTGCTGGCCGGCTGGGCCTCGAACAGCAAATACGCCTTTCTCGGCGGGCTGCGCGCCGCCGCGCAGATGATCAGCTACGAGGTCTATATGGGCCTGTCGCTGATGGGCGTGGTGATCCTCGCCGGCTCCTTCGACCTGCGCGCCATCGTCGCCGCCCAGGCGGACATGTGGTTCGTGGTGCCGCAGATCCTCGGCTTCTTCATCTTCGCCGTGGCCGGCATCGCCGAGACCCACCGCCTGCCCTTCGACCTGCCGGAGGCGGAGACCGAGCTGGTCGCCGGCTACCACACCGAATATTCCGGCATGAAGTTCGGCATGTTCTTCGTCGGCGAATATGTCGGCATGGTGGTGGTCTCCGGCCTGATCGTCACGCTGTTCCTGGGCGGCTGGCACGGGCCGCTGCTGCCGCCGGTGGTCTGGTTCGTGCTCAAGCTGGCGGTCTGCCTGGCGGTCTTCGTGCTGCTGCGCGCCGCCCTGCCGCGGCCGCGCTACGACCAGCTGATGAGCTTCGGCTGGAAGGTGCTGCTGCCGCTGTCGCTGCTCAATCTCGTCGTCACCGGCGGCGTGGCGCTGGCGCTCGATGGCTGACCGCGCCCAGACGACACAAACGGAGGCGCCGTCGTGCTGAGCGTCGCCCGCACCCTCTGGATGGTTCTGATCCGGGCCTTCCGCCCGCCCGCCACCCGCGACTATCCCGAGGTCAAGCCGCAGCTGGCGCCGCGCTATCGCGGCCGCATCGTGCTGTCGCGCGACCCGGACGGCGAGGAGCGCTGCGTCGCCTGCTATCTCTGCGCCGTCGCCTGCCCGGTGGACTGCATCGCCCTGCAGAAGACCGAGGCCGAAGACGGCCGCTGGTACCCGGATTTTTTCCGGATCAACTTCTCGCGCTGCATCTTCTGCGGCCTGTGCGAGGAGGCCTGCCCGACCTACGCCATCCAGCTGACCCCCGATTTCGAGATGTCGGAATATGACCGCGGCAATCTCGTCTACGAGAAGGAGCATCTGCTGATCGACGGGCCGGGGAAATATCCCGGCTACAGCTTCTGGCGGGTGGCGGGCAAGGCGGTCGCCGGCAAGGACAAGGGGCAGGCCGAGGACGAGGAGCCGCCGGTCGACCCGAAGAGGCTTCTGCCGTGACCGCCGCCTTCCTCATCGCCGCCGCGGTCGCCGTGCTGACCACGGCCCTGGCGCTGACCCGCAGCAATGCCGTGCATGCGCTGCTCTATCTGGTGGTGTCGCTGCTGGCCGTCGCCGTCGTGTTCTTCCTGTATGGCGCGCCCCTGGCCGCGGCGCTGGAGATCATCGTCTATGCCGGCGCCATCATCGTCCTGTTCGTCTTCGTCGTCATCATGCTCAATCTCGGGCCGGAGGCGACCGAGCAGGAGCGGCGCTGGCTGCAGCCCGACATCTGGGTCGGCCCGAGCCTGCTGGCCGCGGTGCTGCTGGTCGAGCTCGCGGTCCTGCTGACGGATGGCAGTGCGGCCGCGGCCGGTGTCGTCGGGCCGGCCGGCACAAGGGCGGTCGAGGCCAGGGCGGTCGGCATCCGGCTGTTCGGGCCGTACCTGCTGGCCGTCGAGCTCGCCTCCTTCCTGTTGCTGGCCGGGCTGGTCGGCGCCTGGCATCTCGGCCGGCGGCCCTGGCAGGGCTCTCCCGCCCGCGAGGAGGAGGGGGAGGCGCCATGACCGGGCTGCCGATGATCTGGGGCCTCGGCCTTGCGGCGATCCTCTTCGTGCTCGGCCTGCTCGGCGTGCTGGTCCGCCGCAACATCCTCTTCATGCTGGTATCGCTGGAGGTGATGCTGAACGCCGCCGGCCTCGCCTTCGTGGTCGCCGGGGCGCGCTGGGGCGACGCGGACGGCCAGGTCATGTTCCTGATCATCCTCACCGTCGCGGCGGCCGAGGTGGCGGTCGGCCTCGCTTTGGCCCTGCAGCTGTTCCGCCGCACCGGCAGCGTCGACGCCGATGCCGCCATGCGGCTGAGGGGGTGAGCGCCATGGTCGGGCTGCTGTTCCTGGTGCCGCTTCTGCCCTTCCTCGGCTTTCTGGTGCTGCTGGTCGGCGGCGGACGCCTGCCGCGCCGCGCGGTCGAGGCGATCGGCGTCGGCTCGGTGGCCCTGTCCTTTGCCGTCGCCGTGCTGGTGGCCATCGGCTTTGCCGGGTTGGAGGGCGAGAGCTATCGCCAGACCCTCTGGCGCTGGATGGCGACCGGCGGCTTTTCCGCCGATATCGGCCTGTGGCTCGACCCGCTGTCGCTGGTGATGATGCTGGTGGTGACCGGCGTCGGCGCGCTGATCCTTCTTTACTCCGTCGGCTTTCTGCGCGGCGAGGCGGGGGCGCGGCGCTATTTCGCGGCAATGACGCTGTTCGTCGCCTCGATGCTGGTGCTGGTGCTGGCCGACAATCTGCTGTTCCTGTATCTGGGCTGGGAGGGCGTCGGCCTCTGCTCCTATCTGCTGATCGGCTTCTGGTATCGCGAGCCGGCCAATGGCGCCGCGGCCCGCAAGGCCTTCCTGGTCACCCGGATCGGCGACGCCGCCCTGCTGCTCGGCCTGGTGCTGATCGTCGCCAGCCTCGGGACGCTCGACATCCCGGTCTTGCAGGACCGCGCGCCGGAGGCCTGGACGGCGGGGAGCACCCTGCCGGTCGCCGCGGCGGCGCTGCTGCTGGCCGGCGCGGTCGGCAAATCGGCGCAGCTGCCGCTGCAGGTCTGGCTGCCCGACGCCATGGCCGGCCCCAGCCCGGTCAGCGCTCTCATCCACGCCGCCACCATGGTGACGGCCGGCGTGTATCTGATCGCCCGTATGCATGGCCTGTACGCCCTGGCCCCGGCCGTGCAGACGGCGGTCGCGGCCATCGGCGCGCTGACCCTCTTGCTGGCGGCGATCAGCGCGCTGGGGCAGAGCGACATCAAGCGGGTGCTCGCCTGGTCGACCATCAGCCAGATCGGCTACATGGTCATGGCGCTCGGCGCCGGTGCCTGGGGTGCCGCCATCTTCCATTTCATGACCCACGCCTTTTTCAAGGCGCTGCTGTTCCTCGCCGCCGGATTGGTCATCCTGCGCCTGCATGAGGAGCACGACATCCGCCGCATGGGCGGGCTGGCCATGAAGCTGCCGGTCAGCTTCGCCGGCTTTCTGGCCGGCGCCGCCTCGCTGGCGGCGCTGCCGGTGGTGACGGCCGGGGCCTACAGCAAGGACCTCATTCTCTGGCAGGTGGCGGCCTCGACCGAAGGCGGTCTGCTGCTCTGGCTGGCCGGCGCCATCGGCGCGGTGCTGACGGCGCTCTACATCTTCAAGGCGGTGTTCCTGGTCTTTTTCGGCCCGATGCAGACCGCGCCGGAGCCGGCCCCGGCCTCCCCGGCCATGCTGGGCCCGATCGTCGTGCTGGCCGTGCTTGCGGTGTTCGGCGGTGGGCTGGCGGTGCCGGCGCAGCTGGCCGGGACATTGCCGGCCCCGCCGCTGGCCGGCGCTCCCGGCCATCCGCCGCTCGCCTTCGCGCTGGTCTCCGCCGCCCTGCCGCTGCTCGGCCTGGCCATCGCCTGGGCGCTCTATGTCGGCCGGCGCGGGCCTCTCACGGGGCTCGCGGCATCCCGGGCGGTCGCCCGCGCCGCCCCCGTTGCGGCAGCCGGCTTCGGCTTCGACGCGCTCTATGAGCGGCTTTTTGTCCGGCCCTGGCACGCTCTGGCCCGGACCCTCCGTGACGACCCGGCCGACCGGCCGGCCGCCGGCCTGGCGGGGCTGAGCCTGGGCGGCTACCGGCTGCTGCGCGAGACCCAGACCGGCCGGGTGCGCTGGTACGCGGCGAGCCTGGCCGGCGGCATGGCGGCCGCCCTGGCCCTGGGGGTGCTGTCGTGACGCTGGTGTGGCTGATCGGCCTGCTGCTGGCCGGCGGGGTGGTGGCCTGGGGCGGGGAGCGCTTCGGCAGCGCCTGGCCGCGCAGCATCGCGGTGACGGTGATGCTGATCGCCCTGGTCATGGTGCTCGGCCTCTGGTCGGGGGCGGCGACCGGCGTGGTGACGCCCGGCGGCCCGTGGATCGCCCATGTCGAGGCCGACTGGATCCCGCGCTTCGGCATCGCCTTTCATTTCGGTGCCGACGGCCTCAGCCTCGTGCTGGTGGTCCTGACGATCATCCTCGGCTTCGCCGCCGTCATCGCCGCCAATATCGACGTCAAGGAGCGGGTCGGCTTCTTCCATTTCAATCTGCTGTGGACGCTGGCCGGCGCCGTCGGCGTGTTCACGGCGCTCGACCTGTTCCTGTTCTTCGTCTTCTGGGAGGCGATGCTGATCCCGATGGCGCTGATCATCGCCCTCTGGGGGCATGAGAAGCGCCGGGCGGCGGCACTGAAATTCGTGCTGTTCACCCAGGGCAGCGGCCTGCTGCTGTTCGCGGCGATCCTGGCGCTGGTCTTCGCCCATTACGGCGACACCGGCCTGTGGACCTTCGACTATCTGACCTTGCTCGCTGCCGAGGGATCCTGGCCGGGCAATCTGTGGATCCTGCTCGGCTTCGTCATCGCCTTCGCGGTCAAGCTGCCCATGGTGCCGCTGCACAGCTGGCTGCCCGACGCCCATACCGAGGCGCCGACCGCCGGCAGCGTGGTGCTGGCCGGGGTGCTGCTGAAGACCGGCGGCTATGGGCTGATCCGCTTCACCGCGCCGCTGTTCCCGGAGGCGGCGCAGCTGCTCGCCCCCTATGCCATGGCGCTGGGCGTCTTCGGCATTCTCTATGGGGCGGTGCTGGCCTATGCCCAGAGCGACTTCAAGCGCCTGGTCGCCTATTCGAGTGTCAGCCATATGGGCTTCGTGCTGCTCGGCGTCTTCGCCGCGACGCTGTGGAGCCTGCAGGGCGCCGTCATCCAGATGCTGGCGCACGGGCTGAGCACCGGCGGGCTGTTCATCATGGCCGGGCTGCTGCAGCACCGGCTGGGCACCCGCGACATGCAGCGCTTCGGCGGGCTGTGGGCCGGGATGCCGCGGCTGGGCGCGCTGACGCTGATCTTCGCGGTGGCGGCGCTCGGCCTGCCGGGGCTGGCCAATTTCGTCGGCGAGTTCCTGGTGCTGCTCGGCACCTGGGAGCGCAGCGTGTGGGCCGCCGCCTTCGCGGCGCTGGGCATGGTCGGCGCGGTCATCTACGCCCTGGCGCTGATCCAGCGGACCTTCCACGGGGCTCCGCACGGCAATCCGGGCGTGCGCGATCTCGACCCGCGCGCCGTCGGCCTGCTGGCCGTGCTGGTGCTGCTGCTGGCCGGGCTCGGCCTGGCGCCGCAGCCGGTGCTCGACACCACGGCCCCGGCCCTGGAGGCCCTGCTGCGCCTGTCCGAACCCGCCATCCTCGCCGGAGAGGTCGCCAGCCATGGTCTTTGAGGACTTTCTGGCGCTCGCCCCGCTCCTGGTGCTGGCGGTGGCGATCGTGATCGGCCTGCTGGTCGCGGCGCTGCCCGGCTCCGACCGGATGATGGCCGGGCTGACGCCGCTCGCCCTGGTCCTCGCCCTGGCGAGCCTGCCCATGGCCGCCGAAACGGCGCCGCGCCTGGTGACGCCTTTGCTGCTGGTCGACGGCTATGCCCTGGTCTTTTCCGGGCTGATCCTGGTGGCCGCGCTGCTGGTCGCGGTGCTGTCCCGCGCCGCCTTCGCCGGCCGCCCGGGCCGCCCGCCCCGGCTGCAGGAGTTCGACCTGCTGCTGCTGCTGGCGGTGCTGGGCGCCCTGGTGCTGACCGGCGCCACCCACATGATCTCCTTCGTCATCGGGCTGGAGCTGCTCAGCATCCCGCTGCTGGCGCTGATCGCCTATCCCCGCGACGAGCCGCTGCCGCTTGAGGCCGGGCTGAAATATCTGGTGATCGCCGGCGTCTCATCGGCCACTCTGTTCTTCGGCCTGGCGCTGATCTACGCCGCGACGGGAACCATGGACTTCGCCGCCATCGCCCGGACGCCGACGGCGCACCCCGCCTTTGTCGTCGCCGGGCTGGTGCTTGTCCTGGTCGCCGGCGGCTTCAAGCTGTCGCTGATCCCGTTCCACATGTGGGCGCCGGACGTCTATCAGGGCGCCCCGGCGCCGGTCACCGCCTTTGTCGGCACGGTATCGAAGGCGGCCGTCTTCGCGCTGCTGTTCCGCCTGTTCGAGGCGACCGGGGCCCTGGCCAGCCCGGCCCCGCTCTGGAGCCTGAGCGCCATCGCTTTCGCCTCGATGATCGGCGGCAATCTGCTGGCGCTGCTGCAGCAGAACGTCAAGCGGCTGCTGGCCTATTCGTCGATCGCCCATTTCGGCTATCTGATGGTGCCGCTGCTGGCGGGCGGCACCTTCGGGGCCGAGGCGGGACTCGCCTATCTCGCCGGCTACAGCGTCACCCTGATCGGCGCGCTGGCGGTGGTCGGGCTGCTGCGCCCGGATGCGAGCGGCCGCGAGGCCGAGCGCTGGTCCGACTATCAGGGCCTGTTCCGCCGGCGGCCCTGGCTGGCCGGCCTGTTCGCCCTGATGCTGCTGTCGCTGGCCGGCATTCCGCTCACCCTCGGCTTCATCGCCAAGCTCTACGCCTTCGCCGCCGGCATCGACGGTGCCGCCTGGCTGCTGCTCGCCGGCCTGATTGCCGGGAGCACCATCGGCCTGTTCTACTATCTGCGGCTGGCCCTTGCACTCTTCGCCCCGGCCGGCGCGGTCGCCGGGCCGGCCGACGCGATGCCGGCAGACGCGACAGGCCTGACCTTGCCCGCCCGCGGCCTGCTGGCCGCGCTGGCCGTCGCCCTGGTCGGGCTCGGCCTCTGGCCGCAGCCGCTGATCGGCCTGGTGCGGGAGGCCGGCACCCTGGCGGCGACCGAACCCCCGGCCCTCAGCCGCCCAGACCCAACGGAGGCACGCTCATGGACCGAATAGAGCCCATCATCCTGGTAACCGGCGCCACCGACGGCATCGGCAAGGGCACTGCTCGCGCACTGGCCAAACAGGGCGCCCGGGTGCTGCTGCACGGGCGCAACCCGGACAAGCTCGACGCGGCGCGGGCCGAAATCGCCGCCGCCACCGGCAATGACCGGCTGGAGACCTATGTCGCCGATTTCGCCGAGAATGACGAGGTGCGCCGGCTGGCCGGCCAGGTCGGCACCGCCCACGAGTATCTGACGGTGCTGATCAACAATGCCGGCCTGGGCACGGTCGACGGCGACCAGGCGGACCGGGCGGTCAACAGCGCCAATGTCGAGCTGCGCTTCCAGGTCAATCACCTGGCGCCGTTCCTGCTCAACCACCTGCTGCTGCCGCAGTTGAAGCGCGGCGCGCCCGCCCGCATCGTCAACGTCTCCTCGGCGGCGCAGCGGCCGATCGACTTCGACAACGTCATGCTGGAGCGCGACTATTCCGGCTACCGCGCCTATGCCCAGAGCAAGCTGGCGATCCTGATGGCCACCCTGGAGATGGCCGAAAAGGTCAATCCCGAGGAGGTGACGGTCAACGCCCTGCACCCCGGCTCGCTGCTCGACACCAAGATGGTGCGGGAGGGATTCGGCGCACCGCAGGGCCCGGTCGAGGAGGGCATCGAGGCCGAGCTGTTCCTGGCCACCGCGCCGGAGCTGCAGGCCGTCACCGGCCGCTATTTCGACCAGACCCGGCCGGGCCGCGCGCACCCGCAGGCCGAGGACCCCGAGGCGCGCCGGCAGCTCTGGGACCTCAGCCTGCAGCTGACAGGCCTGGCATAGGCATGCGGCACGGCAACAGAGCCGCCGCAGCCCACTCGACATCGCACGGGCCCATATCATACAAGAGCGGTCCCATCACGACGAGGCTGGGCTGTGCCGACCGTCAGTCAGTTCTTCGGCATCATCATCCGAATGTATCTGCGCGGCGAGCATAACCCACCGCATTTTCATGCTATGTATGGAGACGATGAGGCGCTCATCGACATAGGAAACGTGGACGTTTTGGAGGGGCACCTGCCGCGGCGGGCGCTGGCACTTGTCCTCGAATGGGCCGAAGAGCATCGCGACGCGTTACTGGAGAATTGGGAGCTATGCCGGCGAAAACAGTTGCCGAACGTGATCCCGCCCCTGGAATGACGGGGCCGGCATGGCGTGTCCGATCGGTCGAAATCGTCGACGACCGCCGGCTTTCCCTGCAGTTTGCGGACGGTCTGACCGGGACGGTCGATCTGTCGGACCTGTTCGACGATCCGGAGCCGGGCATATTTGCCGATCTTCGTGATCCCGCCCTGTTCCGACAGGTGCACCTCGACCATGGTGCCCCGACATGGCCCAACGGTGCCGATCTGGCACCCGAGGGGCTCTATGCGGCGATCCGCCGGAAAGGGGTCTGGACCTGGTCGGACTGAGGCCTTCCCTGACGCCGTTCTCGGCATACTAAAGTTTTGATTTTCTCTTCCGTGGCATTGCCAATTGTGCCCATAAAGCTCGAACGTCACTGGCGATCAGCGCACCGGCGACCAACGGACTCGCCGGATGCAATTGCAGAACCCTGGACGGCACGAATTGCAAGAGTGCCCAGGGTAATACCATAGGCGAAGAAGAACGGATGGCGTAGCGCCTTGCCCTCTATTGGGGAGTGAGGATCTCCTGGCCCAGCTGCTGGCCGCCGTCCTGGGCCCAGATGCCGCGGAGCGAGCCGTCCTGCTGCAGGGCATAGGTGGCGATCCAGCCCTGCTCCCGGAACATCACCGACAGGACGCCGTTCAGGAAAATGCCGGTGCCCTCGGCCATGCCGCCGACCTGGGCGGTCACGCGATAGGTGTCGCCGGTCCGCCGGATCTCCGTCTGCCCGGTATAGCGGCCGCCATCGCCGGGATTGGTGCCCTCGGTGGCATAGACGCCGCTCAGGTCCTGCGCCGGCGCCGGTCCGGCCGCAAGCAGCAGCGCAACCAGCGCGGCGGTGAGAAAATGCCGCATCGCAATGTCCTCCTGTCGCGATCTCCGGCGCGATGGCCGCCGTTCTCCGCCGATTATCGATCCGCTTCCGGACCAAGACAATAACGGCCGCGGCATCAGAAGGCATCGACCCGCTCGTTGTCGATGGTGCGGCGGAAATCCGGGCGTGTCGAATCGAGGTCGATCAGGTCGACCTCGTGGTCGAGGATGTGGGCGACCACATCCCAGGCCCGGGCATGATCAAGAAGCGAGCGCACCCTTGCCGGGTCGAATCGTGCCGCCGGATCGATGTCCCGGGCCATGGGGTCGCCCCGCGCTGCCGAGCCGAACAGGGCGAGATGGACGATGCCGGCCGCGCGCAGTTCCGGCTGATGGCGGCGCAGGCGTCGGATGATCTCGTCTCTCGACAGCATCGTTGTGTGGCCCCGGCTTAGCGGGCGTCCATCATCGCGACGAAGCGCTCGAACAGATAATGGCTGTCCTGCGGGCCGGGCGAGGCCTCCGGATGGTACTGGACCGAGAAGATCGGCCGGTCCTTGACCTTCAGGCCCTCATTGCTGCCGTCGAACAGGCTGACATGGGTGATGGCGACCGAGCGCGGCAGGCTTTCCGGCAGGACGCAGAAGCCGTGGTTCTGGCTGGTGATCTCGACCTTGCCGGTCTCCAGGTCCTTGACCGGGTGATTCGCGCCGCGATGGCCGAGATGCATCTTTTCGGTCTTCCCGCCCAGCGCGAGGGCCAGCATCTGGTGGCCGAGGCAGATGCCGAACATCGGCAGCCCGGCGTCCATCAAGGCCCGGATGGTCGGCACGGCGTATTCGCCGGTCGCGGCCGGGTCGCCCGGGCCATTGGCCAGGAAGACGCCGTCGGGGTCATGGCGCAGCACGTCCTCCGGCGTCGCGGTCGCCGGCACCACGGTCACCCGGCAACCGACATTGGCCAGGCAGCGCAGGATGTTCTGCTTGGCGCCGTAATCGATCGCCACGACGTGAAAGCGCGGGCTCTCCAGCCGGCCATAGCCGCCCTCCAGGGTCCAGCCGGTGCCGGTCCACTCATAGGTCTGGCGGCAGGAGACCTCGCGGGCCAGGTCCATGCCGGCCAGTCCCGGCCAGTCTCGGGCCTGCTGCAACAGCGCCGCGACATCGAAGCGGCCGTCCGGTGCGTGCGCCACCACGCCATTCGGCGCCCCGGCATCGCGGATGCGCCGGGTCAGCCGCCGCGTGTCGATCCCGGCAAGGCCGGGCAGGTCGTGGCTCTTCAGCCAGTCGTCGAGCGACCGGGTGGCCCGCCAGTTCGACGGGGAGGAAATGTCGGCGCGCAGCACCAGGCCGCGGGCGGCCGGCGTCACCGTCTCCACGTCTTCCACATTCGCCCCGACATTGCCGATATGGGGAAAGGTAAAGGTGATGATCTGGCCGGCATAGGACGGATCGGTCAGGATCTCCTGATAGCCGGTCATCGACGTGTTGAAGCAGACCTCGCCCACCGCCGTCCCGGCGGCGCCGATGCCGCGCCCCCAGATCACCGTCCCGTCGGCGAGCACCAGGCAGGCGGTGGCGCCGGGCGGCGGGCCCGGCAGCTGATCCTCCGGCTTCGACATGCGTCCTCTCCTCGTCCTGTCCCGGCCGCCGCCCGGTGCGGCGCCCGCTGCGGCGCCCGGATGTCCGGCTGCGGTTGCTCCGCGCCGCCCGCCCGGCCATATCCTGAGGCAGCGCCGGCAGGTTATATAGGCGCGGGACGGGGCGGTGCACCATGGCTGTGCCGGCCCGCCGACGCGAGAGTCGCGCACTTTACCGATCCACGCACCGGGGCAAGCCCGCGCATGATCCGTCACCGTCTGAACGAGGCGCTGAAGGCCGCCATCCGCAGTCGCGAGGAGCGCGCCATCTCGACCCTGCGGCTGATCCTGGCCGCCATCCGCGACCGCGACATCGCCGCCCGCGGCAAGGGCAATACCGAAGGCATCAGCGACGACGAGATCCTCGGCCTCCTTCAGACCATGATCCGCCAGCGCAAGGAAAGCATCGAGCTCTACGAGCAGGGCGGCCGCGTCGACCTCGTCGAACAGGAGCGCGGCGAGATCGCCCTGATCGAGCAGTTCCTGCCGCAGCAGATGGACGAGGCGGCAATGCGCCGGGCCATCGACGCGGTGATCGCCGATCTCGGCGCCGGCAGCCTCAAGGACATGGGCCGGACCATGGCCGAGCTGCGCCGGCGCTATCCCGGCCGTATGGACTTCGCCAGGGCCAGCTATCTGGTCAAGGCGTCCCTGCAATGACCGGGGCCTGAGGCCATGCCCTTCCCCCCCGCCTTTCTTGACGAGTTGCGCAGCCGCCTGCCGGTCTCCCAGGTGGTCGGCCGGCATGTCCGGCTGGTGCGGGCCGGGCGCGAGCACAAGGCGTGCTGTCCGTTCCACAAGGAAAAGACGCCCTCCTTCACGATCAGCGACGACAAGGGGTTCTTCCACTGCTTCGGCTGCGGTGCGCATGGCGACGTCGTCGGCTTCGTCATGCGCCACGACAACCTGTCCTTCCCCGAGGCGGTCGAGGCGCTGGCCGCAGAGGCGGGGCTCCAGGTGCCGGCCGCCGCTCCCGTCGAACGGGAACGCTTCGCCCGGGAAAAATCGCTGCTCGAGCTGATCGAGGCGGCGACGCGGGTCTTCGAGGATACGCTGGCCGGACCCGCCGGCGGGGCGGCGCGGGCCTATCTGCAGAGCCGCGGCTTGGACGAGGAGGCGATGGCCCGCTTCCGCCTCGGCCTGGCGCCGGCCGACAGCCGGGCCCTCGTGCGGGCGCTGGCGGCCCGGGGCTTCGACGAAGAGGCGATGGTGACGGCCGGCCTTGCGAAACGGCCGGAGGACGGCCGCCCGCCCTATGCCTTCTTCCGCAACCGCATCCTGTTTCCGGTGACCGACCGGCGCGGCCGGGTCGTCGCCTTCGGCGGCCGGCTGCTGGAGGGCGACGGCCCCAAATACATCAACAGCCCCGACGGGCCGCATTTTCACAAGGGCCGGCTGCTCTACAATCTGGCGCGGGCCCGGCAGGCCGCGAGCGACGGCCAGACCGTTCTGGTCGTCGAGGGCTATATGGACGTGATCAGCCTGGTGCGCGCCGGGTTCGAGGCGGCGGTGGCGCCCCTCGGCACCGCCCTCACCGAAGAGCAGATCGCCGAACTGTGGCGCCTGGCGCCGGTGCCCGTGCTGTGCTTCGACGGCGACACTGCCGGTGTGCGGGCCGCCTGGCGGGCGGCGGAGCGGCTGCTGCCGCATCTGAAGCCCGACCATTCGGTGCGCTTCGCCTGGCTGCCCGCGGGCGAGGACCCGGACAGCCTGGTGCGCCGCGGCGGCGCGGCGGCGATGCGCCGGGTGCTGGAGGGCGCCCAGCCGCTGGCCGACATGGTCTGGCGGCAGCATGTCGCGGGGCGCCCCTTCGACACGCCGGAATCGCGGGCCGGGCTGAAGGCGGCGCTGGAGGCCGTCGCGGGCCGAATCGCCGATGACGGCGTGCGGGCACATTACCGGCGGGAGTTCCGCCTGCGCCTCGACGCCGCCTTTCCCTGGCGTCCGGCGGCGAGACACCCCGGCGGGCGGAACGGAAACCGGGGCCGCGGCGGGGTGCAGGGGGGGCGGCCGCCTGCCGGACCGGTCATCGGCCCGGCGCTGACGCTGCCAAGGCCGCGCGACGATGAAACCCTGGCGCGGGAACGCTTTCTGCCCTGCCTTTTGAACCACCCCTGGTTGTTCGATGAGGTCGCCGAGCAGGTCGCCATGCTCGAAATCGCCGATCCCGGCCTGCATGCGCTGCGACAGGCTGTGCTGGGCTGCCTTTCCGCCAATCCCGATCTTGATTCAGGGGGGTTGAAAAGCCAACTCACCGAGCACGGTTTTACGCAGACTCTTGACCGGATCCTGTCGGACCGTATCTATACGCAGGCTCCATTCGCGCGCGAATCGGTGGATCCTGAGCATGTGCGGGCCAGTTGGCGGGAACAGTGGGATTTGCTTCAGGAACACCGCGACCGGCAGGACCGGCAACCGGCCCTGAAAGCCATGGCGGGCGGACCGGACGGGGCCGGCGTCGCGGCAATGCGGACGGGACGAATCGAGACCGACGGGGATGGCGGCTGACATGACGGTGATAGGCCCGCCCGACCCCAGCCGGGTTCATACGGCGTTGGGGCTTTTCTACCGACCGGTATCGCGAGCATGACGGACAACGGCTTGCCGGCGGGTCCGCCCGCAGGACTTTACCGGCCGGTGACCGTTTGAACCATTCGAGGACGAGGATCGCATGGCGAACAAGACGGCGAACGAAGCAGAGGCTTCTGAAAACCGGGACGAGTCCTCTGAAGCGGCGCTGCTTGACGACCTGGAGCAGGCGGTCAAGAAGCTGATCGGGCGCGGCAAGGAACGCGGCTACATTACCTATGATGAGCTGAACGCGCTGCTGCCGCCGGATCAGTCCTCCTCCGAACAGATCGAAGACGTGATGGCGCAGCTGTCCGAAATGGGCATCAACGTCATCGAGAATGAAGAAACCGACGAGGTCGCCGCCGAATCGGAGCGCGAAGGCGAAGGCCGCGCCTCCGGCAATGTCGACGACGAGGATGTCGGCCGCACCGACGATCCGGTGCGCATGTATCTGCGCGAAATGGGCTCGGTCGAACTGCTCTCCCGCGAGGGCGAGATCGCCATCGCCAAGCGCATCGAGGCCGGCCGGGAGATGATGATCGGCGGCATCTGCGAATCGCCGCTGACCATCCGCGCCATCATCGAGTGGCACAATGCCCTGAAAGAAGGGAAGATGCTGCTCCGGGACATCATCGACCTCGACGCCACCTATGGCGGCGGGCCGGACGGCGCGCAGGGGCTGCCGGACGGTGCCCAGGCCCTGCCGGAGGGGCGGCAGCCGGACGGCACGGCCTATCCGACCGGCAATGGCGCGGCCGGCCGGCCGCTGACCACCGGCGAGGCGGTGATGGCATTGTCGGCCCATGCGGTCGGCGGCGCGGCGGCCGACAGCGCCGCCGTTGCGGCGGAGGCCAGCGAAGCGGCCGCGGACGGGGGCGAGGCCGCAGTCAAGCCGGTCGAATCGGCGCCGGCCAATGGCGAGGCGGCTGCGACTGCGAATGGGACGCCGGCCAATGGCGAGGCGGCAGCCAATGGCGAAGCGGCGCCCGCCACCGAAGCCGGGCCGGTCGAGGCCAGGCCGTACAAGGGCAACGGCGCCGCCGCGCCGGGCGGGGAAGCGCCGGCGGCCGGCGACGATATCGACGACGATGACGACATGGTGGCGCGGGAGCGCCGGCTGGCCGGCCAGGCCGAAGAGAACGACGTCGACCCGGACGACGAGGATACCGGGATGTCGCTCTCGGCCATGGAGGAGGCGCTCAAGCCCGTGGTGCTTGAGACCTTCGACAAGATCGAAGCCACCTATGGCCGGCTGCACAAGCTGCACGAGCAGCGCCTCGCCATGCTGCAGAAGGGCGAGCGCCCGTCGAAACAGTCGGACAGCCGCTACGAAAAGCTGAAGCATGAACTCGTGGCGCTGATGGAGGGCATTCACCTCAACGGCGCCCGGATCGAGCAGCTGGTCGACCAGCTCTACGGCCTCAACCGCAAGCTTGTGACCTGCGAGGGCAAGCTGCTGCGCCTGGCGCTCGACTGCCGCATCGACCGCACGGCTTTCCTCGAGAACTACCAGAGCCACGAGCTCGACCCGACCTGGCTGGACCGGGTTTCCGGCATCGATGCCAAATGGGGCAAGTTCGGCAGCCGCTTCGGCGGCCAGGTGATCGCCATCCGGGGCGACATCGCCGGGGTCGCCGATACGGTCGGCCTGCCGATCCCCGAGTTCCGGCGGATCGTCTCCACCGTCCAGAAGGGCGAGAAGGAGGCCAGCCGCGCGAAGAAGGAGATGGTCGAAGCCAATCTTCGCCTGGTGATCTCCATCGCCAAGAAATACACCAATCGCGGGCTGCAATTCCTCGACCTCATCCAGGAAGGCAATATCGGCCTGATGAAGGCGGTGGATAAGTTCGAGTACCGGCGCGGCTACAAGTTCTCGACCTATGCGACGTGGTGGATCCGCCAGGCGATCACCCGTTCGATCGCCGACCAGGCGCGCACCATCCGCATCCCCGTGCACATGATCGAGACCATCAACAAGCTGGTACGCACCTCGCGCCAGATGCTGCACGAGATCGGCCGCGAGCCGACCCCGGAAGAGCTGGCCGAGCGGCTGATGATGCCGTTGGAGAAGGTCCGCAAGGTCCTGAAGATCGCCAAGGAGCCGATCTCGCTGGAAACGCCGATCGGCGACGAGGAGGACAGCCATCTCGGCGACTTCATCGAGGACAAGAACGCCGTCCAGCCGCTCGACGCCGCCATCCAGGCCAATCTGCGCGAGACCACGACGCGGGTGCTGGCCTCGCTGACGGCGCGGGAGGAGCGGGTGCTGCGCATGCGCTTCGGCATCGGCATGAACACCGACCACACGCTGGAAGAGGTCGGCCAGCAATTCACGGTGACGCGGGAGCGCATCCGCCAGATCGAGGCGAAGGCCCTGCGCAAGCTGAAGCACCCCAGCCGCAGCCGCAAACTGCGCAGCTTCCTCGATACTTGAGACATGAGGCCGGGCCGCGTCGGTGACCGGCCTTGAAGCCGGGCCGTCGAGGCCTTATAAACCGTGGACCCCGGTCGGAGTGTAGCTCAGCCTGGTAGAGCACTGTCTTCGGGAGGCAGGGGCCGCAGGTTCGAATCCTGCCACTCCGACCAACATTTTTGAAGGACTTGCCGGAATTCGGGACCGCACCCCATGGTTCGGATGAACCTTGGGGCGACAGATTGCGGTGACGGGTCCCATTGCGCGAAGACCGGAACCCTTTGATTGCCTGAAAAACTGGCATTACGTCGCGTAATCTGCAATCCTGCGCTGTCATTTCTGGAATGGCAGGTGCCGCAGTGCTCGCTTTGGAGTCGATCGACAGAGGCGTCACCGTCTCCGGCCTGACCCCGGCCGGCCCCGCCGAAGTGATCGCCGTCGTCTGGCTGGGCAGCGACCGGCTCGAAGTCACGTATCGCAGTGTCAAGGGCCTCGACCAGCGCATTCTTGATCGACAGGACGAGCCCCGCCTGCACGCCGCCGCACCGGCTCCGCCCTTTTCCTTCACGGCAGACGGCGCCGATTTCCGGTTGGCCGCCGAGGCCCGCCGCATCGCCCTCGCCCACCTTTTCGACCCCTATCTCGCGCTCACCAGCTCCGACATCGAGCCGCTGCCGCACCAGATCACGGCGGTCTATGGCGACATGCTGGGCCGCCAGCCTTTGCGCTTTCTGCTTGCCGACGACCCGGGTGCCGGCAAGACCATCATGGCCGGCCTGCTGATCAAGGAGCTGATCATTCGCGGCGACCTCAGGCGCTGCCTGATCGTCGCGCCGGGATCGCTGGTCGAGCAATGGCAGGACGAGCTGCAGGAGAAATTCGGCCTCGACTTCCGCCTCGTCAGCCGCGAGGCGATGCGCAGCATCCATGGCGGCAATCCCTTCGCCGATGCCGACCGCCTGATCCTGCGGCTCGACATGGGCGCCCGCTCGCCGGAGATGGAGGCGCTGATCAAGGCGGCGCCGGACTACGACCTGGTCATCTGCGACGAGGCGCACCGCCTGTCCGCCAGCTATCGCGGCGGCGAGGTGAAATACACAAGGCGCTTCCTGTTCGGCCGTCTGCTGGGTCAGCGGGCGCGCAACCTGTTGCTGATGACCGCCACCCCGCACAATGGCAAGGACGACGACTTCCAGCTCTTCCTGTCCCTCCTCGATACCGACCGGTTCGAGGGGGCCTGGCGGGACGGCGTGCGCACCGCCAACCCGGCCGACCTGATGCGCCGAATGGTCAAGGAGGAGCTCTACTGGTTCGACGGCCGGCCGCTGTTCCCGGAACGCCGTGCCTACACCGTCACCTATCCGCTGTCGCCGCCCGAAGCGGACCTCTACGCCGCGGTCACCGACTATGTGCGCGAGGAGATGAACCGGGCCGAGCGTTTCGCTGCCGGCGAAAAGAACCGGCGCACCGCCGTCGGCTTCGCCTTGCAGTCGCTGCAGCGCCGCCTCGCCTCCTCGCCGCGCGCCATCTGGACCTCGCTCAAACGCCGCCGCGAGCGATTGCAAAAGCGCCTGGAGGAAGAGGCGCTGCGGGCGCGCGCGGAAACCCTCTCCGGTGACGGCCTGGCGCTGCCGGACGAGGAGGATCTGGCCGAGCTGCCGGACGAGGAACGCGAAGCGCTGGAGGACGCCGCCATCGACGGCGCCTCGACCGCGCGCACCCTGGCCGAGCTTCGGACGGAGATTGCCAGCCTGCAGGTGCTGGAGGACAAGGCCTATGCCCTCTGCCGCGCCGGCACCGACGCAAAATGGACCCAGCTTGCCGCCATTCTCGACCGGCCGCCGGTCCGCGACCCCGAGGGCGGCCACCAGCGCAAGATCGTGATTTTCACCGAGCCGCGCGACACGCTGACCTATCTGGCCGAAAAAACGACAGCCCGGCTCGGCGATCCCAGGGCGGTCGCCCTGATCCATGGCGGCGTGCCGCGCCAGCAGCGTCGAACGATCGTCGCCGCCTTCAACAATGACCCGGTGCTCAGGGTGCTGATCGCCAATGACGCCGCCGGAGAGGGCGTCAACCTGCAGCGCGGCGCCCATCTCATGGTCAATTACGACCTGCCCTGGAACCCCAACCGGCTGGAACAGCGCTTCGGCCGTATCCACCGCATCGGCCAGACCGTCACCTGCCATCTCTGGAACCTGGTCGCCGGCGAGACCCGCGAGGGTGCGGTCTACCAGCGGCTGCTGGAAAAGCTGGAGGAGGCACGGACCGCCCTGGGCGGCAAGGTCTACGATGTGCTGGGCGAAGCGTTCGAGGACCGCAGCCTCAGCGACCTCTTGATGGAGGCGGTCCGCTATGGCGAACGGCCGGATGTGCGCGCCCGCCTTTTCCACAGCGTCGACGGCGCCGTCGACCGGGCCCGGCTCGACGCCCTGACCGCCCGCGCCCGCCTGGTGCAGGAAAGCCTGGGACCGGATCAGGTGACGGAACTCCGGCACGAGATGGAGCGGGCCCGGGCCCGCCGGCTGCAGCCGCATTTCATTCGCCAGTTCTTCGCCGAGGCCTTCGGCCGGCTGGGCGGCGTCATGGAAATGCGCGAGCCAGGGCGCTGGGAGATCCTGCGCGTGCCGGCGCTGATCCGCAGCCGCGACCACCTGGCCGGCCGCGGCGATCCGGTGCTGGAACGCTATGCCCGCATCTGCTTCGACAAGGCCGATACCCGCAGCCCGGCCGGCACCCCCGATGCGGCGCTGATCGCTCCGGGCCACCCGCTGCTGGAGGCGGTGATCGACCTGGTCGGCGAGTATTGGGGGGCGGCGCTGCGTCAGGGAACGATCCTGGTGGCGGAGGATGACCCCGGCGAGACGCCTCAGCTGCTGGTCATGGCCGAACACGAGATCCGCGACGGCGTCATGGCCCCCGACGGTGCGCCGCGCACCATCTCCCGCCGCCTGCAGTTCATTCGCCTCGCCGCCGACGGCCGTGCCGCCGATGCCGGCAGCGCGCCCTATCTCGACCTGCGCCCGCCGACCGCGGCAGAGGACGCGGCGTGCCGGACCTTGGCCGGGGCCGGCTGGCTGCAGGGCGATCTCCTCGCCCGCGCCCGCGCCTTTGCGGCCGGGCATCTGGCCATGCGCCATCTGGAGGAGGTGCGTGACCGCCGGCTCGCTCACATCCGCAAGGTCGAGGATGCCGTCCGGGTCCGTCTGAAAAAGGAGATCGCCTATTGGAGCCGCCGGGCCGACCGGCATCGGCTGAATGTCCGGGCCGGCAAGGACGAACGGCTCGCCCTGCAGACCGCGGAAGACCGCGCCGCCCGGCTGGCCGACCGGCTGGAACTGCGCCTGGCGGAGCTGGCCCGCGAGCGCGATATCGCCGCCGCCGCGCCGGCCGTCCATGGCGGCGCGCTGATCGTCCCCGCCGGACTGCTGGCGCGGTTGACCGGCGTTGACGCAACCCCCGACGGCCTGGCCGAGGACACCGGCGAGACCGAGAGGCTGGCCATGGACGCCGTCATGGCGGCCGAGCGGGCGGCCGGGCGCCGGCCGCGCGATGTCTCGGCCCGCAACGAAGGCTGGGACATCGAAAGCGCCGCGCCGGACGGCAGCCTGCTGTTCCTGGAGGTGAAGGGCCGGGTCACCGCCGGCCGCGACATCATCGTCACCAAGAACGAGATGCTGCGGGCCCTCAACAAGGCCGATCGCTATTGCCTGGTCTTCGTGCCGATCGACAACGGCTTCGCCGGCCAGCCGCTCTACCTGCCCGATCCCGGCCGGCATCTCTGGAACGAGGGGACCTTCATGGACACCTGCCGGCATTTTTCCGTCGCCACCATCCGCGCGCTGGCCACCCCGGCCCCGTTTTCGCCATAGCGCCCGCGCGACTCCGGGCCTCCCCGCTTGCCGGGAGAACATGCACAGATCTGTCGCTCCCGGCTTTGAGGCCGAGTCACGCCGTTGAACCCATTCCGGTCAGTCCCGCGGAAGCGGGAATCTCCTGTCAGCGGCCGGTCTTCTGGATCCCCGCTTTCGCGGGGATGACCGTTGGGCGCGTAGGCGAGAGCAGGAATGGCCGGGAAAGACAAACGCAAGAAGGGCGGCAAGGCTGCCGCGTGCCGAGTCGGGCTTGCAACGGCCGCAGGGTCCGTGCATTCACGACCGGCAGAGACAGGCACGGCAAGGACCCGGAGGATGCCATGCGGCCGGGGCGGATGAAGCTGATCGAGCATTCCCTGCCGCTGGAGGCGATCAATGCCGCCTCGGCCCGGGAGAAGTCGATCCGCCACGGCCACCCGTCCACCCTGCATCTGTGGTGGGCGCGCCGGCCTTTGGCCGCCTGCCGCGCCGTGCTCTTCGCCCAGCTGGTCGACGACCCCTCCGCCTGGCCGGCGCGCTTTCCCGGCGAGGACGACCAGGCGCGCGAGCGCCGCCGCCTGCACAAGATCATCGAAGAGATGGTCGAATGGCCGAAATCCGACCGTGCCGACCGCCGGCGCTTCGCCGACGCCATCGCCGCCGCACGGTGGGAGATCGCCCGCTCGGTCGCCTGGAACCGGGACGAGGAGCCGCCCCCGGCCTCCGACCCGCAGGCCGTCCTCGCCTATCTCCAGAAGGCGGGGCCGCCGGTCTACGACCCGTTCTGCGGCGGCGGCTCCATCCCGCTGGAGGCGCAGCGCCTCGGCCTGCGCGCCTATGGCTCCGACCTCAACCCCGTGGCGGTGCTGATCACCAAGGCGCTGATCGAATTCCCGCCGAAATTCGCCGGCCTGCCGCCCGTCCATCCCGACGTCGCCCGGGACAAGGACCTCGCCGGCCGCACCTGGCAGGGGGCCGAGGGCCTGGCCGAAGACGTCCGCCGCTACGGCCGCTGGATGCGGGACGAGGCGGAAAAGCGCATCGGCCATCTCTATCCCAAGGCGGTCCTGCCCGACGGCAGCGAGGCCACGGTGATCGCCTGGCTGTGGGCGCGCACCGTCGCCTCCCCCGACCCGGCGCAGAAAGGCGCCCATGTCCCCCTCGCCTCCTCCTTCGTCCTCTCCTCGAAAAAAGGCCGGGAGACGATCGTCGTCCCGGTCAAGGACCCGGACGCCCCGGACGGCTGGCGCTTCACCATCAAGACCGGCGACATCACCCCCGCCGAATTGACCGAAGCCAAAAAAGGGACCAAGACGGCGCGCGGCTCGAACTTCATCTGCGTGCTCAGCGGCAATGCCATCGCCGCCCGCCACATCAAGGCAGAAGGCAAGGCCGGCCGCATCGGGGCCCGGCTGATGGCCGTCGTCGCCGAGGGCACGCGCAAACGCATGTACCTGGCGCCAACGGCAGGGCATGCCGCTGCGGCGCGTGTTCCCCCGCCTGCCGCACCGGAGCTGGAGCAAGGCCTGCCGGACGATCCTCGGAATTTTTGGACGGTAGATTATGGTTTGTCACGTTGGATTGATCTTTTCACCCCGCGGCAGCTGACGGCATTGACGACATTCTCGGATTTGGTCAGCGAAGCGCGCGAAAAAGTCCGGGTTGACGCTCGGAAGGCACAGTGCTTTCTCCACCATGCCAGTCCGGACCGGCCTTTAGCCAGCGATGGCACAGGACCGGCCGCATATGCCGATTCAATTGTAACATATATAGCATTTGCTATTTCCAAAATGGCCGATCGCGGCTCATCAATATGTACATGGTTTACAGAACGAGATTCGACGCGTCCTACGTTTGCTCGCCAGTCTATCCCGATGTCATGGGATTTTGCAGAACTGAATACGTTGTTGACAGGAACAGGTAGTTTTTCAGGCGCCGTGACTTGGACAGCAGAAAGCATCGAATCTATTCCCTCCCTGCGCTGTTTCGGTTCTTCAGTATTTATCGATGCGCCAAAAAATAATTATCCAACGAAGGCAACGACAATTTCAACAGACCCTCCATATTACGATAATATCGGGTATTCGGATTTAGCCGATTTCTTTTATGTCTGGCTGCGACGCTGTCTGAAGGACATTCATCCGGATTTGTTCCGGCGGCTGTTGACGCCGAAAGCGGAGGAGCTTGTCGCGACACCGTATCGCCATGGCGGGGTGGAGGCGGCCGAGAAGCATTTCATGGACGGAATCAGCGGCGCGCTGATGGCGATGCGCGAGGCGTCGGCCGATGCGCCGCTCGCCGTCTATTACGCTTTCAAGCAGGCAGAAGCGCAGGAGGACGGCGTGCTGTCGCCCGGCTGGGCGGCCTTTCTGCAGGCGATCGTGCAGTCGGGCCTGCAGGTCGACGGCACCTGGCCGCTGCGCACCGAGCTGTCGAACCGGATGATCGCCTCCGGCGCCAACGCGCTCGCGTCGTCCGTCGTGCTGGTGTGCCGGAGGCGGCCGGACGAGGCGCCGGTGGCCACGCGCCAGGCTTTTCTGCGCGAGTTGAAGCCGGTGATGAAGGCCGCCATCGAGGCGCATCAGAAGGCCGGCGTGCCGCTGCCCGACCGGCGTCAGGCGGCGATCGGGCCCGGCATCGGCGTCTTCTCGAAATATGCCGCGGTGCGCGCCATCGACGACCGCGAAATGTCGGTGGCCGAGGCGCTCGCCATCATCAACAAGGAAATCGACGCGGTCTTGAGCGAGGGGACGGAGGCGCTGGACGCCGAGACCCGCTTCGCCCTCGACTGGTATGCGCTGCACGGCATGAAATCCGTCAAGGGCGGCGCCGGCAGCGCCATCGGCATGCTGCTCGGCTTCAACCTGTCGGAGGCGCGGATGAACCGCTCCGGCCTGTTCCGCGCCCGCGGCGGCGAGGCCAAATTGCTGAGCCGCGCGGAAATGCAGGCCGCCGACCCCGGCTGGCGGCCGGGCCGCGACGAAACCTTCACCATCTGGGAGATGGCCCAGCACCTGGCCCGGGTCTTCCTCGCCCCGGACGGGGGCATCGATGCCGCCGGCGCCCTGCTGGCGGAGAAGGCGCTGGCCGGCCCGGACGTGCTGCTGCTGGCCGAACGCCTGTTCGACATGGCCACGGCCCGCGGCGAGGCGGAGGAGGCGCTGGTCTGGAACCAGCTGCAGACCGCCTGGCCGGAAATCGAACGCGCCGCCGACCGCGCCCGCACCACCCCCGACCCCACCCCCGCCCAGACCGCTTTGCTTTAGGCGTCCTCGGCGCGCCCTCGGACCCCTGCGAGGCGCCGTCACGGCGTGTGGGCAAAAGCACAAGGGCCGGACCTGCCGGCAGGGAAGAAGGGCGGGCGCGCCTCCTCTCTTCCGGTCGCGGCGCCGGACTGCTAAAAGAGGACAAGCGGCATACGGCTTCCCTTTTTCCGTCAGGGCGTGGCTATGGCGACCAATCGCGAGCGCATGGACGGGCTGCTCGGCCTGATCGACCGGGTCGGCAAGACGTTTCTGCACGAAACCCTCAAAAAGCGCTTCGGCACCGATTGGCGCGACGAGGTGCGGGTGCCGCGATCGCTGACCCCGATGCGCGATCTCGACGCCTATGCGGTCCTCTACATCATCATCCATAACTGGCGGGATATCTTCGAGAACATCTTGAAAATGGAGATGCGCGACGCCGCCTCCGCGGCGCTGACCGGCCGCAACAAGCTGGCGCATTCCTCCGGCCCGCTCGACGAGCACACCACGCTGCGCGCCCTGTCCGGCGGGGTCGAGCTGCTGAAGGCCATGGGCGCGAAGGAGGAGGTGGCCGAAGCCAGGCAGCTGCTCGACGCCCTGATCGCCGAGATGGCCCGCGCCGCGGCGCCGAAACCGGCGGCGCCGGCCGAAGCTCCGCCGGCCGCACAGGCCGCCCCGGCCGCCCCGGGCGAGGAGGCTGCGGCCCGGCGGCCGACCCTGACGCTTTCCGGCCCCAGGCCCGACTCCGCGCAAAAGGCGGGCGAGACGGCGGTCCCTGCGGCGGCGCCGGCCCGGCAGGAGAGCTTTTTCGAGGGCGGCGAGGTCACGGGCCTGAAGCCCTGGCGCATCGTCTGCCCGCCGCGCGAGGACGTGCTGACCGGCCGGCTCGACAAGGACACCTTCGCCGCCAACCTCGCGTCGGTCGATCGCGCGGCGGAGACGCCGCAGGACGGCGCCGTCGACCCCTATGCCGACCCGCTGGAATTCTTCAGCACCACCTATCTCACGGCCGGCCTGGCACTGACCCTGGAGAATGCGGCCCGGCGCCTGATCGGCGATGGCGGGCCGTCGACCATCGGCCTGCAGACCAATTTCGGCGGCGGCAAGACCCACACCCTGCTGTCGCTCTACCACATGGCGCGGCTGGGCGATCTCGGCACCGTCGAGGCGCTGGCGCCGATCGAGGACGTGGTCGGGCAGTCCCGCCTGGGAGACATCGCGATCGCCGTCTTCAGCGGCAGCGACAAGGGGCCGGACCAGCCTTTGGCGGTGGCCGAAGGCCGGCCGGTGCGCACGCTGTGGGGCTATCTCGCCTGGCGGCTGGCCGGGCGCGACGGGCTGGGGCTGGTCGAAGCCTCGGAGACCGCCGGCACCAGCCCGGGCGGCGAGGTGTTTCAGAAGGTCCTCGGCCTCGGCGACCGGCCGGCGCTGATCCTGCTGGACGAACTGGTCGCCTTCATCCGCCAGCTGTCGGGCGAACGGTTCAACGCGCATCTGTCCTTTCTGCAGAGCCTGACCGAGGCGGCGGCGCGGGTGCCGCGGGCGCTGATCGTCGGCTCGCTGCCGGAAAGCGATATCGAGGTGGGCGGCGAACGCGGTCGGGAGGCTCTGCGCATCCTGGAAAAGCTGTTCGGCCGGACGCAATCGGCCTGGCAGCCGGCCCAGGGGGCGGAGACCTATTCGGTGGTACGCCGCCGGCTGTTCCAGGAGCTGGATGCCCGCGGCGAGACCGAGCGCAAGCGCACCATCGACGCCTTCCGGCAGTATTACCGCCAGCACAAGGCGGATTTCCCGGCCGGCACCGGCGAGCGCGACTATGCCGACCGGATGCTGGAAGCCTATCCCGTCCATCCCATGCTGTTCGACAAGCTGTCCGGGGAATGGGGGGCGCTGGAGCGCTTTCAGCGCACCCGCGGGGTTCTGGCGCTGTTGGCGCGCACGATCTTTGCCAGCTATCGCGACGGCAGCACCGAGCCGCTGATCCTGCCGAGCTCGCTCAGGATCAACGATCCGGCGGTGCGCGGCGGGCTGCTGGAGCCGCTGAGCAGCCCCGCCTGGGGGTCGATCATCGAAAGCGAGGTCGACGGCGATCTGTCGCTGCCGGCCCGGATGGAAGCGGGCTATCAGCGTTATCGCGCCGACCAGATCTGCCGGCGGGCGGCCCGGGCCGTCTTCGTCAGCACGGCCCCGGCCGGCGATGCCCGCGGCGGCCTGACCGGACCGGAACTGCGGCTGGCCTGCGTCAGGCCGGGCGAGCAGATCTCCGTTTTCGGCGACGCGCTGCGCCAGCTGGCCGAGGGCTCGGCGCATCTCTACACCGCCGGCGGGCGCTACTGGTACGGGCCGACGCCGACGCTCAACCGGCTGGCCGAGAACCGGCAGGCCGATATCGACGACGACCGGGCCAACGACCGGATCGTCGCCTTTCTCAGGGCCGACGAACGGCAGAGGGGCGAATGGACGCGGGTCCACACCGCGCCGGACCGGGCCGCCGATGTGGCGGACGAGCCCTCCGCGCGCCTGGTGCTGCTGGGCCCCCGCTTCGTCCATGCCGGCGGCGGCGGCGGCGGCTCAAGCGCCGAGATCGAGGCGTTGGACGGCATCGACCGGCGGGCCGGCGGCCAGCGCGATTTCCGCAATGCCCTGATCTTCCTCGCCAGCGACACCCGCGGCCGCGACGATGCCCGCCGCGCCGTCAAGCGCCTGCTGGCCTGGCAGGACATTGTCGACGACCGAAGCCTCGACCTGAAAGAGAGCCAGAAGCATGATGCCGAGACCCGCCGGGCCCAGGCCGAAACGGTCGCCAGGGAGCTTGTGCGAAAGTCCTGGAACCACCTGCTGATTCCCATCCAGTCATCGGCGGATGCCAGCAAGGTGGCCCTCGACACGGTCGGCATGCGGCCGAGCGGACAACGCAGCCCGGCCGAGGCCGCCTGGGACAAGGCGAAGGAAGCCGGCGCCGTCGCCCCGGTGCTCGGCAAGCAGGCCTTCACCAGCCGGCTGATGGAGCTGTGGCCGGACGGCCGGGACGATCTGCCGGTCGACCTGGTGCGCGACTGGTACTTCAAGTTCCTGCATATGGCGCGGCTGCGCGACGAAACGGTGCTGGCCCGGACGATCTCCGAGGCGGTCGCCGATCTCGATGCCCAGGGGGCGAGGTTCGCCCTGGCCGCCGGCAAGGCGGACGGCCGCTATGAGGGCCTGCAGGCGGCCCGGTCGGTGCCGGTGCGCTTCGGGGAAGGCATGCTTCTCGTGGTCCGCAGCGTCGCCGACCGCCAGCTGGCCCCCGCGGACGGCGGCACGGCAAGTTCCGGCCCGGGATCTCCCGGCACCGGGGCCGGGGCCGATGCCGGGCCCGGACCGGCCGCTGCCGATTCCTCATCCGAGCCGCCGGGTCCGGGTGAACCCATCGAAAGCCGGCCCCGCCGCTTCAACGGCGTCGTCGAGCTCGACACCATACGCGGCGCGATGAAAGTCTCGCAGGTCTTCGAAAGCATCATCGCCGAATTGGACCGCGACGACGGCACGTCCTTCCGGATCGTCCTGGAAATCCAGGCCGAATGCCCGGGCGGCTTCTCCAAGGATGTGGCCGACGTGGTCGGCGACAACGCCCAGGCCCTGGGCTTTACGCAGAAACAGTTTTCCTCCTGAAGTCGCAGAGCCCGGATCCGGGGTCACGCCGATCCTCTTCGGCCGGGCCGGCCCGCCCCGCCGGCAATTTTCCTACCGGCCCCGTCGGTCGCGGAAGACCAGGATGCCCAGCGCCGCGCCCATGAAGGCCACGAAGTGTGCGGCCAGCATGGACAGCGCGCCCAGCGCGTCGCCCATCCCGTCGGCCAGCACCGCCATCATGCCGTCATAGGTCCAGAAGCCGCTGATCGCCGTCTGGGCGATCAGGTCGGGGATCCAGGGCAGGTCCGGCACGATCACCCCGGCCAGCTGGTCGCCCGGCGACAGCGGCACCGGCTCGCCGATCGCCCGGCCGTTGACCAGGGTGGCGATGCTGCCGGACAGCGGCTCGACCCACCAGCCGCCGCCGCGACGCACGAGGCGCAGCTGCTCGCGCGAGCAGCCGGTGTCCTGCGGGAACCGAATATCCGCCTGGGTGCCGCGCCCGACCAGCAGCGTCTCCCTGCCGGCAAGCGCGAAGGGCTGGGCACGGCCGGCAATGCCGAGCGCGAGGTCGTCTGCAGCGGGGCTGTGATCCGGGGGCATGGCGGCGCGACCGATATGGACAAGAGGGGTGGGCGAGGCAGCGCCAAACTAATCCGTCGCCGCCGCTGCAGCAATCCTGACTAGCGTGCTCTGCAAATTTTGCCCGCTTTCGCCCCCGCGTGACCGGTGCTTTGACGGCGTCCGGTCCCATGTTAATGGAGACGGGAAAGACGGAGGAGCGCCATGCCCCTCGCCTATGACGAAGACTTCTACAGCTGGACGCAGGAGCAGGCCCGCTTTCTGCGCGAGGGCCGGCTGGAGCTTCTGGACCTCGCGCATCTCGCCGACGAGGTCGAGAGCATGGGGAAATCGGACGGAGGAGCCCATGTCCGTCGCCTATGATGAAGACTATTACTCCTGGACGCAGGAACAGGCGCGCTTTCTTGAGCAGGGTCGTATCGACCTTTTGGATCTTGCGCACCTCGCCGACGAGATTTCCGATATGGGCCGCTCCCAGGTCGATCAATTTGCCGCGCGGCTCGGCCTTGTCGTGGCTCACCTCTTGAAGCTGATGGTGCAGACCGAGCGCAGCGAAGCCAACGAGAAGAGCTGGATCACCACCATCACGGAACAGCGCCGGCGCCTGCGTCGCCTGCTGGACAGGAATCCCGGCCTGAAAAACCCGGCGATCGCCGAGGAGGTCCTTCTGGATGGTTGGGGCGACGGGCTGATCCTGGCCTTGCGGGAGACGGGGATCGATCGCGACCGCTTTCCGCAGGACTGCCCCTTCACGCTCGACCAGCTGCTCGACGACGAGTATTGGCCCTGAGGCGGCGGCCCATGGGCAAGGCCGTTGAATTTGCCGGGCCGGCGGATCATTGTCGGCGGCCATTGCAAGCTATGACGAGAGCCGCGAGCGCTCCCATGGATCACGGGCACTACAGCGACGCCTATCTGCAGGGCATTCTCGACGACTGCCGGGTCATCGCCATGGTCGGCGCCAGCGCCAGGCGCATCCGGCCCAGCTGGTTCGTGCAGAGCTATATGACCGGCAAGGGCTATCGGGTGATCCCGGTCAACCCGGTCCTGGCCGGTCGCGAGATGCTGGGGGAGCGCGCCTATGCCGCCCTGGCCGACATCCCCGAGCCGGTCGACATGGTCGATATCTTCCGCAATTCCGAGGCCGCCGGCGAGGTGGTCGATGCGGCCCTTGCCCTCGACCCGCTGCCCAAGGCGATCTGGATGCAGTTCTCCGTCCGCAATGACGCCGCCGCCGCCCGCGCCGAGGCCAAAGGGGTGCGGGTGGTGATGGACCGCTGCCCCAAGGTGGAATGGGCGCGGCTCAACGGCGAACTCGGCTGGGCCGGCTTCAATGCCGGCGTCATCTCAAGCAAAAAGAGGAGGGTCCCACAATGACCGAGACAAAGGGGCCGGGCTTTGCCACCCGCGCCATCCATGCCGGCGCCAAGCCCGATCCCGTCACCGGGGCGCGGCAGACGCCGATCTACCAGACGACGTCCTATGTCTTCGAGGATGTCGACCACGCCGCCGCGCTGTTCAACCTGGAAAAGCTCGGCTTCATCTATTCGCGCCTGACCAACCCGACCATCTCGGTGCTGGAGGAGCGCATGGCCAGCCTGGAGGGCGGTATCGGCGCCACCGCGACCTCCTCCGGCCATGCCGCGCAGCTGCTGGCGCTGTTCCCGATCATGAAGCCGGGGGCGGAAATCGTCCTCGCCAACAAGCTCTATGGCGGCACCGTCAACCAGCTCGGCAACAGCTTCCCGCGCGCCTTCGGCTGGAAGCCGGTGTTCGTCGAGGCGACCGACCCCGAGGCTTTCCGCCGCGCCATCACCCCCGAGACGCGGGCGGTGTTCATCGAGAGCCTGGCCAATCCCGGCGGCATCGTCATGGACATGGAAGCGATCGCCGGCATTGCCCACGCGGCCGGGGTGCCGCTGATCGTCGACAACACCATGGCGACGCCCTATCTCTGCCGGCCGCTGGATCACGGCGCCGACATCATCGTGCACTCGACCACCAAGTTCCTCAGCGGCAACGGCACCTCGATCGGCGGCGTGGTCGTCGATTCCGGCCGTTTCAACTGGGCCGGCAGCGACAAGTTCCCCGGCCTGACGGCGCCCGACCCCGGCTATCACGGCTTGGCCTTCCACGAGACCTTCGGCGAGCTCGCCTATACCTTCCACGGCCATGCCGTCGGCCTGCGCGACCTCGGCGTCAACCAGCAGCCGATGAACGCCTTCCTGACGCTGCTCGGGCTGGAGACGCTCGGCCTGCGCATGGAAAAGCACTGCCGCAATGCCGAGAAGGTGGCGGAGTTCCTCACCGGCCACCCCAATGTCGACTGGGTGGAATATGCCGGCCTGCCGAGCTCGCCCCACAACGCCTTGGCGAAGAAGTACCTGCCGAACGGCGCCGGGGCGGTGTTCACCTTCGGCGTCAAGGGCGGCTTCGAGGCCGGCGTCAAGGTGGTGGAGGGCGTCGAGCTGCTGAGCCACCTCGCCAATATCGGCGATGCCCGCTCGCTGATCATCCACCCGGCCTCGACCACCCACCGCCAGCTCGACGACGCCGCCCGCGTGGCGGCCGGCGCCGGCCCGGACGTGGTGCGCCTGTCGATCGGCCTGGAGGACGTCGCCGACATCATCGCCGACATCGACCAGGCCTTGCGCAGCTCGGGCGGGTAAACCATCGCAATAGCGGCCCGGCGGTGGTGACCCCGCCGGGCCGCCCCGGGCTCAGAAGCCTGGGCAGATGCCGGGCACGGCCTGCTTCCTGAAAAGATGCGGCGCGCGATGGCGCTTGGCGGATAACCCGCGAGCTTCACCTTATCCCTGCATAGGAAATTGATGCTTAGCAGGCTAACTAATTGCAGTTTTCTGTTGATAATATTCTTCTAATGGGATAGCCAGATGCCACTTTCGTGAGACGAAACGACTTAGGGGATCGACACAATGGAAGATAACAATTCGAATTCCTCGGCTATGTCCGGCGAGACAGAATCAGAGGTTAAAAACGAAAAACCCAGTAGTCGCTGGATGTCGCTTTCTGTGATCAATGCAATAGCCCTGGTAGTTACAATCACCGCGGGGATAATAGTAATTGTGAATTATTTTTCGCAGCAGGAAAGATATATTGAAGATAGGCTTGACCAAGCTATTCAGGCGAATGCTGACAGCCTCGAACAGATGAGGGAAGCGAATTCTGACCATATCGATCAAGAAATTGAAAATTTGTCTTTGAGGACTGCTTCAGAATTGGAAGAAACTCTTGAAAGGCATGCTGACGAAATACTCGAGCACGCAGTTGAGGTTGCGCAGACAGAGGTGGTGAGAACTGTGGAGGCGGGTTTGCAGGAAATTGCACGTTCGATTGTGCGGGATCATAATCTGCCTCAATCGGTCGCAACCATCCTTGTTTCTGAATATATTGATGAATTAAGGGGACCTCAGGGAGAGCAAGGAGCGCGCGGGCGCCCGGGTCCGACCATGATCGAACATCTTGAACGGATAGTGTTCGAAGAAGATTCAATCTCTGTTCTTAACGAAGGCGGGGAAGATAGCGGCTGGGGGTCGATAATGGGTTCCCAGAATACTGGAGGGTACTTTGGTATCTCCAATTCCCTAGGAGAAACGGTTGTACAAATTACTATTGACAGAAACACAAGCAATGGCGGCTTGACTTTTTTTAATTTTGACGGGCAAGAGCAATTAGAGCTTGGAGTCTCAAGTTCCGATCTTCCTTTTCTGCGAATGGATAGCCTGACTGGACAACAAGTATTCTCAGTTCACGAGCGGAGTGATGGCGGAGGGCTTGCTCGCTTTTTCAACTCTGATGCGGTGCGGGTAGCAAGAATAGGGTCATTTATAGATAATAATGGCAGCCTTGACCTTTTTAATAGTAACGGCCTTTTGGGAACCAGAATTTCTTTCGAAAGAGAGTCGCACGGGGGGCTTGCAGAATTTTTCTCTCAAAACGGCCGGGTTGGTGTTTTTGGAACAGATAATACAGGAAATGGGCATTTATCACTGTATGACAGCGAAGGAAATCTAATTGGAAGAATGGTTACGGAAAGCACATCAGGGGGCGGTCTTACAGAGTATTTTTCGGGCCAATCGCGAGTTGCGGCTATAGGAACCTCAAGTACTGGCCACGGGTTTTTTCAGCTTGAAAATGCTTCCGGGGACCAGTTGTCTATAATTGCAGCCGAAAACACATCTGGGGGAGGTATTGCAGAATTCTTTAATGCAGATGGTGTTGAAGTCGCGTCAATGGGGACGAACTCCACCGGTCATGGCTTTCTCGAAATCCTGGGATCTTCAAGGAGAACCATTACCCTGGTGACAGAGACTAGCCTTACCCCTGACGAAGAAATCCGTCCGGGCTCTGTGGTCGGTTTGATGCCCGAAGATGGAAGCCTGGGATTGTCGGCCCAACCTTATGATCCGATGGTCGTTGGGGTTATAGCCGGTGCTGGCGACGTAACCGGCGGCATAAGTCTGGGATCCCGTGGTGATGGTACGGGAGATCGTGAGCTGGCGATCGCTGGCCAGGTGAATGTTCGTGTCAACTCGGAAGGCGGAGCAATCGAGGCCGGGGACTTGCTGGTGGCCTCAAGCGTGCCTGGCGTCGCTATGCGTGCGTCGGACCCGGAGCGTACTTTGGGTGCAGTGATTGGGAAAGCCATCCACGGATTTTCCGCCGAAAGCCCTGACGAGGAAGGACTAATCCGCATGTTCGTAATGCTCCGTTAGGACTGCCCTTGTAGGGGAGCGCCTTCGGCCAAGCTATCCCGGTCCAAGGCGCCGATCGGAGTGCAATCCGTTTCCGCACATTCATGCGCTGCCCAGCGCCGGATATACTTTATATGAGAGCCCATAAAGGGCATCTTATTTCCTCGGGGGCCAGCCTTTGGACAGTTTCGCACGCCAACCCCAATGGGCCCGATAGAAGGGGCGGTTTGGAGATGACAGGCTCAAGAGAGGAAGTGGCTTCGACGATCCAGATACTGCGGCACCAACAAAATGTTAGCCGTATTCAGGCTGATCCAAGGGCTGTTGTCTTGGTTAAGGATGCAGAAAGCGTTTTTCCTCAAGGAGGAATTTTAGGATATGGGAACCAAGAACCGGCACAGGATCGCCCCGAACTCTCGATCGATGATGAACAGCTGCTGCAGATCATGCATGACCATGTCCGAGCATTGAATGAAAGTGTTGTCAAGACCATAGAAAAAGTTGAAAGGACAATTGATTCATTGACTAGCGAGGAGAGGCCGGCGAACAATGGGCGCGTTTCCAAGCCATCATGAGGCTGGGACTGTGAGCCAGAAGCTTACCGAAGATGGCGACGGCGATGCCTGAGAACGCGAGCCCCTGACCTGTTTTGTCGGCATTGACTTGATCCCTGGTAAGGTTGATCGGGCGCCTGTATGCAGACGGACGCGTCGAAGCCCGACGCCTTCGCCTGCCCGCGGCTGATGCCGGTCCGGGCCGTTCCGCGAATCGGGGTTTGCGGAATGGTGACAGGTGCGTTTCAATGGGGTGACATCGCGCCCCGCCACCATCATCGACCCGCTACCCCATGTTCCGGACCGCCGAAATCGGCCGCAAGATCGGCAAGACGGATTTCGAGGAGATCGCGCCGCCGCTCAGGATCGAGCTGATCGAGCTGCAGCAGCGCCTGCGTGCTGCCGACTTCCCGGCGATCTTCGTCTTTGCCGGTGTCGACGGTGCCGGCAAGGGCCGCACCATCAACCTGATCAACGAGTGGATGGACCCCCGCTGGATCGTCAGCCGCGCCTATGGCCCGCCCTCCGACGAGGAGCGGGAACGGCCGGAGTTCTGGCGCTATTGGCGCGACCTGCCGCCCGAGGGCCGCATCGGCCTGTTCCTGCGCTCCTGGTATTCGCGGCCCGTCCTCGACCGGGTGCATGGCCGCAGCGACGATGGCGGCTTCGAGGGCCGGCTCGACCGCATCGCCCGGTTCGAGCAATGCCTGGCCGCCGACGGCGCGCTCATCGTCAAGTTCTGGATGCATCTCAGCCGCGATGCCCAGAAGCGCCTGTTCCGCAAATGGGAAGCCGACCCGCATGAGAGCTGGCGGGTCTCGGACACCGACTGGGAACACTGGCGCCTGTACGACAAGTTCACCGAGGCGGCGGAGCGCACCATCATCAAGACGAGCACCGGATCGGCGCCGTGGCACATCGTCGAGGGCGAGGACCAGCGCTATCGCGAGATCACCGTGCTGACCACCATCCGCGACGCCCTCGTCCACCAGTTCGAGCGGGCGGAGACGCGCCGCCGCACCGCCCGCGCCCTGAGCGAGCGCCGCGCGGCGAACGGCAACGGGGCCGACGGCGAGCCCGCAAGCCTCGCCGCCGATCTTGCCGCCGCCACCGGCCGGGAGCGGACCATCGCGCCGCCGCATCAGCCCTCGGTGCTGCACGTCCTCGACATGCGCCCGGCGGTCACGGCCAAGGAGGCGAAGAAGGGCCTGCGCAAGGAAACGGCGCGGCTCAACAGCCTTTACCGCCAGGCCCGGACCGAAGGCATTTCAACCGTCGTGGTGTTCGAGGGCTGGGATGCCGCCGGCAAGGGCGGGGCGATCCGCCGGCTCACGGCCGCCATCGACGCCCGCGACTATCTGGTCATCCAGACGGCCGCGCCGACCGACGAGGAGCGGCAGCACCATTATCTCTGGCGCTTCTGGCGGCACCTGCAGCGGGCCGGCCGGGTGACCATCTTCGACCGCAGCTGGTACGGCCGGGTGCTGGTCGAACGGGTCGAGGGCTATGCCGCGGTCGAGGAATGGTCGCGCGCCTATGCCGAGATCAACGACTTCGAACGCGATCTTGCCGAGCACGGCATTCTTGTCGTCAAGTTCTGGCTGCACATCACGCCCGAGGAGCAGCTCCGCCGCTTCGAGCGGCGGGCGGAAATCCCGTACAAGCGCTGGAAACTGACCGAGGAGGATTGGCGCAACCGGGAGAAATGGCCGGCGTACGAAGCCGCGGTCAACGACATGGTCCAGCGGACCAGCACACGTACGGCCCCCTGGATCCTTGTCGAAGCCGACGACAAGCCGTCGGCCCGTCTCAAGGTTGTACGGACTCTTTGCGACCGGCTGGAGGCGGCGCTGTCGGACCCCGGTCACCCCCGCTGTCCGCCGGTCTGATTTTGGACCCGCTATTCGTCCGATTGCGTCACGCGGCAGGGACCGTACCGGGTTTGGCGATGCGTCGGACGTTTGAACGCCAGGACGGTTCCGACCTTGCCGGCCAGCGGGCAGATCTCGCGAAATTCGCAATCTGTGCACGCCCACTTTTTGCCGCCATGGTTGCAGTGCAGCTGTTCGCAGGCGTCCTCCAGAGTGCGGGTCGGACGGTTGAGGTATGGACTGATCATAACCCGACCCCCTTATTATCTTACTTACCATAGCATAACATAGGGACTTATGCTGCCCTGATCGCAATTGCCTGTCATGCGCATGGGGCATGGATCGGGGAACAAAACGATCGGCCGCGGGCGATGCCCGTTGACGAATTGGACGCCTGAATCAACCATGGGCCGCAGCAGCGGCAATTTGCGATTTGGGCGTCGTGCCACCGGGCTGTTGATGGGGGTTGGGCCGTGAAAGCAACCGGGTGCGGGCGCAGAACAAGGGGACCGGTGGGCGCGCGAAGCCCGGCCCGAACGGCGCCGCTTCGCGCTCTTGCGGCGGCCGCACTCGTCTGCGCCATGCTGGGACTGACGGCAAACCCTGTCGCGGCGCAGACGGAGCGGCCGGATGCCGCCGGTGCCGGCAATGCCGCGGCACAGGATCAGGGCGACGCCGCGGCACCGTGTCCCGGCGAAAGTGAAGCCGCCCTGCTCTTCGCCCGGCTGGCGGAACTCGGGCTGTGGGCGGCCGGCGGCGTGGCCGCGGCCTCGGCGGTGTTCGCCGCCTGGCTCTGGGCCCTGCGGCGCGGCGTCCGGCAGGCGACGGCGGCGGCCCGGGCGGAGCATGAGTTCATGCGGCGGATCATCGATGTCGTCCCCCATATGATCTATGTCCGGGATGAGAACGGACGTTTCGTCATCGCCAACCGGGCCACGGCGGAAGCCTTCGGGATCGCGGCCGATGCCATCAGCGGACAGTCCCTGGAGGCCCTGGGGACGCCCGAGCCGCGCCTGACCCTGGTGCGCGAGCAGGATCGGCGGGTGCTGGAAAGCGATGCCCCGCTGTTCGTCGCCCAGGAGGATTTCGAGGATGCGGCCGGCCGCCGGCTGCTCCTGCAGACCAGCAAGGTGCCGATCCGCCTGCCGGACCGCGACGCCGCCGCCATTCTCGGCGTCTCGATCGACATGACCGAACGGCAGAAGGCCGAGACCGAGGTGCGGCGGCTGAATGCCGAGCTGGAGGAGCGGGTCGCCAAGCGCACTGACGAAATCGATGCCGCCAATCGCGAGCTGGCCGCCTTCACCTATTCGGTGTCCCATGATCTGCGGGCGCCGCTGCGCACCATCGACGGATTCTCGCGAATTCTGATGAGTTCCTATGCCGGGCAACTGGATGAACAGGGGCGGCATTTTATCGATCGGATCCGCGCCGGCACCCAGACAATGAGTCGATTGATCGATGATCTTCTGCGTCTCTCGCGTGCAACCCGGGGAGTTTTGCACCCCGAAACCCTGGATTTGTCGCATATTGTCCGGAGCACGGCGGCAGAGTTCCAGAACAAGATGCCGGAAAGGCAGGTGACCCTGAAAATTGAAGAAGAGGTCACTGCTCGCGGCGACGCGCGCTATTTGCAGCTGGCGTTGGAGAACCTGCTGAGCAACGCCTTCAAATACACAAGCCGATCTGAGCGGCCCGAGATTATGTTCGGTAACTTCGAGCAGGACGGGAAGCAGATTTTCTTTATCCGTGACAATGGCGCCGGTTTTGATATGGCTTATGCCGACAAGCTTTTCAGACCTTTCCAAAGGCTGCATAATGCCAGCGAGTTCGAGGGCAGCGGCATCGGCCTGGCCACCGTCAACAACATCATCCGCCGTCATCGCGGGCGGATATGGGCCGAAGGCGCTATCGACCGGGGCGCGACTTTTTACTTCACGCTCGGCGATATTGGAGAGCAATAGGATGAAGCGTCCGCCGATCCTGCTGGTCGAGGACAATCGCGACGATGTCGAGCTGACGCTGCATGCCTTGAAAGAGTGCGGCCTTGGCTTCCCGATCGTGGTTGCCGGCGACGGGGAAGAAGCGCTCGACTATCTCTTTGGTCGCGGCATCTACGCAAATCGCGATACAAGGGACCGCCCCGTGATGATCCTCCTCGATCTCAAACTCCCGCGCATCGACGGGCTGCAGGTCCTCCGTGCCATCCGGGATGCCGGCCGGCCCGATCCGATCCCGGTCGTGGCGCTGACAACGTCGGACGAGGAGGACGATATCGTCTCTGCCTACAAACTGGGCGTTAACAGTTACATCCGAAAACCTATTGACTTCGATCAGTTCAGCGAGACCGTGAAGCAGGTGGGCCGCTATTGGCTGTCGCTGAACATGATGCCGCCATCGGTCGGCCCCTATAACGGCTGATGACGGGCGGAACACAGGGATGTGCACGACGGCATGAGCGGGAACCAGCGGAGTACCGGGAAAGCTCTCACCAAGGACGGCGACCTGCCGCGGCCATCCGCCGGGCCGGCATTGACCGCCATGAACACGGAACTGCGGGCCCTGATCGTCGAGGACTCGGCCGACGATGCGGAGCTTCTGGTGCTCGGGCTGCAGGAGGAAGGCTTCGCGCTGACGCAGGAACGCGTCGACACCGAAGCCGGGATGCGCGCGGCGCTGGATCGCGACGTCTTCGACGTTGTGCTCTGCGACCAGGCGATGCCGCGTTTCAGCGCCTTTGCCGCGCTCAAGGTCCTGGAGGATCTGGGGCTGGATGTCCCGCTGATCGTCGTCTCCGGGAAGATCGGCGAGGAGGTGGCCGTCGACCTGATGCGCCAGGGCGCGCGGGATTTCGTCCACAAGGCGCATCTGCGCCGCCTCGTCCCGGCCCTGGAGCGCGAGATCAAGGCCTATTCCGGCCGCAAGGCCCGGCGGCAGGCGGAAGCGGCCCTTCAGGAGGTCGAGGAGCGGTTCCGGGTCCTCGCCGAAACCGCCCAGGTCGGCATCTGGCAGGCCGCGCCGGACGGACGGACGCTCTACATCAACCCGGCAATGTGCGAAATCCTGGAAATCCGCAGCGCCAACGAGATCGACCCCTATGGCTACCAGGTGTTCTTCACGGCCGAGAGCTGGCAACGCCTGCAGGCCGAACGGGCGAAGCGGACCGGCGGCGAGCGGTCGACCTATGAGGTCGAGCTGATCGGCCGCAAGGGCACTCGGCGCCATATGCTGGTTACGGGGGCGCCGCTCTGGGCTCCGAATGGCAGCCTGCACAGCACCATCGGGACGTTCACCGACATCAGCGTCCGCCGCCGCGACGAAGCCCGGCTGCTGGCGGCCAAGGAGCAGGCGGAAGCCGCAAACCGGGCGAAGAGCGAATTCCTCACCATGATGAGCCACGAGCTGCGCACGCCGCTCAATGCCATCATCGGCTTTTCCGAGATGATGCTGGAGCGGGTGTTCGGGGAGCTGAACAACCAGCGCCATGAGGACTATGTCAACGCCATCCACGGCAGCGGCAAGCGCCTGCTCGAGATGATCAACAACATCCTCGACCTGTCGAAGGTCGAGGCCGGGCGCCTGGACCTGCGCGAAGGACCGATCGTCATCGAACAGGCGGTCGGGGAATGTCTCGACCTGCTGCACGGCCAGGCGGAGGTGGCGCAGATCCGCCTCACCGCGCATTACGCCCAGCCGGGCCTGCGGCTCTATGGCGACCGCCATCTGTTCGACCGCATCCTGATCAACCTGCTGTCGAACGCCATCAAGTTCACGCCCGGCGGCGGCTCGGTCACGGTGATGGCGGCACTGGAGGCCGACGGCCGCATGGCGGTCATCGTCTCCGACACCGGCATCGGCGTCTCTCAATCCGACATCGAAAAGGCCCTCACCCCCTTCGGCCAGGTCGAAGGCCTGCTGACCCGCAAGCATGACGGCACCGGCCTCGGCCTGCCGCTGACCAAGGTCCTGGTGGAAAAGCACGGCGGCACCCTGACCTTCGACAGCCAGGTCGGCATCGGGACCGATGTCACCCTCCACTTCCCCAAGGCCCGGGTGATGTTCTGAGCCGCGAGACGCGTCAAAAGAGCTATGTCCTGTACGGAGACCGGCAGTCGGGCGCCGCGACCGGCGGCTCGCGCCGGTCCGGTCTGGCGTGACCACTTCCTCGACCGCCCAGACTGACCGGAGCCGCGCCGAGCCCCTTCTTTGCCGATTTGTCATACGAATGAAATGCGTCTGACACGAAGGTTTGAAGAAGTGCGTTTACCCAGGGGAGCGGCGTCGGCAGGGACCCGCCGGGTTCCTGTCACGCGTTCGTTTGACCCGATCGAAGACTGACCCGATCGAAAACGCGGAGAGGAACCCCATGACGCTCCACCCCATCACCACGGTGCGCACCGTGCTCGCCGCCGGGATTGCCGCCGGCACCATGCTGGCGGCCGGTGCCGCACCCGCCCAGGAGATGAGCTGCAGCCATCGCGGCGATCTTGCCGAGCGCTATTGCGACGAGAACCGCGACCTTGTCGCCGACCTGCCGATGGACCGCGGCGAGTGGACCGATCCCGACACGCTGTTCTTCTCCTATGTTCCGGTCGAGGATCCGGCGATCTATGTGGACGTCTTCGCCCCCTTCGTCGCCCATCTCGAAGAGGTGACCGGCAAGGAGGTGCGGTACTTCTCGGCCCAGTCCTATGCCGCCCAGATCGAGGCGCTGCGCAGCGGCCGCCTGCACGTCGCCGGCCTGTCCACCGGCTCGACCCCCTTCGGCGTCAACATCGCCGGCTTCAACCCCTTCACCATCATGGGGACCGAGGACGGCCAGTACGGCTATCGCATGCAGGTCATCACCCACGTCGACACCGACATCCAGTCGATCGAGGACCTGGCGGGCGAGACCGTCGCCCACACCGAGCCGGCCTCCAACTCCGGCAACCAGGCGCCGCGGGCGCTGCTCGCCTCCCTGGGCGTGGTGCCGGACGAAGACTACGAAGTCGTCTATTCCGGCGGCCATGACCAGTCGATCCTCGGCGTCGCCAACCAGGACTATGTCGCCGCGCCGATCGCCTCCAGCGTGCTCGACCGCATGGCCGACCGCGGCGTCGTCGACCGCGCCGATCTGCGCGTCGTCTATGAGAGCCAGCCCTTCCCGACCACCGCCTTCGGCATGGCCCACAATCTCGATCCGGTGCTGCAGCTGCTGATCCAGAAGGCCTTTTTCACCTTCGACTTCGAAGGCACCACCGTCGGCGAGGAATTCAGCGACGCCGACCGCTTCATCCCCATCAGCTATCGCGAGAACTGGGCTACGATCCGCACCATCCAGAACCAGAACGACGTCGAATACACCCAGGAAGGCCTGTCCGAGTGAGCCGGGTCTGACCCGATGCTGCGCCTGGAGGGCCTGAGCAAGACCTATGAGGGCGGCATTGCCGCCCTCGACTCCTGCAGCCTGGAGTTCGCCCGGGCCGAGGTGGTGGCGATCATCGGCCCCTCCGGCGCCGGCAAGTCCACCCTGATCCGCTGCATCAACCGCCTGGTCGAACCGACGGCCGGGCGGGTGGTGCTGGACGGCGGCGACCTGACGGCGATGAGCCACCGGCAGCTGCGCCGGGCCCGCCGCGAAATCGCGATGATCTTCCAGGAGTTCAATCTGGTCGAGCGGCTGACGGTGATGGAGAACGTCCTGTCCGGCCGGCTCGGCTATGTCTCCATCCTGCAGGCGGCCTTCCGCCGCTTTCCGCCGCACGATATCGACGCCGCCTTCGCCCTGCTCGACCGGGTCGGGCTGGAGGGGTTCGAGAACAGCCGCGCCGACCAGCTCTCCGGCGGCCAGCGCCAGCGGGTCGGCATCGCCCGCGCCCTGATGCAGGAGCCGAAGATCCTGCTGGTCGACGAGCCGACCTCGGCGCTCGATCCCAAGACCGCCCGCACCATTTTCGAGCTGATCTGCGGCCTGGCGCGCGAGCGCGGCCTGCCGGCGCTGATCAATATCCACGATGTCGGGCTGGCCCTGATGTTCGCCGAGCGGGTCGTCGGGCTGGCCCGCGGCCATGTCGTGTTCGACGGTCCGCCGGCGGCCGTCGACGAGGCGGTGCTCACCCGCATCTACGGCGCCGCCGACTGGCGCCAGACCCTGCGCCGCGAGGAGCCGGAGGCCGGGGCGGGGTCGGCGCGGCGGGAGGCGGCCTCGTGACGGCCCAGGCCGGGGCGGCCCGGCCCGCCCGACCGCGCCATTGGCGCAAGCCGCCGCTGATCCCCAACCCGGCGCTGCGCTGGGGCCTGATCGTGGCGGTCCTTGCCTATCTGGTCTGGGGCATCGGCGACCTTGAGTTCGATCTCGAGCGCATCGCCCGCGGCATTCCCAGGGCATTCGACATGCTGGGGCAGATGGTGCCGCCGGACTTCGCCCGCTGGGAGCTGCTGCTCGACGGCCTGGTGGAGAGCCTGCAGATGGCGATCGTCGCCACCGCGGCCGGCGCCGTGGTCAGCATCCCCATCGGCCTCGGCGCCGCCGCCAATGTCGCCCCGGCCCCGGTCTACTGGCTGTCGCGCGGCTATATCGGCCTCTCGCGCACCTTTCCGGAAGTCCTCATCGCCATTTTCTTCGTCAAGGCCTTCGGCTTCGGCGCCTTTGCCGGGGTGCTGACCCTGTTCATCGCCTCGACCGGCTTTGTCGGCAAGCTGCTGGCCGAGGAGATCGAGGCCATGGACCCCGGCCAGGTCGAGGCGGTCCGCGCCACCGGCGCCGGCCCGGTGCATGTGCTGCTCTTCGGCATTCTCCCCCAGGTCATGCCGCGCTTCATCGGCCTGTGCATCTACCGGCTCGACATCAATCTGCGCGAATCGACCATCCTCGGCATTGTCGGCGCCGGCGGCGTCGGCGCGGTGCTCTACAATTCCTTCTCCCGCTATGAGTACGATTTCAGCGCGGCGATCCTGCTGTCGATCATCGCCGTGGTGCTGGTGGCGGAATGGGCGAGCGGCGTCGCCCGGGCGCGCATCACATGACCGGCACGCGGCAGGAGGCGGGCGGGCGGCCGCCGCGGGTCTGGGAGCGCTATTCCCGGCGCCAGCGGATGTGGCAGTTCGCGGCCTATCTCGGCGGGGTCATGGCGATCGTCTGGGCCGCCACGGCGATGGACATCTACTGGCCCTTCGTCCTCGACGCGCCGGAGCAGATCGGCGATCTCGCCGGCCGCATGGTGCCGCCCGACTGGCCGTTCTTCCTCGACATCGTCGACCCGATGATCGAGACCATCAACATCGCCACCATCGGCACGCTGGTGGGCGGGCTGCTGTCGATCCCGGTGGCGCTGCTGGCGGCGCAGAACCTGACGCCCAACAAGGCCACCCTGTGGCTGGCGCGGGTGATCGTCGTCGGCTCGCGCTCGGTCAACGAGCTGGTCTGGGCGCTGATCTTCGCCGTCGTCTTCGGGCCCGGCCCGGCCGCCGGCATGGTGGCGATCGCCGTCTCCTCGATCGGCTTCACCGCGAAGCTGGTGGCCGAGGGCATCGAGGAGATCGAACCCGGCCAGGTCGAGGCGATCCGCGCCACCGGCGCCGGCCCGGCCAAGGTGCTGATCTACGGCATCCTGCCGCAGATCATGCCGGTGATCGTCGGCGTCATGACCTTCCGCTGGGACATCAACATCCGCCAGTCGGCCATCATCGGCCTGGTCGGCGCCGGCGGCATCGGCATCACCCTGAACACCGCCATGAACAGCTTCGCCTGGCGCGAAGTCACGGTAATCCTGATCGCCATCTTCGCCATCGTCGCCGCCAGCGAATGGATCTCCGCCACACTGCGCAAGCGGATGATTTGAGAGGGCTCGGCTGCCCTCCGCAGAGGGGTAAGTAGGCGCGGCGCCGTCCATCTAGACTTTCTTTTGAACCGGAGCTCGCAAAATTTCATTAAGCGGTCTGAAAAATCAACCGGAGATGAAGGAGGTTATAAATAGGAATTATCATCATGGCTGACTGGATTCAAGGTTTCTCGTCTTTCCTTGATTCGTTACACGGGAAGACCGTTGCTGTAGTCTACAGCTTTAGCAATCGCGTCGAACCCAAGTTAACATGGTACGACCGTTGGCGATCTGATGTCGTCTTCTTTTTTGGGGCAGGTATAGAAAAATTAGGTGCTAGCCCACGCTATATCGATGTTGACCTTTATTTAAAGGAAATGGCACATTCCCCCGAAACGATGGGAGACTATATACTTAATTTACATTCGGGTTTACTTCAGATAGCAAGCTGGCCAATAATTGCGTCCGGCGCTAGCTGGGCAAGAATACCTGTCGCCCCATGTGCGTCAGACGTTCATATTGTTGGTGAGCGCAAGGATCTTGCTAACGCGCTTGCAGCGACGACAAAACTAAGGTTACCAAAACCATGGAAATCTGATGGAGGTGGCGCAATCTATGTTAGAAAACCAAGGGATTTAGGCATGAGTCGCGGCCTTCAATTGCTTCGTGGCAAAGAACTCCATGACGTCACATTCGGAAAAGATATCGTTCAAGAGTTTATCGAAGGTTTTGATGCAACAGTTGCTATTGTATTGCAGCCTAATCTTCAATATAGTGTAATTGGTGCGCAACTCCTTATCCCAGAAGAGACAGAACGGGCTTCCTGGACTTTTTCTGAAGAAGAAAAACTATCTGAAAGTACAAAACCGACTTTTGTGCGCCGAAATGTTGCAGTTGACCCAGCTCTGCGGCGTGAAATCTATGCTCTATGTGAAAAAATCGGGTATTCGTCTATCTATAGAATAGATTTTCGTATAGACTCACGAAATAAATCAATACCGGAACAGATGTCCCTTGATAACTCATTTTTCCTTGAAGCAAACCCTACACCAACAGTGAGCCGAGAAAGCGGTTTCGGTCATATGTTGAAACACTTATTATCATTAAACTGTAAAGAACATTACGAATTGGATCCTTGTCTTGTAAAACTTTTGCAATCTCTAAAAGAAGAAGCGGCAATAGTTGGTTTGATGCTCTATGCCTCAGAGATCGCAACTTAGCGTCCAATTGTAAAGGGATGGCCGAGAAGAGGAGTTTTGTTTGTACAAACTAAAATATTTACCTATAAAATACATGTGCAGACAACCAGAGGCCATGTTGTTCAAAAAACGCACCCAGTCGGCCCGGTGGATTTCCCCTGGCTGTCTTGCTGACTGCCTGCATGTACGACAGAGAAAATCGTATAAGCCTATCAGGCGAATCCAAAAACTTGTCATAGGGGAGAAACTGTTTGCCTCGAAGAACATTCAAAATTTCCGACGCAACGCTTAGGTCCGTATGAAATATCTTCCACAGATTTGCTAGCATAACAGTCTGATGGTAATCAAAGCCCTTCGGGACATTTGACCTCTCCAGCTTTCGTAGAAAGCGGTAAGCCTCTTCTTTATCTATCTCTTCTCCATCAATGTATCGAGCGATGAAGCGATTGATCTCCGAGGTCAGCTTATTCACCGCCGGCCCAGACCCCGCGACAGCGCGTTCAAAAAACTCGAGTGCTTTAGCTGTTTGTCCAGTAATGAGACAAGAAATTCCGGCATTGGAGTGGAAGGTTGTTGATCGACGGATATAGGGACAGAATTCGACAATATAATTACTCATTCTCGTCGCTTGTGGAGAGCAATCATCTACAGTATAAAGATCATTCACCACTGCGTTGTTATCGACAAATAAGGCATGTTCTGTCTCAGCGTGTGATAAAAAGATATTTTTTGCTCTCATTAAATGTTGGCGGGCTAGTTCTCCGTATCCATGCAGCATTGGGACCTGCTTCAAGGCATGCGCCAAAAGAAGTTCATCTTTAAGCCTGTCAGCGATGCTAACCGCATTCTGAATTCTCGAAATACAATCCTCTGTGACGTACACATACCAAAGGTCAAGAAGACCTCTAATGTAAAGCAATTCACGGTCTATGGATGTTTCTTTAAATTCACTCAGCATGGCTAATTCTTTCTCAACATTTTCTATTTTTGCTTTGGCGTCAAATTTTCGCCCGACACGAAATAGAGACTGTATTTTAAGCATTTCGACCGCTATACTAGTAAGAGCGCCCCTATTATTACCTGTAAATTTCAATCTATCGCGATCAGTTGCTATGCATGTACCATCCGCCTCGGCAATGAAGAGCTTTAAAAATTCATGTAACTCGGCCGAACCCACTGCGCTCACGGGAAGCTCTTGAATTCCAGAAGGGGCCAAAGTGAGAACAGCAATTTCATCACCACAAGCAGCAAGCTTCGTCGCTGCCGACGGAATATCTGATCTTGCGATAAAAATAATAGCTGGACGAGTTTCTGAATCTACTTGTTTAAAAAGGGAAAAAAATGATGATAGATTTTCTACTGATAAATCATCTTCATAGATTAGCAGCAGACGGGGCAATGTGACGACAGCGGCTGCCGGATTCTGGTGATTGAGTAACCCGCCCAAAGACCAGGAAAATCCTGTCTCAGTCAATGATGCCGCATTTAATACAGTATTAACGTAATTGCCAATTTTCCTAGCCGGCTTTTCGTATCTGATTCGCTTGTGTATCTCGGCATGGAGCGAAGAGAGTTTCTCATTGGTTCCTATAATTGCCTTGTGAGGGCTAAATTCCTTAAAAAATTTGCCAATAATTGGGCGCGCATCTTCATCTCGCAATAGTAAAACTCGAATTTCTGGAGTATCACATGGCGTAAAGACGAATTGATCTACTTGAGCGTAGCCCAGAGAAGACATGCGATAATTCCTATTTATTCTCTCTCCACGGCAGAGAGAGGACCCGAGGCAGCAACTCAGCATTCCACCGCACGTCATGGATGAGAGTCACCCTGTTAGAATAGCGATTATCGGCCCCGGTGCAATAGGCAGAGAGCACGCGGGGCGATTGAAGCGTTCCAATCGAGCCGAGCTCGCCGGCTTCGTTCATCCTAAAGGACGAGCTATTCACGGTGAGGGTCTCAATCATGTATACTGCGCGACGTCAATCCAAGAACTAATGCAGAACACGAAGGTTGACGCCGTTATAATTGCATCTCCGACTCAAACGCACATAGAAAATATGAGGAGTTGTTTGAAATTAAGGCTACCTACTTTAGTGGAAAAACCGTTGTCAGCAGATTTATATTCGGCATTAAAACTTTATCACGATGACAAGGGTATCCAAGATATTGTACTAGTTGGCCATCATCGTCTTTTTAGTCCAATAGTTGACGCAACCTGTCAAGTTCTTGAAAAAAAGGCACTGGGAAAAATCGTGTGTGTACGAGGATCAAGCAAATTTTTTAAGCCCGCTTCATACTTCGAAGCTCAAGCATGGCGGGTCGTTGAAGGTGGCGGACCATTGAATATTAATTTCGTCCATGATATAGCAAGCATGATCAGAATTCTTGGACAAATCTCTTTGGTGCATGCGTTTTCTTCAAATCATGCAAGAAATTTTACTGTTGAAGATACAGCGGTGGTCAACATGGTTTTCAAGAATGGTGTTCTCGGCAGTTTCGTAATATCTGACTGCGCTATGTCAACAGAAAGTTGGGAGCAAACGTCGGGTGAAAATCAATATTTTTGGAATGATGTTGATTCTGATTGCTATGAAATATCTGGGACCAAAGCTTCTATAAAGATTCCGTCAATGACTTTTATAGGCCCATCAGAAGGTCAGCCAGAATCATGGAATTCTGTAGTGGATAAGGGTATCTTTGCGGTTTCGAGCGAAGACCCACTGGAAAGACAACTCCAGCATTTCATTGATGTTATACAAAAAAAAGCGAAGCCTCGCGTCTCTTTCCGATTTGGATGCGAAGTCGTAGCAGTAACACATGCAATAAGACATTCAATATCGACGGGTTGTGCTGCAGAGGTGCCAACCCTTTTCTTGTGAAATAAATGACCTTGAGCAAATCGCCATCGGCTTTGACATGACGGGGTTCGGGTCGCTTACCGCCAGCCTACCATGAGGTCGGCGCGCCGCCGTGCAGGAGGCAGCGGACGTGGTGGGAGCGGGCGGGCCGATGTCGACGGGGGCGGGACAGTGGTCGAACAGGGGGCGAAGGCCTGGGGGCAGCGG
>JAAAOG010000032.1 GCA_009909005.1 Alphaproteobacteria bacterium | reverse complement strand
GCCGGCCTCCTCCCCCGGCTCGCCGCGCCGCGGCGGCAAAGGCGGGGTGAAGGAGCGCCCATCGGCGACGGGCGGCCGGACCGCGACATCCGGCGGAGCCGGGACGGGCTCTTCCGGCGCATCCTGCGGGTCGGCGGCGGCCTCCGGCCCGGCGTCATCCACAGGCGCTTCGCCGGCCGCATCGCCCCGACGCGGCGGCAGGGGCGGCGTCCACCCCAGCGTCGTCTCGGCAATCGGCGCCGAGGCCGGCGCCTCGTCCTCCCCCCGGCGGACGGCGGGAGGAACGGGCGGGGTGGGCACGGCGAAGGGCAACCCGGGCACGGCAACGGGTCCGGGTCGTGCCCGTGGATCAGCCGGCTGTGCATTGGCGGAGATCGGGACAGCGACGAGAAGCAACGCCGCCAGAGCCGTCCCGGCCAGAACCCGGTTGAGAAACTGTCTCTGCATCGTGCCCGGCGACGCCTTCAGCGGCGGGCCGCCCCGATCGAGCGCGGCGCGGCTGGGCGCTGGCGCCCTGACTCGTTATGGCGTCCGGACGCAACAATAAACCAATCCGGCGCGTCCGAACAACCGCTTTGCGAAAACGTCATAAACCGGAATGTCGGCCCGGCGACCCCGCCCCGGACGCCCCGGCCCCGGCCGCATCGCGCAGCACCTTGCCGATCGGCAGGTGGAGATGGGCATTGGCAGCAAGGATCGACCCGGACATCATCGGCGCATGGCCGCCGCCGATCTCGCTGACGAAGCCCCCCGCCTCGCGCACCAGGACGATGCCGGCGGCGACGTCCCAGGGACTCAGGTCGCGCTCCCAGAAGGCGTCGAAGCGCCCGGCCGCGACATAGGCGAGGTCGAGGGAGGCCGCGCCGAACCGCCGGATGCCGGCGATGCGCGGCATCAGCGCCGCCAGCTCGGCCTTGAAGCCTTCCGGATCGCCATGGCCGAGAAAGGGCACGCCGGTGGCCACCAGCGCCTCGGCGAGATTGCGGCGGCCGGAGACCCGCAAACGACGGTCGTTGAAGAAGGCGCCCTGCCCCTTCTCGCCCCAGAAAAGCTCGTCGGTAATGGGATTGTACACCACGCCGGCAACCAGTTCGCCGCCCTGCTCCAGCCCGATCGACAGGGCGAAATGCGGGATGCCATGCAGGAAATTGGTTGTGCCGTCGAGCGGGTCGACGATCCAGCGCGCCTCCGCCGTCTCGCTGCCCGAGGCGCCGCTCTCCTCCATCAGAAAGCCGAATTGCGGCCGGGCCTTGCGCAGCTCGGCCTTGAGCGCCTGCTCGGCCTTGTGGTCGGCGGTCGAAACGAAGTCGGCCGGCCCCTTGCGCGAGACCTGCAGCTGCTCGACCTCGCCGAAATCCCGCACCAGCAGGCGGCCGGCCTTCTGCGCACTGCGCACCATGACGTTGATCAGGGCCGACCGGATGGCCGCCATGAACGCCTCCAGAAAAAGCGAAAAAGGGTTCCGCCCTTAAAACGGGCCGGGATCAGTCCTTGGCACGCTCGACATAGGTGCCGTCGGCGGTGTTCACGACCACCCGCGTGCCGGTCCCGATATGCGGGGGCACCATCACCTTGGCGCCGTTCTCGAGAATGGCCGGTTTGTAGGAGGACGATGCCGTCTGGCCTTTGACCACCGGCTCGGCCTCCACGACTTCCATGGTCACGTTCTGCGGCAGCTCGACGCTGATCGGATTGCCTTCATGGCTGACCAGCGTGCAGACCATGTTCTCCTGCAGATAAACGGCCGGATCGCCGACGACGTCGCGCGGCACCGTCGTCTGTTCGAAAGTCGTCGTGTCCATAAAGGTGAAGTTTCCGCCCTCCTCATAGAGGTACTGCATCTCCTGCTCGTCGAGGAAGGCCTTTTCCACCGTGTCCTGGGTCCGCCAGCGATTGTTCGTCTTCACCCCGGTGCGGATGTCCTTCATGTCGACCTGGATGACGGCATTGCCCTTGCCCGGCTGGATGATATCGATTTTCGTGACCACCATCAGCTTGCCCTCGTAATCGAGGACATTGCCGGGCCGGATATTCAGCGCGTTGATCTTCATGAGGACGCCTTGGAGAAAAGCTTTGGGAGACCGGAGGGTTGGAGCGGGATACCTAGCAGCTGCGCCGCAGCCCGGCAAGCCGGCGCGGACTCCGCGCGCTCAATCGCACAGGGCGGCGGCACGCTCGCCCGAGCGGATGGCGCCTTCGATCGTCGCCGGCAGGCCGGTATCGGTCCAGTCGCCGGCCAGCAGCACATTGCCGAGCGCCGTGCGCGGTCCCGGCCGGCGTGCGGCATTGGCCGGCGTCTGGGCGTAGGTGGCGCGCTTCTCGCGGATCAGCCGGCCCGGCGGCACCGGCCTGGACGGCAGCGCCAGCGCTCGGGCGGCCTCGGCCCAGAGCTCGGGCAGCAGCATGGCGGCCGGGCGGTCGGCAAGGCCGTCGGCGGCACTGACCGTGACGCTGATCAGGTTCGGCCGGACGAACAGCCAGTGCCCCACCCCGCCGAGCAGACCGACCAGCCGCGGCTCCGCCGGTCCGTCGCGCGCGGGCTCCACCGCGAAATGCGCGTTGACGATGGCGTGATGGCCTTCCGGCACCTCGAGGTCCGGCAGCAGCGCCCGGGCATTGGGCGCCGGCAGGGCCACGACAAGGCGATCCTCAGGCGTCAGCGGCTCCCAGCCCTGGACGAAGTCGATGCGGCTGGCATTGCCGGCCGAGACCTCGATCGCCCGCACCCGATGGCCGAAGCAGATTATCCCGCCCCGCGCCCGGATAAAGGCCAAAGCCGGGTCGACCAGCGCCGCCGCCAGGCAGTCGCGGGCGATCAGCGGCCGGCAGAAGCGGCCGCCGCGCATGACCGACTCCGCCAGCATGCGCCAGAGCAGCCGGGCCGAGGCCTGCTCCGGGGGTGTGTTGAGCACCGCCAGGGTCAGCGGCTCCCAGAAATTGCGGTAGAGCGCTGCGGTCCGGTCGACGCAATCGGTCACGACCGCCTTCCGCCCGGCCCGGGCCAGCCGCCGCAGTCCGCCGAGATCGCGCAGCCGCAGGCCCGGGACCCGGGCGTGGGGATTGAACAGCCACCAGGGCATGCGGCCGGGGTTCATCCGCACCGTCCAGCGCCGGCCGCTCTCCAGGTCGACGAAGGGGAAGGCCGCCTCTCCCGGATCGGCGATCGCGTCCAGCGCCCCGATGGTCTTCAGATAGCTCAAGGCCGCCCGGTTGGCGCTGAACAGCAGGTGGCTGCCATTGTCGATCCGGCGGTCCAGGCCCTCGTCATGGTAGGAGCGGGCGCGGCCGCCGGCCTGCGGGGCGGCGTCGTAGAGGACCACCGTGTGGCCCGCCTCGGCGAGGTGGACGGCGCAGGCCAGTCCGGCCATGCCGGCCCCGACGACGTGAACATTGGTCATGGCGTGCGCCACAGCCCGTGGCGGAAGGCGGCCCAGAGCTTCTCCGCCTTCGACAGGCGCAGGCCGGCTCGGGGCGGCTGCCAGCCGCGTTCAAGCAGACGGTCGAGAATACGCTCGTAGATGCCCATCATCAGCAAGGCGGGTCGCAAGACGCGGCGGTCGCTCAGCGCCAGGAGCCGGTCGGCCTCGGCGAAGCGCGCGCGGGCCCGCCCGGCGACCGTGCGGCAGACCGGGTCGAGCGCCGGATGGGCAAGGACCGCAGGCGGCGCGGCGCCGTCCAGCCCGTGCGCGGCCAGCACATCGGCCGGCAGATAGAGCCGGCCGCGCGCCGCGTCCTCGTCCAGATCGCGAAGGATATTGGTCAGCTGCAGCGCCTCGCCCAGGGCGAGGGCGAAGGCTTCGCCCTCTTCCCCCCGCGCTCCGAAAACCCGGATGGACAGCAGGCCGACCGCCCCGGCGACACAGCGGCAATAATGCCGCAGGGCGTCCGGCGGCGGGGCACACATCGCCTCCCGCGCGTCCATTTCCATGCCCTCGATGACGGCCAGGAACTCGGCCTTGGGGAGGGCGTAATCGCGGACCGGGCCGGCCAGGGCCCGGGCGGTCAGCCGGGTCGGCCGGCCGGCATAAAGCCCGTCGATCTCGGCCCGCCAGTCGGCCAGCCGCGCCAGCCGGTCGTCCGTGCCGGTTTCCGCGTCGACGGTCTCGTCATCGGCGATGTCGTCGACCTCGCGGCAAAAGGCATAGACCGCGTACATGGCGTCGCGCCGCGCCCGGCCGAGCATCTTCATGCCGAGCGAGAAGGAGGTGCCGGACTCGGCGACGACCCGCCGGACATGCGCCAGGGCTGCGTCCGGATCCGACCCTTCGGCACGCGAGGGCGGCGTTGCCGGCGGTTCGCCGTCGGCCGTCCGGCCCGGCATGCCCGACACCGCCATCGGCCTCACGCCTCCCCGGAGCGCGGTGCCGGCCGGACCCGCCGGCCCGTCAGGCCGCCGAACAGCCCGTCGACCATTCCCTGCATGCCGCAGCGGGCGAAATCGGCCCTGGACAGCGCCACCCGCCCCGCAAGCGGATCGCCGCGCCGCAGCAGCACCGTCAGCCGGTCGGCCAGCCGCACGATCACCGCCGATTCCATCGCCAGGCGCCGGTCGGTCAGCCGGCCGGGCAGGGTTCGGGCCGCCGCCATCAGGGCCTCGCAGCCGTCGAGGCACTGGTCGAGAACGCGGCGCAAGCCGGGCGACACGGCCGGCCGGTCGAGCGCCGCAACGCTCTCCCCGGCCGCCTCCAGCCAGTCCGCCGGCAGATAGACCCGGTCGAGCGTCCGGAAATCCTCCTGGCAGTCCTGCAGATGGTTCAGAACCTGCAGCGCATGGCAGAGCGCGTCGGAAGCCGGATAGCCGGCCGCGTCCTCGCCGTGCAGGTCGAGCAGATAGCGCCCGACGGGCGCCGCCGACAGCCGGCAATAGCCCATCAGCTCGTCCCAATCGGCATAGCGCGGCTTGACGGCGTCCTGCTTGAACGCGGCGATGAGATCGCGGGCATGGCGGTCGGTCACCCCGCAGGCGGCCAGGCTGTCGCGCAGGGCATGCGCCTTGGCGAAGGCCGCCGGCTCGTGCGCCGGGTCAGACAGGGCCCGCTCGAACCCGTCGAGCCGGGCGATCTTGTCCTCCGGCGCCAGGTCCGGATTGTCGGCGATGTCGTCGATCGCCCGGGCAAACGCGTAGAACACCGCCACATGCGGGCGCAATCGGGCCGGCAGGAGAAAGGAGCCGACGGGGAAATTCTCGTCCCCCGCCCCCTTGCCGGAGGGCGTCTCCGCCGCGCCGGTCATGACGAGCCCTCCGCCGCCGCACTCCGGGTCCGGCCCTTCCAGCGCCCCCCGGCGCCGCGCCAGTGCGCCAGGGCCGAGTCGACGGTCATCGCCGTGTAGAGCAGGGCCGCCAGCGGCAGCAGCAGCGCCTCCCCGACCGGCCGTTCGTAGAGAGCCAGAGTCGGGCGATAGGCCGCGGCCATGGCCAGCCAGGCCAGCCCGCCCAGGGCCGCGGCCGCGGCGCTGCCGTGCCAGGGCAGCGCCAGCAGCGCCAGCGGCGGCACCAGGTAGGTGAGCGCCATGGCCAGCACCGTGCCGGCCAGCAGCGACGGCCGATGGTCGAGCTGGGTGTACGCCGTCCGCGCCACCATCCGCCAGATATCCCCCAGGCCGTGATAGGGCCGCAGGCTGCGGACCGTGCGGGTCAGGCCCAGCCAGAGCCGCCCGCCGCTGTCCTTCACCGCCCGGGCGAGGGTGCAGTCGTCGATCAGCGCGCCGCGTATGGCCTCCAGCCCGCCGGCCCGGTCCAGCGCCTGCCGCCGGACCAGCAGGCAGCCCCCGGCCGCGCCGGCGACCCGGCTGGCCGGATCGGCAACGGCGGGGAAGGGATAGAGCTTCTGAAAGAAAAAGACGAAGGCCGGGATCAGCAGCCTCGCCCAGGCCCCCGGTGCCTGCAGGCGCGCCATCAGCGAGACGAGATCGCGGTCCTCCGCCTCGGCGAAGGCCACCAGACGGCGCAGGCTGGCCGGATCGTGGGCGATATCGGCGTCGGTCAACAGCAGATACCGCGCCTCGGGCTCGACGCCGGCGGCATGGGCCGCACCCTGGGAGAGGGCCCAGACCTTGCCCGACCAGCCGGGCGGCAGCGGCGCGCCGCGGATCACCCGGACCGCGACGGAGCTCGCCGTCCCTTCGGCAACCCGGCCGGCGATCGCCGCGGTACCGTCGCTGCTGTCGTCGTCGACCACCACCACCCGGAAACGGCCGGGATAGTCCTGCGCCCGCAGCGCGGCGAGACTGTCGGCGATCACCGCCGCCTCGTCGCGGGCCGGCACCACCGCCGTCACCGCCGGCCAGCCGCCGGCCGGAGCGGGCGCAGCCGCGGGATCGGCGGCTTCGGCCGGCAGAAAGCGGTCGGCCCGCCAGAAGCCGCGCCGCGCCAGCAGCAGATAAAGCCAGATCAGCAGCGAAAGCCCGGCCAGAGCCGCCAGGAAAGCCGGCATGATGGTCCTGTGTCCCTCACGACGCGTGCGGGCGGTGTTTACACCCGTGGCCGCAGCTTGTCACCCGTCCGCCGTCATGGCCTTGGCGCCGGTCGGGGAATATGGTTCTGTGTCGTTTGCCTTCCGGCGGCTGCGGTGGCCGACATCCGGAACACGGCGCCCCGGCGTACGAAAAGGGCCCGTGTCCTCGCACAAACCGGCCTGCGACCCATGACCGATCGCCAAGATCGCCCCGCCATCCGACGCACCCGCCAGTCCAAGATCGTCGCGACCCTGGGTCCGGCGACCTCCGAGCCCGCGATGATCCGGGCGCTCCTGGTGGCCGGGGTCGACGTCTTCCGACTGAATTTCAGCCACGGCACCCAGGCCGAGCACGCCGAACGGATCCGGGCGATTCGGGCGCTGGAGGCGGAATACCGCCGGCCGATCGCCATCATCGCCGACCTGCAGGGCCCGAAGCTGCGCATTGGCACGTTCGCCGACGGCACGGTCCGCCTGACCGAAGGCCGGCCCTTCCGGCTCGACACCGACCCGACCCCGGGAACCGAGGCGCGGGTGCCGCTGCCGCATCCGGAGGTCTTCGCCAGCCTGACGCCGGGCGAGACGCTGCTGCTGAATGACGGCGCCATCCGCCTGCGGGTCGAGGACTGCGGCCCGGATTTCGCCGAGACCCGGGTCGAGGTCGGCGGCCCGCTGTCCGACCGCAAGGGCCTCAACCTCCCGGACACGGAACTGGCGATGTCGGCTTTGACCGACAAGGACCGCGGCGACCTGCGCTTCGCGGTCGAGCACAAGGTCGACTGGATCGCGCTGTCCTTCGTGCAGCGACCCCAGGACGTCGCCGATGCCCGCCGCCTGATCGCCGGCCGGGCGCATATCATCATCAAGCTCGAAAAGCCGTCGGCCGTGCATTACCTCACCGAGCTGCTCGATATGACCGACGCCGTGATGGTGGCCCGCGGCGATCTCGGCGTCGAAATGCAGGCGGAGGATGTGCCCGGCCTGCAGAAACGCATCATTCAGGAGAGCCGCAAGTCCGGCAAGCCGGTGATCGTCGCCACCCAGATGCTGGAGAGCATGATCGCCAGCCCGACGCCGACCCGCGCCGAGGCCTCCGACGTCGCCACCGCGGTGTTCGACGGGGCCGATGCGGTCATGCTTTCGGCCGAGACCGCGATCGGCCAGTATCCGGTCGAGGCCGTGACCATGATGGACCGCATCGCCCGGCGGGTGCAGCGCGATCCGCTCTACCGGACGATCCTCGACGGCGTCGGCACGGAGCCGGACAAGACCGCCGCCGACGCGATCACCGCTGCCGCCCGCCAGGTGGCCAGCACCGTCTCGGCCGCCGCCATCGTCACCTATACGACCTCCGGCTCGACGACGCTCCGGGCGGCGCGCGAGCGGCCCGAGGTGCCGATCATCTGCCTGACGCCGGAGCAGCGCACCGCCCGTCGCCTGGCGCTGTGCTGGGGCGTGCATCCGGCCTTCCGCGCCGACGAGATCCGCGATTTCGACGGCATGGTGGCCACCGCCTGCGCCATCGCCCAGAGCGAAGGCATCGCCGAACCGGCCCAGCGCATCGTGATCACCGCCGGCCTGCCCTTCGGCACGCCGGGCAGCACCAATGTCCTGCGCATCGCCTGGGTCGGGGGGTAGCGCCGCAGCCGGCGGAGCGGCCCCGGCCCTCAGCGTCGTCATTCCGGCGCTGGAGGCGGCCGGCACGCTGCCGGCGGTGCTGCGGGCGCTGCAGGCCGGCGCCGCGGCGCTCGATCCGGAAACGATCGTGGTCGACGGCGGCTCGCAGGACGGCACTCCGGAGCTTGCGGAAAGCCTGGGCGCCCGGGCGATCGCCGCACCGCGCGGGCGGGGGCCGCAGCTGATGGCCGGCGCGGCGGCGGCGCGCGGCGGATGGCTGCTGTTCCTGCATGCCGACACGGTGCCGGAGCCGGGCTGGGCGGAGGCGGTCGCGCGGTTCATGGCCGAAGCGCCGGCCGGCCGGGCCGGCTATTTCCGCTTCGCGCTCGATGACGACGGCCCGGCGGCGAAGCGGCTGGAGCGGATGGTCGCCTGGCGCTGCCGGGCGCTCGGCCTGCCCTATGGCGACCAGGGTCTGCTGATCGCCCGCGAGCATTACGATCGGGTCGGCGGCTTCCGGCCGCTGGCGCTGATGGAGGATGTCGACCTCGTCCGCCGCATCGGCCGCCGCAACCTCCGGGCGTTGCCGGCCGCCGCCCGCACCTCCGCCCGGCGCTATCGGCGCGATGGCTATCTGGCGCGTCCGGCCCGCAATCTCCTGTGCCTGGGGCTCTATTTCGCCGGCCTGCCGCCGCGGCTGATCGCCCGGCTCTATGGGTGACCAACCGCAGGAGCGCGGGCATCTTGCCCGCAAGGGCACACGCGTCCAGGCCAAAGGCGGCCGGGACGGCCGCGCTCCCGGATTCGGATAAGCCTGATATGCCCGACGGACTCCCCAACCACCTCGTGGTCTTCGCCAAGGCGCCGGTGATGGGCGCCGTCAAGCGGCGTCTGGCGGCGGATATCGGCCCGGTCGCCGCGACGCGCTTCTACCGGGCGACCCTGGCCGCGCTGCTGCGCCGGCTGGGCGGCGATCCGCGCTGGCGCCTCTGGCTGGCGGCGACGCCGGACAGGGCCGGCCAGGACCCGAGCCTCTGGCCGGCCGAGGCGGCCCGAGCGCGGCTGCGGCCGCAAGGGCCGGGCGATCTCGGCGCCCGCATGGCCCGAATGCTGGGTCCGCCGCCTTTCGGTCCGCCGGCCGGACCGGTGGTCCTCGTCGGCAGCGACATTCCGGCCATCCAGCCGCGCCACATCGCCGACGCATTCCTGGCCCTGGAGCGCCATGCCCTGGTCTTCGGCCCGGCGGCGGATGGCGGCTTCTGGCTGGCCGGCGCCCGCCGCCGTCCGGCCGCCCCGCGCCGTCTTTTCGGAAATGTCCGGTGGTCGACGCCGCATGCGCTTGCGGATACGCTGCGGACCCTGTCGGACTGCCTGGCCCTGCTGGACACCCTGGACGATGTCGACGACGGCCGGGCCTATGAAAACAGGCATATGAGATGAGCGACGGGGCCGCCATCGTCCTCTGTGCCGGCCAGCGGGTCGACCGCGGCCATCGCGCCGACTTCTTTCCGGAAGCGCTGGAGCCGGTCGTCCGTCGCGCCGTCCGCGCCCGGCTGATCGAGCTCGGGGCGGTCATCGGCTATGCCTCGGCGGCGCCCGGCGGCGACATCCTCTTCGGCGAGGCGCTCGTCGCGCTCGGCGGCGAGCTCAATCTTTACCTGCCCTGCGACCGGGCCGATTTCGTCGCGCAATATGTGGCGCCGGCCGGCGAGGCCTGGGTCGCGCGGTTCGAGCGGCTCTGTGCCCGCGCCGCCCGCGTGACCATCAGCTGCGAGGAAAACCTCCTCGGCGACGCGACACTGGTCCGCTTCAACAACCAGATGCTGCAGGGCATGGCCCGCCTGCGCGGCGAGGCGCTCGACCGGCCGCCGCATCTCATGGTCCTGTGGAGCGCCATGGCCCCGCCCGAGCCGGGCAGCCCGGCCGATTTCATGGACCAGTGGCCGGAGCTGGGGCGGCTTTCGGTCATCGACCTCGACGATCTGCGGCTGGAGGCCGGGCTGGCCGAGCCGGCGCCGGTCGATCCCGACGCGCTGGCCCTGGCCGAACTCGACGCCGAAATCAGTCCGCGGGCGGTCCGCGCCATCCTCTTCGCCGACATCGCCGCCTATACCCGGTTCGAGGACCGCGCGGTGCCGCTGCTCTTCGACTTCCTGGCCGAGGCGCAGCAGCGGGTCGAGGAGCGGGCCGCCGCGCCCCTGCTGATCAACAGCTGGGGCGATGCGGTGCACGCGGCCGCCGAGACGGCGCACGACCTCGCGGACTATGCCGCCGCCCTGACCGAAGCGGTGGCCACCATCGATCCGGCGGCCTTCGGGCTCGACCGGCGGCCGCGCTTCCGCATGGCGCTGCATGCCGGCCCGGTCTTTGTCGGGCTGCACCCGCTGACCGGCCGGTCGATGGTTTTCGGCCATCATGTCAACCGGGCCGCCCGCATCGAGCCGCTCGCCCTGCCCGGCGCCCTCTGCGCCTCGCAGCACTTCGTCGCCCTGCTCAAGGCCGAGATGGACAGGCGGGCCGACGAAGCGCAGCTCACCGGACAGGTCTATGCGCCGCGGTATCGGATTGTCTATCTTGGGCGCCGGGATCTGCCGAAGTCCTTCGGCAGCGAGGAGGTGTATCGGGTCGTCGACGGGGACTGGGACCGGGACTGGGACCGGAACCGGGACGGCGGGCCGGGCGAGCCCGAGGATGCGATGGCGCCGAGCCGCATGGCACCGCCGGATCGGATGCAGCTGGCGCTCGACGCGGATCTGGGCGAAATCGCCATGGTCGCCGCCCGGGTCGAGGCCTTCTGCGCCGTGCACGACCTTGGCGAGGCCGTTGTCCAGGCCGTGACGCTGGCGCTCGACGAACTGCTGACCAATACCATCACCTACGGCTTCCCCGAAGGGACCGGCGGCGGCGGCGAAGCCCCGTGGATCGAGGTGGCGCTCAGCCTGGCGGGGAACGTCCTGACGGCCCGGATCCGCGATCCCGGTCTCGCCTTCGATCCCGCCGAGGCCCCTGCCCCCGATCTCGACTCGGATGTCGACGACCGGCCGATCGGCGGGCTGGGCGTGCACCTGGTGCGCGAGATGATGGACGGGCTCGAATATCGCCGCCTGGACGGCGTGAACGAGGTGACCTTGACCAAGCGCGTCCGGCCGGCGACCACAGACGGCGACAGCGAATAGGAGACGATGCGTGGATATCCGCGAAGAGGAGCGCGACGGGGTCTGCGTGCTGACCCCGGTGGGACGGATCGACAGCAACACGGCGCGCGAGGCCGAGGCCGCGCTGCTGCCGAAATTCGACGGGTCCCGGCCGGTGGTCGTCGATTTCACCGAGCTGAGTTACATCTCCAGCGCCGGACTGCGGGTGCTGCTGATGGCCGCCAAACGCAGCAAGGCGCGCGGGGTCCCTTTGGCCCTGGCCGGCATGCGCCCGCAGGTTCATGACGTCTTCCGGGTCAGCGGCTTCGCCAAGCTCTTCGCGATCCACGACGACTGCACCGGCGCCGTCGGCAGCCTCACCGCCTGACCGAAGGTGGAGCGGGCCGATGGCCGGTCGTCACGGGCTGTCAACAGTGTTCCGCCGGAAGCGGGACCAGGCAATTTCATAGTCGCCCTCGGCGGTCACGCGCCAGGCGCTCCCCGACAGTCCGCCTCGCAGAAAATGCCGCTGTGTTGCGATGTCCCCGAACGGGCACCACAGCCCGCCGGAGTTTGGAAGGGTGGGCTTGTCCGTTTCCCGGTACAGGACATAGCGAAGATTGCCGCCATAGATCTCGATCAGGGCCCGGATTTCAAAACCCCGGTTCATCAGATTGGTCCAGCTTCGGGTATTGCCGGGAGCCGACGTGGTGCCGAGCCGGTTCACGCCGATCTCGCGCGCCAGAATCACCCGCCGCTCGATGAGGCCCTCATGCAGGCCGTTCCCCCAGAGATCCGGGCGCACCGACGCGCCGCCGAGCAACGCGAAAGGCATCGCATCCGACAAGCCAAGAGCCGTTCGAATCTCCCCGACCGGCGCACGTCCCCATTGCAGCAGGCCATACCCGGCAAGCCCCTGTCCGTCCACCACACCGCAAATCCGCCCGTTGCCGGCTAGAATGGCCGCAAAGAACTCTTCGCTGTCGGCCCGAACAAGGTCGGCACGGCCGAGAGCCTTGGCAGCCGTGACGTGCAAAGAATGGATCTGGGTAAGATCTTCCGGACCAAGCTCGCGCCAAAATAAGGACATCGCTCGCAAGAACTTTGGCATCCCCTCCCTGCCGCTCCCTTCGTCTGGCCTACCGGAGAGATCTGCCGACCGGCCAATCTTGCGTGTCCGGTTTGGAGCGTGATCCGACCGCGCGGCAGTACTCACCCCGTTACGACCTCGGCATAGTTCAACATGTCGATCGGGGGGTAGAGTTCGAGCTCCCGGGCCAGAGCCATGTTGATGATCAGAGAGAAGCGACTGAGCGTCTCGATCGGAATATCGCCGGGGTTGCGACCCTGGGCCAGGATTTGCAACGCTTTTGAAGCGGCCAGCTGGCCGACCGAATAATAGCGGCTGACCAACGCCACCAGGGCACCGCCGCGCCGGACGGCCAGTTCGACGGCCCCGAAGGTGGGCAGGTCAACGGCCAGGGCGGCTGGCACGACACGGTCATAAACGGTACCGAGAAAGGTATCCGGCAAGAGATAGAGCCACTCGGCCCCCTCTGCGCGGATTTCGGCGACCAGCTCCTCGATGCCGTCGGCGGTCGGCATGCCATCCGGGCCCAGGGGGATCCGTCGCTGGACCAGGGTGTAGCCAAGCCGCGGCTGCAGCTCGGCGAGTTCCTCGACAATCGTGACGGAGTTCGGCTCGGTCGGCGTGTAGAGCACGCCGAGATGGCTGAATGGCCGATAGGAAGCCATGGCCCTGAGCTGTGTCTCGGTCGGCACGACATGCACTGCACCGGTGACGTTGCGCTGCGGACGCTCCAGGCTCGGCACGATCGCCGACCGCAGCGGGGCGGAGACAAGCGCGAAGACGATCGGAATATCGGTAATGTGACGGTCGTCATGCGCTTCGTCATGCCGGCCGGCCACACCCAGGGTAACCGGCGTTCCCCAGGTCACGACGAGGTCGGGCCGCACCTCCCGGATCTCGTCGATCAAGCCGGGCAGCAGCGTGGTATCGCGGCCGATATCCCGCTCGGTCATGACGACCGGCACGCCATTGGCGGCGAGATAGTCGTCGAAGCCTTCCTCCACCGCCGTACGGCCGCGATAGGTGATGCGATAGATCCGGAAGGGCTCGTCGCGCCGGGCCCACAGCCGACCGGCGGCCAGTGTGCCGGCGCCGCCCGCCGTCAGGGCCAGCACATGCCTGCGTCTCATGGCGTATCCTTCTCCAATCCATCCCCCGAGGCTGCCTCGCCGGTGCGCCGCACCGCCATCACTGTGAGACCGAACAGCGCGGCACCCAGCGCCACGGCCAGCCCGATCAGCATGACGGCCGTCGAGAAACCATAAAGACCCAGCAGCAGGCCCCCAAGCACCGGCCCCAGCGCACTGCCGCTGCGCTCGATCAGCCGGAAGACACCGTAGACCGCGCCTTCGGAGACCGGCGTAGCCAGTTTCTTGCCGAAGGCACCGACCAGGGCCGATTGCGGTGCGATGCTCATCGCCTGGCCAAGGCCCAGCAGCAGCAGCATGGCGGCCAGCACGAAGACGTTCTCCGGGTCGCCCAGCACCAGCAGCGTACCCAGACCGGCGAGCAGGCCGCCGCTGGCCACCAGCAGCACCCGCCGGTCATCGCGGTCGGCGAGCGAGGCGAAGACCGGAACCAGAACCACCATGGCCAGCGGATAAATCATCAGCAACCGGCCGATTGCCGCCTGGTCATGGCCGGTCGCCTCCATGTGCAGCGGCACCAGGAAGAAGCCGACAGAAAACAGAACGAGCTTGGCCGGCAGGGCGCACAGGAACAACAAGGTGGCGAGTCGCACCGAAGAGAGGCTGCGGCTCAGGTCCCGCCAGCCGATCATCGCGGCGTGTTTGGCCGGGGCGACCGTCCGCGGCAAGGCGATGGCGGTCAGCAGCAGGCTCGCCACGGCGAAGCCGCCGGCAATCAGGAAGGTCGTGGCCATGCCCAGCCTTTCGGCCAGGATGCCGCCGATCGGCGGGCCGCACAGGCCGGCGACCAGTATGGCGCCGATGAACACCGCCATGCCCCGGGCGCGCTGGCGGGTGTCGGTGGCGTCGATGACGAAGCCCTGGGCGGCGACGAACACCAGGGCAAAGCCGATCGCGGTCAGGGCCCGGGCGATGGTCAGGCCGAGCAGGTCATAGGCGAAGCCGGTCGCGACATAGCCGGCCGCCCCCAGGGCCGCGCCGGTCATCAGGGAGCGGCGGCGGCCGGCCCGCTCCGTCACCGTCCCGAGCACCGGCTGCGCCAGCGCCACGATCGCCAGGAAGACCACCATGGGGAGGGAGGTCACGACGGCCGGCGACAGCCCGGCGATGGGCGCGGACAGACCCTGGATGTAGATGGGCAGGAAGGGCCGGGTCAGCTCCTCGGCGAACATGAAGACGAACAGCGGCGCCCGGATCGAGATCGCCGACAGGGGCGAGCCCCCGACGCTCTCGCCCAACCGGTAGCGTCCCGCCACTGCATCGAGCGCCGCCTGCCGCACGCCGTCGGCCCGCGCCGCAAGGTCGGCCCGCAGCGCCCGGACCTTGTCGGCCAGGGCCTGCAGCCGGGCGTCGATCCGCCGCGCGGCGTCGCCGAAGACGCCGGTGCTCTCGACCGGCGGATGCAGGCGCAGATCGCCGTGCTTGACGGCGGACAGGCGCTGCTCGACGCCCTCGATGGCGCCGTAGCGCCCGACGCCGAAGCTGATATAGACAAGCTCCAGGGCGACCAGGGCCGTCACGACCATGACGATGGCGAGGTCGATCCACAGCTTGTAGACGATCTCCCGGGCGAAAGCGGGATCCAGGCCGACCGAGACGGACAGTGCCGTCGCCGCTTCGCCGGGCACCGGAACGTCCACCCAGGCCATATCGGGACGGGCCACGCCGCCGGCATAAAGAGCATCGCCGCCCGCGCCGCGGACGGTGATCGCCGCAAGGTCGGGATGGGCGTCGACAATGCCCTGGAGATAGGCGTCCACCCCGACCATGCGGTCCACGGGGATCCCGACCTCCAGTGCGCGGTCGACCAGCCCGGCGACCGAGCGGCCGACCGTCTCGGCCTTGACGGTGATCTCCGGCAGCAGCAGCGTCTCGGCCCGCCCGGAGGCGCGCAGGCTGAGCGCCGTCAGCGCCGCCAGAAGGACGGCGACCAGGGCGACGGAAAGGCGGACCTGCACCCGGTTCATGCGCCCCGCCCCGCCGCATCGCCACCCAGCGCCGCCTCGACCTCCCGGTCTGCCGTGGTGAGCGGATCGTCCCCGCCCGCCACCGCCAGCCGCCCGGCCCGGCCGTGCAGGCGGCTCAGGACAAGCATCGCCGCGAGGCTCCCGGCCAGGGCCGCGGCGATGCCGGCCGGGACCGCATCGGCGAGCACGCCGCGCCCGAAGGCGGCGATTCGGGCGCCCGGCACGGTGCTGTCATAGCGGACCCGGATGTCCGCGACCGCCACGCCGAAATCGTTCAGCACCGGCCGTGCGACGTGGAAGGGCGGCACCGCCCCGGCGCCCGGGTCCTCCCCGCCATTGGCCGTGTCCGGCGCCGGTCCGGCGGCACTGCCGAACAGGACGGCGCCGTCCGGGCTGCGGACTTCGATCGCCCGGATCAGCGGGTCGGCCTCGGCCTGCCGGTCCAGGAGCGCCGGCAGGGTCACCTGCTCGGCCGGGGGAATGCCGACCGAGACGGCGGCTTCGACCACCGTGCCGACATCCTCGGCGACCATCGCCATGCGCGAGTCGATCAGGTCGAGATAGGCCCCGCGCACACCGCTGAAGGTCATATAGGCGCCCAGCGCCAGGGCCAGCCCGGCGATGACGGCGAACAATGGCAGCATGCGCAGCGCAAAGAACAGCATAGGCATTTCCTGTCGCCGGCCGGGCCCGACGCAGCCCGTGGGGTCGATTGGGTGGGATACGCTGTGCAGAATGACCGTCCGGTGAAGACCGGCATTTGAGTAAAATACATAGACTGCGAAGTGACAAGCGCGTATCCATCGGCTAAGGTCGATTTGCCTTTCGCGCCGGCCCCGGAACCTGACATGTCTCCAAGATTACGGATCGTTTTCACGCTTGCGGTGTCGACGATGGCGGCGCTCGTCCTGTCCGCCCTGCTGGTCTTCGGGGCCCTGGACCGGCTGCGCGTCCGCGCGGCCGAGGCGAATATCGATTTCGTCCTGACGCAGCTGCGGACTGCGCTCGAATCGAGCGTCAGCCTCGGGCTGCCGCTCTCGGAGATCCCGGTCGCCCAGGACCTGATCGAGCGGGCCAAGGCTGGAAACCCCGAGATCCTGGCCGTCGAGGTCTTTTTGCCAAACGGCGTATCGGTGTTCAACACCGACCGCGGCAGCCTCGGCGAACCGATCACCGAGGCCTGGCGGGAGGCGCGCCGCCGCGCCGCGGGCCGCTGGCGGGTCGAAGAGTTCGGCAGCCTGATCGTCGGCGACGATATCCGCAACGATTTCGGCGCCACGGTCGGCGGCATCGCCGTCACCGTCTCCGGCGCGGCGCGGGCGGCCCATGCCGAGACCCTGATTGCCGCGCTGGTGCCCTGGACGGCCCTGGTGGCCGGGACCGGCCTGCTGCTGGCCGGCGCCGCCGCCGCCCTGCTGCTCGGCCATGCCGGCCTCGATTTCCGGCGCGCCGCCGCGCTCCTGTCCGGCGCCCCGAACGCAGAGCCCGGCACCCCGCAAAGCGCGGACGGGCTGGCCGGCCGGGCCGCCGCCATGCGTCGGCATGTCCGGGACCGGGCGGCCGGAATCCTCGCCCTGGCCGGAACGGTCCGGGCCCTGGACGAGGAGGAGCCCGACGACATCGCCGCGTCCGGAGATACCGGCCCCGAGGCGCCGGCCGGCAGTGCCGCCTCGTCCGACGGCCCCGGAGAACGCCATGCCGCGTGAGCGCAGCCCGGACCGCCGGATCGCCGGACTGATCGGGCTGATCGTGGCCGTCCTCGTCGGCCTCGGCAGCCTGGTGCTTGTCGAGGCGGCGGCGCGCGAGAGCCTGCCCACGCTGACCCAGGCCACCCGATCCGGGGCCGAGACGGTCGGCGAGACGGTCGCCGGGCAGATCGGCCGCGCGCTGAGTTACGGCATTCCGCTGGAGGACCTTTACGGGCTCGACGGGTATTTCGGCGGCATCGTCGCGGGCTCTCCGCATGTCGAGGCGCTGGGACTCTATGACCCGTCGGGCGCCATTATCGACCAGACCCGGCCCGGCATCCAGGGACCGGTGTTCCCGGTCATGGTCGACGGCGAGACGCGGGCCCGGCTGGTCCTGACCCCGGCGCCGCCGCTGGTCGGGCCGGCCATCGACCGGCTGTGGATCGCGCTGGCCGCCAACGCCACCCTGGCGGGCCTGATCGCCGGGCTCGTGTCCTATCTCTTCCTGTCGCGGCACAATTCGGTCGCGCTCCGCCGGCTCGGCGGCCTGATGGCATCGGCGATGGCCGACGAGTTCCCGGCACCCCCGCCGGCGCGCGGCAGCGGCGCCGTTGCCGCCGCCTTCCGGGCCTATGACCACGGCCTGGACGAGCTGCGCGGGGCGGCCAGGCGGCTGGCCGATGCGGTCGCCACCGTGCGGGCGATCGATTTCGACGGCTCGCTTGCCGCCCGGCTGGAGCCGCTGGTCCGCCCGGCCGCCGGGGCGCTGACCTTGTCCGACGTCGAACGCAGCGCGGCGCCGGCCTGGACGGAGCGGCCCATGGGGCGGCTGTGGCTGGCGACGGTCGCGGCCGGGGTCTATGCCATGACTCTGCCCTTCATCGCCAATTTCGCCATCGATCGCTCCTGGAACCTGGCGAGCCCGGTCTGGTGGCCGGTCGTGCCCGGCCTCGCCGAGGCGCTGGCAGCGGTGCCGGCCTTTCTTCTCTTCCGCCACATCCGCACCCTGTTCCGTCCTGTCGTGGCCGCGGCCGGCCTCGCTGCCGCCGGCCTCGCCACGGCCCCGGCCTTCTGGGTCGGCGACTACATGCCCTTTCTGGAGCTGCGCCTGGCCGCCGGCGCCGGGCTCGGCGCGGCGCTCGCTGCCCTGGCCGGCGGCACGGGCACCGGCCCGACCGGCCGGGAGAGC
>JAAAOG010000129.1 GCA_009909005.1 Alphaproteobacteria bacterium | reverse complement strand
CGACCAGGTGCTGGCGGCCCAGGCGGGCAAGGTGGCCGAATACAAGGGGGGCAAGGAAAAGCTGTTCGGCTTCTTCGTCGGTCAGGTGATGAAAGCCACCCAGGGCAAGGCCAATCCGGCGCTGGTCAACACGGTCCTCAAGCGCAAGCTCGACGGCTGAGCGCAAACAGCGCGGTATCCTCATGAATGAAAATAACCCGTATTGTGCCAGTTGACGGCAAGGCACATCTTGAGTCTTGAAACGAAAGACGATGCGAAGCGGATTGGGAAGTTTCAATCGGTTGACACGACAACAGCTTGAACGGCTCATGATTGCGTATGGTGGGAGAGCAGCGTATGGGCGAATTGACACTGCATGACCAAGAGACATGCGCACTCGCTGAACGGCTTGCCGCCCGGCTCGAAGTCTCGACCGAGGAAGCCGTCCGGGTCGCTCTTCGAGCGTATCAATCAACGGGGACTGGGGCTCAGCCCTCCGACACCGAAGCTGATCACGCCCGACGGATGGCTGACCTGGAAGCGTTGATCGATCGTATCGCCGCCTCGGCGCGCCCCGGCTCACATCAGAGCGATGATGCCATGCTCTACGACGATCATGGCCTCCCCAAGTGATTGCCGTTGATACTTCAGCGCTGGTTGCTATCGCATTGAAGGAGCGATCATGGAGGCGCTTTCTGGATCTCCTTTCCCAGGAAAAAACTCTGATTGGATCTCCGACATTATTCGAATGCTATTTGGTTCTACGAAATCGCGGCATTTCACAAGCTCAATCCCGTGATTTTTGCCATCAAATAGTGGGTTTACCCAAGCTAGGCCTGGTCGATTTCAATCCTGTCTTGTTGGGCTGGGCACAGTTTGCGTTCGATCGCTATGGAAAGGGCGGCGGATCGGGCGCGAGTTTGAATTACGGTGACTGCATGAGCTATGCAGTAGCGGCCGAATTCGATGTTCCCCTGCTCTTCACCGGCGACGATTTCCGGCGCACTGACTTGACTGTTCATCCATTTTCTCGTGCTGAGTGAGGCTCCGTCCCTGCACCGATGCCGGGGACGTCGACAGGGGCGTGCCGGCGTGGCATAGCCCTTTGTCATGTCTGCCGTCGTCAATGTCGCGCTGCCCGTTTTCGCCATCATCCTTGCCGGGGTGCTGGCCGGGCGGGCCGGCGTGCTGGGCCGCGCGGCCTCGGAAGCGCTTAACGCCTTCGTCTATTGGATCGCCCTGCCGCCGCTCCTGTTCCTGGCCATGGCCCGGGCGCCGGTCGCCGAGACCCTGCACCCGAATTTCATCGGCGCCTTTCTCGGCGGCATCCTGGCGATCTGGCTGCTCGGCAGCCTGATCGGCCGGCTGCTCTACGGCGCGCCGCTGGCCGAGGCGGTCATGCAGGGCATGTCGGCGAGCTTTTCCAATACCGGCTATATGGGCATCCCGCTCTTCCTCGCAGCCTTCGGGGAACGCGGACTGGCGCCGGCCGGCCTGGCGACGGTGATCATGAGTCTCGTCGCGGTCGGCCTCGCCGTCACCATCCTGGAGACCGGGGCGCGGCGCGGCGGCGGGGCGCTGCGGGCGGCGGCCGGGGCGGGCCGGGCGCTGGCCCGCAACCCGCTGGTGGTCGCGCCGCTCGCCGGGCTCGGCTGGTCGCTGGCCGCGCTGCCGCTGCCGGTGCCGCTGGTCACCTTTGCCGAGCTGATCGGCGCGGCGGCCGGCCCCTGCGCGCTGTTCGCCATCGGCCTGTTCCTCGCCGGCCGCAGCCCGGGTGGAGAGACCGCATCGGTGGACTGGATCGAGGCCGCCTGGATCTCCGTCCTCAAGCTGGTCTGGCAGCCGGTCATTACCGGCCTGCTGATCGTTACGCTGTTCCCGATGGAACCCTTCTGGGCGCTGAGCGCCATCATCCTCGCTGCCCTGCCGACCGGCGCGCTGACCTTCGTCGTCGCCCAGCGCTACGCGGTGTATGTCGAGCGCGCCTCGGCCGTCATCCTGGTCTCCACCGTGCTGTCGGTTGTCACCGTCTCGCTCCTTCTGGCCCTGGCCGGCCCGCAACCGCCGGCACCGTGATACAAAGCCGACGCCGTTGATCGCTTTTGACGCCAAAGTTGGGCATCCGGTTTCGCGAAGTCTCGGCAATGAAAGACACGTCACCTACGAATATCCTTTTGTATAGAATCCCTGTCCCAACGGATAAGACTGCATCTCATTCACAATTCGGTAATCACCATTCCCGAAAATTGCGTCCAGCTTTTGACGAGGCTTCGGCCGTAATGCGAGAGGGTCAGCAGTGACGACGACATTCGACGTGGATTACGACGTCCGTATCCGCTTTTTCCGCATCGGCGACGACAAACGCCGGGCGCTCAGCGATTTCTGGCCGAAGCTCGTGCCGCATCTGGACGGAATCCTCGCGGAATTCTACGCGCATCTGGGCGGTTTCGATGCCATGGCGACGATGGTCGGCGACCGGGCCATGGTGGCCCGCCTGACCGGCGCCCAGAAGAGCCACTGGCAGGCGCTGTTCTCGGGCAATCTCGACGAAGCCTTCATGCACCGCGTGGTCGCGGTCGGCGCCACACACCAGCGCATCGGGCTGGAGCCGCGCTGGTACATCGGCGCCTACAGCTTCTTCCTCGATCGCCTGCAGGGCATCGCCGACCGCGCCTATCGCTTCGACCGGCGCCGGCGGCAGGCCGCGATCAGCGCCATAATACCGGCCGTCTTCCTCGACATGGATCTGGCGATCGCCGCCTATCAAAAGGCCGAGATCGAGGCGCAGACGCGGCGGCAGGGCCTGCTGGAGGAGGCCATCGCCGGCTTCGAGGGCGATGTCCAGGCCGCCATGGCGACGGTCGAGACGGCCACGGCCGATCTCGGCGCCGAGGCGAGCACGGTTGCCGCCGCCGCGGAGCAGGCGAGCGGCCGCGCGGTCACGGTCGCGGCCTCGGCCGAGCAGACCACGGTCAATGTCGAGGCGGTGGCCTCGGCGACCGAGCAGCTGTCCGCCTCGATCCGCGAGATCAACGTCCAGGTCGCCCATTCCTCGACCATTTCCAGCCAGGCCGAGGACAAGGCCCAGGCGACAGACGCGACCGTCGGGCGGCTCGATGCCGCGTCCGGCCGCATCGGCGAGGTGCTCAAACTCATCCGTGAGATCGCCGACCAGACCAATCTGCTGGCGCTCAATGCGACCATCGAGGCGGCGCGGGCCGGCGAGGCCGGGCGCGGCTTCGCGGTGGTCGCCAATGAGGTGAAGGGGCTGGCCAACCAGACCGCCAAGGCCACCGAGGAAATCGCGGCGCAGGTCGGCGCCATGCAGGGAGCCACCGGCGAAACCGTGACGGCAATCAAGGGCATCGTCGCCGCGATCGGCGAGATCAACGGCGTGTCGACGGCGATCTCGGCGGCCATGGAGGAGCAGAGCGCCGCCACCCAGGAGATTGCCCGCAATATTCAGGAAGCGGTGGCCGGCACCCGCCAGGTCTCCGAGCATATCGGCGCCGTCAGCGAGAATGCCGCCTCGACCAGCGAGGCGACCGGCCGCACCCTGCAGGCCATCGATCGCCTGTCCGGCCAGGCCCGCGCCCTGCACGACCGCATCGGCGGGTTCCTGGGCGACGTCCGGGCACTGTGAGGGTCATTCGCGATCGAGGATGACCAGGTCGCGGCGGTGGCGGTAGCGCTGGGCGTAATCGATGCCGTAGCCGACGACGAACCCGTCGGGGATGCTGAAGCCGATCCAGTCCGCCTCGATCGCCACCTCCCGCCGCGCCGTCTTGTCGATCAGCACGCAGGTCTGCACAGGCCGGGCCCCGCGGCCGAGCAGCAGGTCGCGGGCCAGCCGCAGGGTGTGGCCGGTGTCCAGCACGTCGTCGACCAGCAATACGGCCTGGCCTTCCAGTGCGGCGGGCAGACGCCCGACCAGCTGCGGCTCGCCGGAACTGGTCATGCTGTCGCCATAGCTGGTAATGCCGATGAACTCGACCCGCGGCGCGGCACCGCGCCGGTCGAGCGCCCGGATGAGATCGGCGGTAAAGACGAAGGCGCCGGTCAGGATGGAGACGATCAGAAAGTCGGGGCCGAAGGCGTCCAGCACCTCCGCGGCCAGGCTTTCGACCCGGGCGGCGATTTCGGCCTCGGCGAACAGGGGCGTCGGCTCCGACACGGCGCGGACCCCAATGGCTGACACGACTCCGCCCTGTCCTTACCCTCTTTTGCCGCCCGGAGACAACCGCCCGGCCCGCTGCGGTCGTCCGATGACGCCCACCCTTGTCGCGGGCCCGGCGGTCTGTCGCGCGGTCAGTCGCGTTCCTCCAGCGGCACATAGTGCCGGCGGGCATGCCCGGTATAGAGCTGGCGCGGCCGGCTGATGCGGTGGTCCGGCGACTGGATCATCTCGACCCATTGCGAGATCCAGCCGACCGAGCGGCCGAGCGCGAACAGCACGGTGAACATGCTCTTCGGGAAGCCCATGGCCCGCAGGATGACGCCGGAATAGAAGTCGACATTCGGGAAGAGCTTGCGGTCGACGAAGTACTCGTCCTCCAGGGCGATGCGCTCCAGCTCCATGGCCAGCTTGAACAGCGGATCCTCGCGGATGCCGAGCTCGTCCAGCACGTCGTGCGCCGACTGGCGCAGGACCGCGGCGCGCGGGTCGTAGTTCTTGTAGACGCGGTGGCCGAAGCCCATCAGCCGGAACGGGTCGTCCTTGTCCTTGGCCCGGGCGATGAACTCGGGGATGCGGTCGACGCTGCCGATATGCTCCAGCATGTTCAGCACCGCCTCATTGGCGCCGCCATGCGCCGGGCCCCAGAGCGAGGCGATGCCTGCGGCGATGCAGGCGAAGGGGTTGGCGGCCGAGGAGCCGGCGATGCGCACCGTCGCGGTCGAGGCGTTCTGCTCGTGATCGGCATGGAGAATGAGGATGCGGTCCATCGCCCTGGCCAGCACCGGGCTGACATAATAGGGCTCGGCCGGGACCGCGAACATCATGTTGAGGAAGTTCGACGCATAATCGAGATCGTTCCGCGGATAGATGAAGGGTTGGCCGATCGAGTATTTGTACGCATAGGCGGCCATGGTCGGCATTTTGGCGATCACCCGATGGGTCGCGACCAGCCGGTGATGCGGGTCCCAGATGTCCATGGAGTCGTGGAAGAAGGCGCTGAGCGCTCCGACCACCCCGACCATGATCGCCATCGGGTGGGCGTCCTCGCGGAAGCCGCGGTAGAACTTCAGCAGCTGCTCATTCAGCATCGTGTGCATCTTGATGCTGTGCTCGAAATTCTGCAGCTCCTTTTGGTTCGGCAGGTCGTCATGCAGCAGCAGATAGCACACCTCAAGGAAATGGCTTTGCGTCGCCAGCTCCTCGATCGGATAGCCGCGATGCATCAGGACGCCTTTTTCGCCGTCGATGAAGGTGATATCCGACTCGCAATTGGCGGTCGACATAAAGCCGGGGTCGAAAGTGAAATAGCCGGTGCGGCGATACAGCTGCTGGATGTCGATGACCTTGGGTCCGTGCGTGCCCGTCAGGACCGGGAAGTCGTACTGCTTGCCGGAGGTATGATCGACCAGCGTGACATAGTTCTTGTCGCCGTCGCCGCCCTTCGGCGTCGTGCCGGTCTTGCCGGCGGTCTTGGCGGAAATCTCGTCCATAGGAACCGCTCCCTGAAACGCGCGCGCCGTGAAGAACGATGCGCCGGCCGGCAACCCATGGAGGACGACTGCCGGGCGGGCGTCGGGGCGAACCGCCGCAGCCCGCTGCCCCGGCGGACTGCCGGAGCCCGAGGCACCATTCATATAACAACACTTTAAACCCGGATCGGTTCGGAAAACGAGTCCCGCGTGACGGAACGACCCGAGCGCGGCCGACTCCTGCGGCCCCGCTTGACCGGCCGGCGACGGTCAGGTCATATCGGACTGCCCGTCAGCGGACCGGGTCAGCCCGGCCGCCCAGAACAAGGAGCGCGGCAGCCATGTCCGGCCCCGGCATCGATCCCCAGACCGCCCTGATCTACCTGATGATTCTCACCTCCGCCGCCGATGCCGACATGCGCGACGAGGAACTGCGGACCATCGGCGACACCATCAGCCTCCTGCCGGTCTTCGAGGGCTTCGACCCGGATCGTCTGACCCATCTCGCCGCCGACGTCACCGCGATCCTGCAGGACCCGGACGGCCTTGACCGCGTCTTCGTCGATATCCGCGCCGCCCTCCCGGTGCACCTGCGCGAGACGGCCTATGCGCTGGCCTGCGACGTCGCCGCCGCCGACGGCCGGGCCAGCCTGGAGGAGCTGCGGCTCCTGGAGCTGACCCGTCATCGGCTGGAGATCGACCGGCTGGTCGCCGCCGCCATCGAACGCGGCGCCCGCGCCCGCTACCACCCGCTTTGAGGCGGGGCATCGGGGCTTAACCCGCAGTCATTTGCCCTGTGCAGAGGTTCCAACAATGAACCCGATCAGAATTAAAAGTGCCTTTTCGAGAAGGGAGAGCAAATCATCAATTCTCTGGTCGCTTGAATAAACAGCGGTCAGGGAAATCAGCGCGATAAGGACAATCCCGCCGAATATCGAAGCGACGATCAAGCGCGCTTGTCCACCGGTTCCTATGACCTTGCCGACATGACCGGATTGCTCGAAAAGGTCTTGCTCGGCTTCCTTGGTCTGCCGGTCGGGTTCCGTCGGCACGCTCTCAATTGGCTTCACCCGGACCTGTTTAGGCGGCTGCGTCGGTGAGTTTGGCTCGGAAGACATTTTCGATCAGTTCGTTCGGGATCCGTGGCTTGCTCTCCAGCGCACCGTAATGCCGGGCCACGATAGACCAGGGTTCCGCCGTTCCGTGCGTGCTGTTGGACAGCTGGATGCCCGACAAATCCCGATAGGCCTTCCAGACCTCTTCCAGAAGCTGAATGCTCTGAGGATCGACGTCCGGGTCCACAACCGGCATCCGCCCATCCAGGTCAAAGGCAAAGTGCTGGATCGGCTTGCGACCGGCATCTTTGAAATCGACATAAAGATCCCGTATCACCGGCCCATGCGGCCAAGCCTCTATGTCGTCCGGGAAAAGCGGGCCCAAGTCATTGCCCAAATGCCAAGCATGCGAATAATAGACCAATTTTTGCAGTTTTAACTGGTCTATTGATACTCCTTCCTTGAAGCCTTTCTCCAGGAAAAAATTTGCGACCGCCTTCGCGGTATTGACCGCTCCCTCTGTGTGATGCTTTTTGCTCATCTTGTCAATCCACCGGTCCAAACTGGCAAGGCTTGCGGAAGATATAGGAAACGCCATGCGAAAGAAAAAGAAACAGACGCCCGCTAAGCCTGTTGGCGCTGCTGCATGCGGGTGAGCCAGGTGCGGAAGAGGCGGGCATAGGGGCCGAGTCGGCCATAGATCTCGGCCGCGAGCCGGCGATTATAGGTGCGGGTCGTCAAATTGCGGTCGCCGAGCGCCGCCATGGCCTGGACCGCCTCCCCATCGCCGAGCAGGCCGAGGCTGCGGCAGTGCCGGACGGTGGCCTTGGGCGAGTTCGATGCCAGGCCCTCCCCGGCCAGCACCGCCTGCGCCGCCTTCCAAACAGCTTCGAAGGTGTACTCGAAACGCTGGATCGCGGCGTCGCGCTCGATCTCGCTTGGCGACGGCAGGTCGACCAGCGCCTCCAGGGTTGCCAGGGCGTCGCCGGCGGTGGTCAGGCGGCGTTCGGGTCGGTCCATTCCACCCCCTCGCGCCGGATCGTCGTGACGAGCTCGGCATCGGCGCTGCCAAGGTCGACGACATCGACGAAATAGGGAACGTCGCTGTCCTCCAGCGCCGCCCGGATCGCCGGGATGAGATAGAGGTCCGGCTCGTCGCGCAGCTCGATGGCGATGTCGATGTCGCTGCCCTGGCACCAGTCGCCGCGGGCGCAGGAGCCGATCAGGAAAACCCGGGCCCGCCGGCCGGCGAGTTCGGCAAAGACGATCGACCGGATCGTCTCCAGCGCCCGGGCGCGATGACCGGCATTCCGCGCGCGCTCGGCCAAGGCCATGCGCCGTTCCCCCACAGTGATGCGGTCAGCTTACACGCAGTCGCCGCCGGATCGCACCACGCTGGTTGCGCGCTCACGCCGCTTCCGTCTCGTCCGTGTCCGGCCCGGTATAGAGACCCGGCCAGTGCTTGCGGACGACCGGGCTGTCGCTGGCGAAGACATGGCAGGAGTTCAGCAGCGGCGGCGGGCCCTTCGCCTTGTCCTCGCCGCTGTGCTCCAGGCGCATGCCGCGCTCGCGCGCCAGGATCGGGAAGATCGTCTGGAAGGCGGTCGTAGCGATCGGCCCCATCAGCTCGGTCAGATGGGTGCAGCCATGCACGCCGCCCAGCCGCTCCTTCAGCTTGCGGGTGAAGCCGCTGCCGATGGTCAGGCCCTTCAGCTGGTCATAGGCCGGGGTGACGGCGGGGCACAGGCGGTAGGGTGATTTGTCGGTGCACGCCTCGATATCGCGGATCGTGAAGCGCTCGTCCAGCGTCACCCGGACCCACATCTCGTGAATCGGATCCCCCGATTCGATGGTGCCGCGGTCGTCATTGCGGAAATCATAGGTCTTGACGTCGGTCAAATGTCCTTCGATGTCCCATAGCCCGTCGGTGCGGCGATAGCCGCGACAGGTGACGGTGCGGGTATGGATCGGCTCCCGCGCGGCCGGCTCGGACAACGGCATGAAAACCCTGCCAAATCTCTTGCTGCGGCGCAGCCCGCCGACACCCCGGACGGGTAGTGTCCGGTCCGGTTCCTGTCAAGCCCGGCGGGCGATTTCATGCTGCGGCGCGGCAGGCCGGACCCGCCCCCGGCCCGCCGGACCTTGATTCCCGGCCGGGCCTTGGCGTTAATGGCAGGCATCTGGTCAGTGCGACACGCTGCCCCGGGGGTCCGCCGTGCGACGAGCGGCGGCGTCAACCTTCCGCGCACCCTCATCGGAGACACGCCATGACCGAACCACATCGCCGACCATCCCGCCCGCATTTCTCCTCCGGCCCCTGCGCCAAGCGCCCGGGCTGGAGCCTCGAGGCCTTGTCCGACGCCGCCATCGGCCGCTCGCACCGGGCCAAGGCCGGCAAGACGAAGCTGGCCGAGGTGATTTCCCGCAGCCGCGCCGTTCTCGGCCTGCCCGACGACTATCTGCTGGCCATCGTCCCCGCCTCCGACACCGGCGCCTTCGAAATGGCCATGTGGTCGATGCTGGGCGCCCGCGGCACCGATCTGCTGGTCTGGGAAAGCTTCGGCCAGGCCTGGGCGACCGACGCCACGAAGCAGCTGAAGCTGCCGGACTGCCATGTGCATGCCGCCGGCTACGGCGCCCTGCCGGACCTGTCCCAGGTCGATCCCGACCGCGACACCGTCTTCTGCTGGAACGGCACCACCTCCGGCGCCCGGGTGCCGAATGGCGACTGGATCCGCGACGACCGCGGCGGGCTGACCTTGTGCGACGCCACCTCGGCCGTCTTCGCCATGGCCATCCCGTGGCAGAAGATCGACGTCGCCACCTGGTCCTGGCAAAAGGCCCTGGGCGGCGAGGGCCAGCACGGCATGCTGGTGCTCAGCCCGCGCGCCGTCGAACGACTGGAAAGCTACACGCCGCCCTGGCCGCTGCCGAAGATCTTCCGCATGACCAAGGGCGGCAAGCTGACCGACGGCCTGTTCAAGGGCGAGACCATCAACACGCCCTCCATGCTCTGTGTCGAGGACGCCATCGACGGCCTGACATGGGCCGAGGAGATCGGCGGGCTGCCGGCGCTGATCGCCCGCACCGACGCCAATCTGCTGTCGATCGCCAACTGGGTCGGGCGCACGCCATGGGTCGATTTCCTCGCTGCCGACCCGGCGGTGCGCTCCTCGACCTCGATTTGCCTGAAGATCAGCGACCCCTGGTTCGAAGGGCTGCCCGACGACCGCAAGGCCGGCGTGCCCAAGGCGATGACGGCGCTGCTCGAGAGTCAGGGCGTGGCCTATGACGTCAACCATTATCGCGAGGCGCCCCCGGGTCTGCGGGTCTGGGGCGGCGCCACGGTCGAAAACGACGACATCGAAGCGCTGCTGCCCTGGCTCGACTGGGCCTATGAACGGGTGCAGGCCGAATACGCCGCGGCAGCGTAAAGGAGATATCCCATGGCAAAGGTTCTGATTTCCGACAAGCTCAGCCCGCAGGCCGAGGAGATCTTCCGCTCGCGCGGCCTGGAGGTCGACGTCAAGACCGGCCTTTCCCCCGACGCCCTGCGCGAGATCATCGGCGATTATGACGGCCTGGCCATCCGCTCGGCGACCAAGGTCACCTCCGACATTCTGGCGGCGGCATCGACCCTCAAGGTGGTCGGCCGGGCCGGCATCGGGGTCGACAATGTCGACATTCCCGCCGCCACCGCCCGCGGCGTGGTGGTGATGAACACCCCCTTCGGCAATTCCATCACCACGGCCGAGCACGCCCTGGCGATGATGTTCGCGCTGGCCCGCCAGATCCCCGAGGCCGATGCCTCCACGCGCGACAGCAAGTGGGAGAAGTCGCGCTTCATGGGGGTCGAGCTCTATGCCAAGACCCTCGGCCTGATCGGCTGCGGCAATATCGGCGCCATCGTCGCCGACCGGGCGCTCGGCCTCCACATGAAGGTGGTCGCCTATGACCCTTATCTGTCGCCGGAGCGGGCGCTGGAACTGGGGGTGGAGAAGGTCGAGTTCGAAGAGCTGTTGCGCCGGGCCGATTTCATCTCGCTGCACACGCCGCTGACCGACGCCACGCGCAGCATTATCGACCGGGACGCGCTGCAAAAGACCAAAAAGGGCGTGCGCATCGTCAACTGCGCCCGCGGCGGCCTGGTCGACGAGGCGCATCTGAAGGAGGCGCTGGACAGTGGCCATGTCGCCGGGGCGGCGCTCGACGTCTTCGCCACCGAGCCGGCCCGCAACAACCCGCTCTTCGGGACGCCGAACGTCATCTGCACCCCGCATCTCGGCGCCTCGACCAGCGAGGCCCAGGAGAACGTCGCCGTGCAGGTGGCCGAGCAGATGGCCGATTTCCTGACCACCGGGGCCGTGATCAACGCCCTCAACATGCCCTCGCTGAGCGCCGAGGAAGCGCCGCGGCTCAAGCATTACCTGGAGCTGGCCGAACTGCTGGGCGGCTTTGCCGGCCAGATCACGGAGAGCAGCATCGACTCCGTGAACATCGACTATGCCGGCGACCTCGCCAGCCTCAATACCCGGCCGGTCACCGCAATGCTGCTGTCCGGCCTGCTGCGGCCGCTGCTCGACACCGTCAACATCGTCTCCGCTCCGGTGGTGGCCCGCCAGCGCGGCATCGACATCAGCGAGACCAAGCGCGAGCGGGCGCCCGACTACCACACCACCATCAAGCTGACCGTGGTGTCGGAAAAGCGCACCCGCTCGGTCACCGGCTCGCTGTTCGGCGGGGTGAAGCCGCGCATCGTCGCGGTCGAGGACATCCCGGTCGAGGCGGAGCTGACGCCGGACATGCTGTTCGTCCGCAACCAGGACCGCCCGGGCTTTATCGGCCGGCTGGGCACGATGCTGGGCGATGCCGGCGTCAACATCGCCAGCTTCCACCTGGGCCGCAAGGATGTCGGCACCGATGCGGTGTCGCTGATCATGGTCGACAATCCGGTGCCGGCCGACACCCTGGCGGCGATCGGCAAGGTGCCGGGCGTGGTCAGCGTCAAGCCGCTGCACTTCGAGATGCTGACGCCGGCGATGGCGGAATAGCTTTTGGGCCGCGCTGCATTGGGTGGGGCTCTCCCACTCAATGCCCCGCCGCGGTGACCGGCCTTGCGGCACATGCGGGGGCTGTCATCAATGCACGAGTCCCGGCAGCGCGCGGGAAGGATTACGACGATCCCTCATTGTTTCAGGACATCGCGGGCGATGATCAGGCGCATGATTTCATTGGTGCCTTCCAGAATGCGGTGGACCCGCAAATCGCGCAGCCGGCGTTCGATGCCGTAATCGCGGATATAGCCATAGCCGCCGTGCAGCTGCAGGGCCTCGTCGCAGACCTGGTAGCCGATATCGGTGGCATAACGCTTGGCCATGGAAGCCAGCTTGGTGGCGTCCGGCCGCTCCCGGTCGAGTGCCAGGGCGGCGCGGTGGATCATCAGCCTTGCGGCGTCGAGCTCGGTCGCCATGTCGGCCAGCTTGAACTGCAGCGCCTGGAAATCGGCGAGGCGCTTGCCGAACTGCCGGCGGTCGAGCATGTGCTGCCGCGCCGCCTCCATCGCTCCGCGGGCCCCGCCCAGCGAGCTGGCTCCGATATTGATACGGCCTCCGTCCAGGCCCTTCATGGCAATGCGGAAGCCATCGCCCTCGCGGCCCAGGCGGTTGGCGGCGGGCACCCGGCAGCCGTCCATCAGCACCGGCGTGGCCGGCTGGTTGCGCCAGCCCATCTTCTTTTCCGGCGGCCCGAAGCTGAGGCCCGGTATGCCCTTTTCCAGCACGAAGGCACTGATACCGGCCGGCCCGGCCTCCCCGGTGCGGGCCATGACGATATAGATGTCGGCAATCCCGCCGCCGGAAATGAAGGTCTTCTCGCCATCCAGCACGTACTCGCCGCCGTCGATGCGGGCGCGGGTGCGCAAGGACGCGGCGTCGGAGCCGGCGCCGGGCTCGGTCAGGCAATAGCTGCCGAAGCTGTCCATGGTCAGCAGCGGCGGCAGGAATCGGGCGCGCTGGTCGGGGTCGCCGAAGCGGTCGATCATCCAGGCGACCATGTTGTGGATGGAGAGATAGGAGGCGGTCGACGGACAGGCGGCGGCCAGCTCCTCGATCAGGATGGCGGCGTCGAGGCGCGACAGGCCGGTACCGCCGCTTTCCTCCCGGACATAGATGCCGGCGAGCCCGAGTCCGGCGGCGTGGCGTAGCGCCTCGGCCGGAAAGGTCTCGGTCGCGTCCCAGGCCTCGGCATGGGGGGCGAGTTCGTTGGCGGCGAAATCGGCGGCCATGGTGCGGAAGGCCGCCTGCTCCTCATTGAAATCGAAATCCATTGCCGAAGATCAGGGGCGCGGCGCGTGCTTGTTGAGGATCCGCTGCAGGGTGCGGCGGTGCATTTTCAGCCGGCGCGCCGTTTCGGAAACGTTCCGGTCGCATTGCTCGAAGACCCGCTGGATATGCTCCCACCGCACGCGATCGGCACTCATCGGGTTTTCCGGCGGTGGCGGCAGGGCGCGGTCGGTCTTGGCCAGCAGGGCGCTTTCGATCTGGTCGGCGTCGGCCGGCTTGGCGATATAGTCGATGGCGCCGGCCTTCACCGCGGCGACCGCGGTGGCGATATTGCCGTAGCCGGTCAGCATGACGATACGGGCATCGGGCCGGGCATCGTGGATGACCGGGACGATATCCAGGCCGCTGCCGTCGCTCAGCCGCAGATCGAGCACGGCAAAGGCGGGAGCGAGACGGCGCGCGAGATCGACGGCTTCGGTCAGGGTCTCGGCCGTCACGACGTCGTAGCCGCGCTTTTCCAGAGCCCTGGAGAGCCTGTTACGGAAGGCGGTATCGTCGTCGAGGATCAACAGACTATTCGCAGCGCCGCGGGGCGGCAGCGGCTTTGTTTCGGTTGCCGGGGTTGCGTCCATTGGTTACCTCCGTTCCTGTTCAAAGATATGACGTTTCCAACGAACGACAACCTGAGCGCCGCCGCTACGGGCATTGCCGAAGCGGATTCGCGCCCCGCTGCGGTCGAGCAGGGTGACGGCGATGAAAATGCCCAGGCCCATATGCCGGTCCTCGGCGTCTTCCGGCATGTCGCGCCCCGACAGATAGGGCTCGCCCAGCCGGCTGAGCAGGTTGGGCGGGAAGCCGGGACCATCGTCGGTAATGACAATGATCACGTCGTCGCGGCTCCATTCCCCCCGCACCGACACCCGGCTGCGTGCGAACTGCATGGCATTCTGCAGCAAATTGCCCAGCCCGTGTACCATTTCCGGCGTCCGGCGGACGTTGGGCGGGCGCGAGGCGTCGCGCGGCACCGTCTCCACCTCCATCGCCACGTCGAAGGCGCGGTGCGGATCGGCCGCCGTTTCGATCAGCGCAGACAGGGTCAAGAGGTCGAAGGGGTCGCCGCCATCGGTCTCCGGCCGGCGTGCCAGTTCCTCCAGAATATCCCGGCAACGCTTGCTTTCGGTATGCAGCAGCTCGATGTCCTCGGCGAGCGGACTGTCCGGCGGGATCTCGCGGCTCAATTCGCGGGCGACGACGGCGATGGTGCTGAGCGGCGTGCCGAGCTCGTGCGCCGCCGCCGCTGCCAAGGCCCCCAGGGCGGAGATCTGCTGCTCGCGGGCCAGCGCCATCTGGCTGGCGCTCAACGCATCCGCAAAGCGCCGGGCCTCGTCGGCCACCTGCCAGACATAGGCGGTGACGAAGACGGCCGACAGTGCCAGGGCAAACCAGACGCCCAGCTTGTAGACCGCCGACCATGCCATCGGCACGATGTCGCTCGTCCCGTCGGCGCCCGGAATCGGATACTGCCAGACCGCCAGCACGCTGAGGCAGATCAGGGTCAGGCCGGTCATCGCCAGGGTGCCGCGCTGCGACAGGATGATCGCCGAGACGGTCAGCGGCGCCAGCAGCAGCACCACGAACGGGTTCTGCAGCCCGCCGGTGAGGAACAGCAGCACCGACAGCTGCAGCACGTCATAGGCGAGGTAGAGCAGTGCGTCGCGCTCGCCGAGGCGCAGCTGCGAGCGGCCTTGCAGACTGGCTGCCAGGTTGAGCAGCACCGAGACACCGATCACCCCAAGGCAGGAGCCGATCGGCAGGTCATAGCCCAGGCCGTATTGCACCAGCAGCACGGCAGACAGCTGGCCCGCCACCGCGATCCAGCGGATGATGATCAACGTCCGCAGGCTGATCCGCCCGGTGATGCCGATCGTCGAGGGTCCCGGTTCGGTCATCGCCGACCGGCCGCCCATGCCGCACGGGGCCGGGGCCCGCTCCGGACGGCCGCCCCCCCGCCCTCTCCGCCTGATTTGTTTTCGCCCCGTAGCGCGCTCATCTTTCGCCTCCCCCTCGCTTCGATCCCGCGCTGGCCCATGTGGTTGGTTTGACGGCGGCGACGGCCGCGCCTGCACCGGCCCCGCCTGCGACAACAGCGCGCGAGACCATTTGCCTGCCATGCTCGCAGAAACTGCCATCAAGGTCGACCGCTTGACCAAGCGTTTCAATGGCGTGACGGCCGTCGACGCCATCAGTTTCACCGTTCCCCACGGTCGCACGATCGCCTTGCTGGGCGGCAACGGCGCCGGCAAGACCAGCACCATCGCCATGCTGCTCGGCCTGCTGCTGCCGACCGCGGGCTCCATCGAGATTTTCGGCGTCGACATGCTGCGCGACCGGTTCCGGGCGCTGCCGCATCTCAACTTCTCCTCGCCCTATGTCGAGCTGCCGCATCGCCTGACAGTGCGCGAGAACCTGTCGGTGTATGGCCGCCTCTACGGGGTGCCGAGGCTGAGGTCGCGGATCGAAAGCCTGGCCGAAGAGCTGGACCTGACGGAGTTCATCGACCGGCCGGCAGGGAAATTGTCGGCCGGGCAGAAGACGCGGGTGGCCCTGGCCAAGGCCCTGGTCAACCGCCCGGACCTGCTGCTGCTCGACGAGCCGACCGCGTCGCTGGATCCGGACACCGCCGACCGCATGCGCAGCTTTCTGGAGAGCTATCGGGCCCGGCGGCGCGGCACCATCCTGCTCGCCAGCCATAACATGGCGGAGGTCGAGCGGCTCTGCGACGACGTCATCATGATGAAGCGCGGGCGGATCGTCGACCGGGATGGCCCGGCGGCGCTGATTGCCCGCTATGGCCGCAGCAATCTGGAACAGGTCTTCCTCGACATCGCCCGCGGCGGCGACTCGCCGGCCCGGCACGAGGCGGAGACATCGGCGGCATGAGCGAGACGATTTCTCATTTCGAACCCGGAATAGCCTCGCCCGGCCGGCGCATCGCCGCGGTGGTGCTGCGCTACTGGTACCTGTTGCGCGGATCCTGGCCGCGCCTGTTCGAGATCGCCTATTGGCCGACAATCCAGATGGTGATCTGGGGCCTGATCACCCTGCATCTGACCGGCGACAGTTCCTGGGTGACGCAGGCCGCCGGGGTGCTGATCGGCGCGGTGCTGCTGTGGGACGTGCTGTTCCGCGGCCAGCTCGGCGCCTCCCTGTGCTTTCTGGAGGAGATGTGGAGCCGCAATATGGGGCACCTGTTCGTCAGCCCGTTGCGGCCCCATGAATGGGTGGCCTCGCTGGTGATCATGAGCCTGATCCGCACGCTGATCGGCGTGCTGCCGGCGGCGGTGCTGGCCATCTTCCTGTACGACTACAATATTTTCAGCCTCGGCCTGCCGCTCGCCGCGTTCTTTGCCAATCTGATGGTCTGCAGCTGGTGGATGTCGCTGCTCATCATTGCGATGATCCTGCGCTTCGGCCTGGGCGCGGAGGGTCTGGCCTGGCTGGTGGTGTTCCTGTTCGCGCCGGTCAGCGCCATCTACTATCCGGTCTCGGTACTGCCCGAGTTCTTCCAGTGGGTCGCGCTGGCCCTGCCGCCGGCGCATGTCTTCGAGGGTATGCGCGGCGTGCTGTTCGGGGAGCCCTTCAGCTGGGGCCATCTGGCCGCGGCGGTCGGGCTGAACGGCCTGTACGGCGCTCTGGCCGGGACGATCTTTCTGATCGCCTTCAAGGACGCGCGGCGCCGCGGGGCCCTGCTCAATCAGGGGGAATAAGCCGAAAAGCCCGGCGGGCGGGGACGTCCGCGCTCCAACTCAGGTCTTGGAAGTGGAAGACGCCGCCGCCGGGACCGTTGGCTGAGCCGCATCGTGATGGGCCGGCCCATCAACCGGTCCGGCAAGGAGATCCGCAAGGGGCAGGCTCAGCCGGTCCGTCTGGTCGTCGCGCAGGCTGCACAGCGCGGCCTCCACCCGATCCAGCCAGGCGCCCTGCAGCTTGCCGAAAGGCTCAAGCCGTGCCGACTCCGGCTCGGCAAGGCCGAGATCGACCACCCTTGCGAGATCGAGCACCGTCGCCGCACGCAAATCGCGGGCGACGACCCAGCCGTCATCGGCCGTGCGGACGGCATAATGGTGGCGGCGCAGCACCTCCAGCGTGTCGTCCAGCATGGGCGCGCTGACCGGCAGGCGGCGCAGCAGCGCCTTGCGGGACAGCACATTGCCCTGGCGGGCGGCCTTGCACATCTCCCGAAGCACCGCCAGCGCCAGGGTCAAGCGCTGGCTCGGCCGCATGGCGCGGGCCGAGGCGGTGCCCAGCAGCTTGCCGGTGCGCCAGTCGGGAAAGGTCGCCGCGACCACGGCGCCGAGCAGAATGATCGACCAGGCGAGATACAGCCACACCAGGAAGATCGGGATGGCCGCCAGGGCGCCGTAAATCGTCTCATAGGTCGGGAAATAGGTGACATAGAGGGCAAAGCCGTTTTTCGCGCCTTCGAACAGGATCGCCGTCGTCGCGCCGCCGATCATCGCATCGACCATGCGCACCGGGCAGTTGGGAATCAGCCAGTAGAGCAGCCAGAATCCGACAAACTGGACGAGAAGCGGCACCAGCCCGAGCAGCGTCCCCCAGACCGGGTGCGCGGCATCGAGATCGGCTCCGGCGAGAAACCGGGTGGTGGCGGAAATGCTGGCCGCCACCAGGATCGGCGTCATGGTCAGGATCGCCCAGAAGGACAGGATGCGCACCACGATCGACCGCTCGCTGCGCACCCGCCAGATGGCGTTGAAGGCGCCCTCGATGGTCGACAGCAGCAGCACCGAGGTGACGATCAGGCCGACCACGCCGACGCCGGTCAGGCTTCCGGCGCGCTCGGAAAAGGTCTCGACCCGGTCGAGGACCGCCTCGCCGACCTGCGGCACGAGGCTGTTGAAGATCAGCGCCTGGGCCCGGTCGCGGACATCGGCGAAGGCCGGAAAGGCCGAAAGAATGCCGATCATCACGGTCATCAACGGCACCAGGGCAAGCAGCGAGGTGTACGCCAGGGCCGAGGCGGCCTGCGTACACTGGTCGTCCCAGAACCTTTTGCCCGCCAGGCGGACGAAAGAGGCGATGTCGCGCACCCAGGCGCGCAGGCGGGCGGTGCGTGCGAGCAACCGCTTCCAGAGGGCCGTGAGGCCGGGCAGCCTCATCGTCCGTCTCCCGAGCCGCGGAACGGCAGATTGACCGGCTTGTTCGTTTGTGTACGATCACCCGTCCCCAGCCGGCAGGGAATCCTTGCACGAGGCAGTCGCATGACCCGATCCGCTCCTCTTATGGCAGGCCGCCGCGGCCTCATTATGGGCGTCGCCAACGATCGTTCCCTGGCCTGGGGTATCGCCA
>JAAAOG010000209.1 GCA_009909005.1 Alphaproteobacteria bacterium | reverse complement strand
GATGCCGGCCGGACCATTCCGACCGATTCCTCACCATACCCCACGCCCTGGCTCACCCGCCTTGACCGCAGCCCACCTTCGGCGAAGCCGTTCGTCCAACCATTGATTTCGCTGCCTGGTGCATGCGAAGGGGGATGGTTTACTGGGTACGTTCGGGGATGACGCCGAGGAGGTCGAAGGCTTTTTGCTGGAGCGGTGTGGGGCTCGCGGTGATGGTGAACGGGTGGTCCGGGTTGATTGCGGCGACGACGGTGTTGCGGGTCAGGGTGGCCAGGTCGGCCAGCAGGCTGCGAAAGCTGTGGACGGGTAAGCCGTCGGGGGTGACGCCGCGGGTCTGCTTGTCGTGGGCGGCGGGCAAGCGTTGCGCTTTGGAGACGTGGGCCCGCACCCGCGGGGCCAGCCAGTGGTAGATCGGCCGGACCTGCAGATCGACCGTCTTCAGGCTGCGGAACGCCTGCTCGACCTTTAAAAATCCGTACCGTGGCCGGTCCAGTCCACAGGTCCGGAGAAAGAGAGCCAGGAAGAGACCGAAATCCGGGATCCGGCCAGCGGCCCGGTCAACAGGTGGGCGGCCAAAGCCTTCAATTCCCTTGAGTTTCTGAAGTGCGGCCGTGGGCAGAGAGCGCGTTGGGCAAGACAACTGGCGGAGGGAGCGGGATTCGAACCCGCGACACCTTTCGGTGTACACGCTTTCCAGGCGTGCGCCTTAGACCGCTCGGCCACCCCTCCCGGCGCAAATGCCGAACTGCACGATAAGGGCCGGGCCGGCCGGCCGCAAGGGGCCCGCCGCCATCGCACATCGCCACCATCGCACGATCGGCGTCGTCGCGCGATCGGCGTGGTCGCGCAGTCGGTGCCCGGCTGCGGCCGGCGATGGGCCCGGCCGGCCGGCGTTTCCGGCGCCTTGGGCCTTGAAGCGCGGCGGGGGGGCGGTTATCAACAGACAATTTTGCGGTGCGGGGGTGCCCCCATGGTGATCGGACGCGTGCTCGGCTGGCTGTTGCTGCTCTCCGGGCTGGCGATTTTCGGCTATGACGTCTGGCGGTGGTGGACCGGCGATAGCGGTGCCGACGGACGCTTCACCCTCACCTCGATCGCCGAGATCTGGGTGGCCATTGATGCCAACAGCCTGGTCGGCCTGGGCTCGCTGTTCCAGCAGCGCTGGTTCCCGGACAATCCGGAGATCTATTCCGACTGGGTGGTCCCGGCGCTCTCCGCCCCGGCGGTGCTGCCGCTGGCGGTGCTCGGCCTGCTGTTCATCGTGCTGTTCAAGCGCCGGCGCCGGCCCCGGCTGATGCGCGCGCGCTGATCCCGCAGGACCAGGGTCCGCCCACTCCGCGGCATCACGGGCGCGATGCCGCCGCCTGCGACTCCCCGCCCCTGCGGACTAGTCGCCGTTGAGAGCGCCGGCGGGAGGGGTCCAGCCCATGGCCGCCGTCTCGACCGGTCCGGTCCACTCGCCCACCACCTCCGCCAAGTCCGGGCGCCAGCGCTCGGCCGCCGGCTCGCTGCGGCTGCCGAGATAGACGAAGCCGAGCATACGGTCGACCGCCGGATCATGACCCAGGGCCCGCACCACCTCCGCCCGATAGGCCGGCCATTCGGTCAGCCACTGGCCGGCGAAACCCGCCGCCTCGGCCGCCAGCAGCAGCGACTGGCAGACCGCGCCGCCCGACAGCAACTGCTCGTGCTCGGGGATCTTGTGGCCGGGGCGCAGCTTCGCCGTCACGGCCAGCAGCAGCGGGGCGCGCTGCGGGCGCTGCCGCTCGAAGGCGATCTGCTTGTCGTTGGCGCCGGGATTGGCCGCGGCGAACAGTTCGGCGCAGAGCGCGCCCAGGCGGGCCTGGCCGGGCTTGCGCAGGATCTGGATACGCCAGGGGGCGAGCTTGCCATGATCGGGCACCCGCGTCGCGGCGCGGAGGATGCGCGCCAGCAGCCGGTCGTCCGGCCCCGGCTCGGTCAGGGTCTGGGCCAGGGCCGAGCGGCGGCCGAGCATGAGGTCGAGCGCGTCCATCATCCTGTCTCCTGCGGCCGGCCGGGTGCGGCGGCGGCGGTGCGTTCCGCCTCAAGCTGCGCCGCCAGCCCCTCCTTGTACGTGGGATAGCGCAGGCGGACGCCGAGGTCCCGCTTGATCCGCCGGTTGCTCAGCCGCTTGTTGTCGGCATAGAAACTGCGCGCCATCGCCGACATCCCGGGCTCGGCCTCGGCGAAGGGCACCAGCGGCGGCGGCGGCACGCCGAGCAGCCGGCAGGCCTCGGCAATCACCTCGGCGCTGGGAGCCGGCGCGTCGTCGCCGCAATTATAGGCGGCACCGGGATCGGGCCGGGCCATGGAGGCCTGCAGGATCGCAAGGATGTCGTCGACATGGATGCGGTTGAAGACCTGGCCGGGCTTGTCGATGCGCCGCGCCCGGCCGCGCCGCACCTGGTCGATGGCGCTGCGCCCCGGCCCATAGATGCCCGACAGCCGGAACAGGTGGACCGGGACGCCGTGATCGTGCCACAGCGCCAGCCACGCCTGCTCCGCGTCCAGGCGGCGGCGGCCGCGCGCGCCGCCCGGCGCCAGGGGTGCGGTCTCGTCGACCCAGGCGCCGCCATGGTCGCCATAGACCCCGGTGGTCGAAAGATAGCCGGCCCACGCCAGCCCGGGCAGCCGGGCGATGGCCGCACCATGGCAGTCGAGCACCGGGTCGCCGCAGGGCTCGGCCCGGCCGTCCGGCGGCACCGAGGCGATGAGATGGGTCGTGCCGGCCAGCGTCCCGTCAGGGTCGGCCAGCGGCCGGTCGCGGTCGAACGGCACCGCGGCGATGCCCTGCGCCGCCAGCGCCGCCTGCTTGTCCGCGGACCGGCAGGTGCCGGCCACCTGCCAGCCGGCGGCCAGCAGGTGCAGCGCCAGGCGCGTCGCCGTATAGCCGAGGCCGAAACAGAACAGACGGGGCATGGGACCCGCACGGTTGGAAACGCAACGATCCGGAGCATGGCGGCCCGGCGCCCCGGCGGCAAGGCGACGGTTTCACGCGCCTCCGATCCGCGGCCGCCCGGCAACCGGGCACCGCACCCTAAAAGTCCAGGTTTTCGTAATGCGCGGCCGGCAGCAGCCCCGGCACCCGGTCGGTCAGCAAGGGCCGGAAGCCGGGCCGCGACTTGATCCGGGCATACCAGAGCCGCGCCTCCTCGAAATCGGCCCAGGGGACATTGCCGAGATAGTCGACCGCCGAGAGATGCGCCGCCGCGGCCAGGTCGGCGACGGTCAGGCGGTCGCCGGCCAGCCAGCGCCGCCGTTCCGCCAGCGCGTCGACATAGGCGAGATGGTCGCGCATGCAGCCGAGCCCGATGCGAATCGCCTCCGAATCCGGCTGGCCATGGCCGAACAGCCGCTTCATCACCTTTTCGCCGACCAGCAGGTCGGTGACCTCGCGGGCGAAGGGCCCTTCGAACCAGGCCAGCAGCCGCCGTGCCTCGACCCGCTCCGCCCGCCCGGTGCCGAGCAAGGTCGGCTCGGGATGGGTCTCCTCGAGGATTTCGGAGATCACCCAGGCGCCGGTCACGGCCAGCCCCCCGGGCTCGACCAGCACCGGCACCTCGCCGGCCGGGCTCAGCGCCAGGAACTCCTCCCGCCCCTCCCAGACCTTTTCGTCATGCAGGTCGAAGGGCAGGCGCTTTTCGGCCAGCAGCAGGCGGACGAAACGGCAGGAGGCGGACAGCGGCAGATGATAGAGAGCGAAGGTCATGCTTCGCACCGTCAGGACATTTTCCGAAGGACCCAAGTCCTAGAGCAATATCGCCCTGCGTGGAATCATATTCATGATGCTATACGGATGCATGGATGCTTCTATCCTGAACATGAGGGGCACGATTCCGGGCAGGAGCGGAAAACATCGTGCCCCTGCCCCGCGATCCGGCCGCCCTTCAACCCGCATGGCCGTCACCGCGACCGGGTCCGTAGCGGTGCAAGGCCGCGCCATGGCTGCGCAGCCAGGCGCGCCCTTCCTCCATCGCGGGCGTCAGCTGCGCCACCAGCCGCCAGAAGCGCGGCGAATGGTTCATCTCCTTGAGATGCGCCACCTCATGCGCCACGACATAGTCGACGACCGGCTCCGGCGCCAGAATCAGCCGCCAGCTGAAGTTCAGCCGTCCGGTGCCGGAACAGCTGCCCCAGCGGCTGCGCGTGTCGCGCACCGCGATTCGCGCCGGACGCAGGCCGAGTCGCGCCGCCTTGTCATGGGCCAGCGCCGACAGCCGGCGGGCCGCTTCGGCCTTGAGAAAATCCGCAACCCGCCGGGCCAGATGATCGGACCGGCCGCTCACCCGCAATTCGCCATCCTGGCGCAGGACCGGGCGCTCCTGCTGCGGCACATGCCGGATGCAATGCGGTTCGCCGAGAAAGGGAATGACGGCACCGTCGGCGAAGGGAAGGCGGCCCGGCACCGCGGCCAGCCGCTCGGTCAGCCAGTCGCGATGCCGCGAGACGAAGCGGCGGAGATCCTCGGCGGGAACCTGCGGCGGCGCCACCAGGGTTGCGCCGCCGGTGCGCGGGTCAACCCGGAGGCTGAGCCGCCGGGCCCGCGCCGAGCGCCGGACCGCAACGGGCGCGTCGAGCCCGGCCACGGCCAAAGAGAGGCGCTCAGTGCCGGAGGGCGGCGTCATCATCGGGCACTCGGGACAAGTCAGCGGAACTGCCCTCGAGATATAGCGCCGACACGAGGCAGAGATCAAGATGTTGCGGCCTCGCCCGGTCACACAGTCGCCGGGCAGAGACGGCCTGCCGTGATTTGACGTCGGTCTTGGGATGACAAGAAAATCCTTATGAAGAAAAGGTTTACGGTTGTCGGGCGATAATCCTTAGTCGAGAGATCGCGCGGCACGATCAAGAGTCCGTTAACCTGGAGATTCCTACACTCGCGGCATCCCAAACGGGACAAGACATCAGAAGAACGGCGACGACCGGAATCCCAAGATGCAGCGAGCCTTGAGCCAGATCGAAGACGCAGCGCCGGACCGGCCGAACGGCCATGGCCTGACCCGGGATGCGGCGCCGAACGTCATTCGGCTTCTGGTCGTCGACGACAATGAAGACGATTATACGCTGACCAAGGTGCTGCTGGAACACGGCGCGCGGTCGGTCTATCAGGTGGACTGGGCCGAGAGCTTCGAGGCCGGGTTCCGCATGCTGACGCATGAGGCCTATGACGCGGCGCTGATCGACCATCTGCTGCCGCCGCGCTCGGGCGCGGAACTGGTGCGGCTTCTCGGCGGGCGCCTGTTCCATACGCCGCTCATCCTCTTCAGCGGCGCCGACGATCCGGCGATCGACGAGGAGGCGAGCGAGGCCGGGGTGTTCGACTTCCTGCAGAAGGACGATCTGACGCCGCGCATCCTGGACCGCACCATTCGCTTCGCCCGCCAGGCGCACCGTCTGGAGCACGAGCTGCGCGCCGCCCTGGCCGAGGCGCGCGACGCCAATCACGCCAAATCGCGCTTTCTCGCGGCGATGAGCCACGAGCTGCGGACGCCGCTCAATTCGATCATCGGTTTCGCCGAACTGATCAAGGACGAAGTCACCGGCCCGCATGGCGAACCCCGGCAGGTCGAATATGCCGGCGACATCCTCAGCAGCGGCCAGCACCTGCTGGCGCTGATCAACGACATCCTCGACCTGTCGAAAATCGAAGCCAACAAGTTCACCATCAATCACGTGCCGGTGAACCTTTACGGCATCCTCCGCTCCTGCCTCCGCCTGGTCATGCCGCAGGCGCAGCAGACGGAGCTCGACATCCGCCTCGATTTCCAGAAGGACATGCCGGTGCTCTGGGGAGACGAGCGCGCCGTCAAGCAGATGGTGGGCAACCTGCTGTCGAACAGCGTCAAGTTCACCCCGCCCGGCGGAACGGTCACGGTCCGCGCCTGCGCCGTTTCTCCCTCCGAAATCGCCATCGCCGTCGAGGATACCGGCCCGGGCATCCCGGTCGACCAGATCGGCCGGCTGCTGCAGCCCTTCGAGCAGCTGGAGGAGCAGATCGAGCTGGCCCGCCAGGGGACCGGCCTGGGCCTGCCGCTGGTCAAGGGCCTGGCCGATCTGCATCACGGCCGTCTCGACATCCGCAGCGAGCCGGGCCACGGCACCACGGTGACCATCTACCTTCCGGTCGGTCACGGTCAGCCGCCGGCTGCCGGCAGGCTGGCGCTCGACGTTCCGACCAACCTCTGCTGAAGCCCGCTCCCCGACAGCGCACCGACTTCAGGCAGATTGCCCGGCTGCGCCGGCCGGTAACGCCGTCATCAAACGTTCATCAATCCGTAAAGCGACTAAAATGGTCCGCAGCGTATGCCGGCGATAGACGGAGTGTATCGATCCAATCCGAACGAATCCGGGGGGCAATCGGAATGAAGCGGGCATTCACGCTGGCCGTATCGGCTGCGGCACTGCTGGCGGCGGCGCCGGCCGCCAGGGCGCAGGTCGAGATTCAGTTCTGGCACGCCATGGGCGGTCAGCTGGGCGAGACGGTCGAGGGCATCGTCGACGACTACAATGCGCAGCAGGACGCATATCAGGTCGTGGCGAGCTATCGCGGCAATTATACGGAGACCATGACCGGCGCCATTGCCGCCTTCCGGGCCGGCGAGCATCCGCATGTGGTGCAGGTGTTCGAGGTCGGCACGGCGACGATGATGGCGGCCGAAGGCGCGGTGCTGCCGGTCCACGAAATCATGCAGGCGCAGGATTTCGACTGGGATCCCGATGCCTATCTGCCGGCCGTGCGCAGCTATTACGAAACGGCCGCCGGCGACCTGCTGTCGCTGCCCTTCAACTCCTCGACGCCGGTGATGTGGGTCAATATGGACCTGCTGAACGAGGCGGGTGCCGCGGTCCCGGAAACCTGGGACGACGTCTTCACGGTGGCGGAGGCGCTGCAGGCCCAGGGCCATGACTGCGCCCTGTCCTTCGGCTGGCAGTCCTGGGTGATGATCGAGAATTTCCTCGCCTGGCACGACCAGCCGATCGCCACGCTGGGCAACGGCTTCGGCGGCCTGGACACCGAATTCGTCTTCCAGGACAATGCCGAGCTGGCCGCCCTGCTGCAGCGCATCGCCGACAGCCAGGCCGAAGGGACCTTCGAATATGGCGGCCGCCGCGGCGATTCGCTGCCGCTGTTCACCAGCGGCGAATGCGCCCTGTGGCTGAATTCCTCGGCCTATTACGGCGCGATCAGCGAGCAGGCCGAGTTCGAGTTTGCCCAGGCCATGCTGCCGCTGGACACCAGCCTGGCCGACGCGCCGCAGAACTCGATCATCGGCGGGGCGACCCTCTGGGTCCTCGACCGGCACGAGACGGAGGAATACAGCGGCGTCGCCGACTTCTTCCGCTATCTCAGCTCGCCCGAGGTGCAGGCCCGCTGGCACCAGGAAACCGGCTATGTGCCGATTACCACCGCGGCCTATGAGCTGAGCCGGGAGCAGGGCTTCTACGAGACCAACCCCGGCACCGACACGGCCATCCAGCAGCTGTCGCTGAAAGAGCCGACGGAGAACTCCCGCGGCCTGCGGCTGGGGAATTTCGTGCAGATTCGCGACATTATCAACGAGGAGCTGGAACTGCTTTGGGCCGGCGACAAGACCGCCGCGGAAGCCCTCAACGATGCCGCCCGCCGCGGCAATGAATTGCTGCGCCAGTTCGAAGAGCAGCACTCCTGACCCGGTGAGACATCCGGAAAGGCGGTCCGGGTTACGGCCGGGCCGCCTTTCCCGTTTTGCCTTCATGCTTGCCACATCGGACGGAACCCGAGCCGCGTGCGCACCAAGACCGTCACGTTCCGCCATCTGTGGCTGCCTTATCTGCTGCTGGCGCCGCAGCTGCTGATCACCGCTGTATTCTTCCTCTGGCCGGCCAGCCAGGCGATCTATTACTCCGTCCTGCAGGAAGACCCCTTCGGCCTGACCACGCAGTTCGTCGGGCTGGAGAATTTCCGGCGGCTGCTGGCCGACCCGCTCTATCTGGAGAGCTTCCTCACCACGGTCGTCTTCAGCGTTCTGGTCGCCGGCCTGTCCATGGGGATCGCGCTGGTGCTGGCGATCATGGCCGACCGCGTCATCCGCACCGCCCTGCTCTACCGCACGCTGCTGATCTGGCCCTATGCCGTGGCGCCGGCGGTGGCGGGCGTGCTGTGGTTCTTCCTGTTCAACCCGACGGTCGGCGTCGCCGCCTATGCGCTCGACGCGCTCGGCCATGACTGGAACCATTATGTCGACGGCACCGACGCCATGGCCCTGATCGTCATCGCCGCCGCCTGGCGCCAGGTCAGCTACAATTTCCTGTTCTTCCTTGCCGGCCTGCAGGCCATGCCCCGCTCGCTGACCGAAGCGGCGGCGATCGACGGCGCCGGGCCGCTGAAACGGTTCCTGACCATCCAGCTGCCGCTGCTGTCACCGACGGTGTTCTTCCTGATGGTGGTCAACATCGTCTACGCGTTCTTCGAGACGTTCGGCATCGTTCACGCGACGACCGCCGGCGGGCCCGGCAACGACACGGTGATCCTGGTCTACAAGGTCTGGCGCGACGCCTTCGAGGGGCTGAACCTCGGCTCCTCCGCCGCCCAGTCGGTCATCCTGATCGTCATCGTCGTGGCGCTGACGGCGATCCAGTTCCGCACCCTCGAGCGCCGGGTCGAGTACTGATGGTCGAACGCCGCCCCGTGATGACGGTGGTCCAGCACCTGGTGCTGATCCTGGGCGCCGCCCTCTTCGTGTTTCCCATCTACCTGGCGTTCGTCGCCTCGACCCATACCGGGGTGGAGGTGAGCCGCGGCCTGCCGCTGTTCCCGGGCGATCAGCTGGTGACGAATTACGGTACGGTGCTGAGCGACGGCATCGCCTCCGCCGGCGCACCGCCGCTGGGGCTGATGCTGTTCAATTCGACCGTCATGTCGCTGGCGATCGCCATCGGCAAGATCGCCATTTCGCTGCTGTCGGCCTTCGCCATCGTCTATTTCCGCTTTCCCTTCCGCATACTGGCCTTCTGGACCATTTTCATCACGCTGATGCTGCCGGTCGAGGTGCGGATCCTGCCGACCTACGAGGTCGTGGCCGGGCTCGGCATGCTGAACAGCTATGCCGGGCTGTCCATCCCGCTGATCGCCTCAGCCACGGCGACCTTCCTGTTCCGGCAGTTCTTCATGACCGTGCCCGACGAGCTGACCGACGCGGCCCGCATCGACGGCGCCGGGCCGCTGAAATTCTTCCGGGACATCCTGGTGCCGCTCAGCCGCACCAACCTGGCCGCACTGTTCGTCATTCTCTTTCTCTATGGCTGGAACCAGTATCTCTGGCCGCTGCTGGTCACCACCGACGAAAGCTACTACACCATCGTCATGGGCATTCAGCGCATGGCCAATGTCGGCGAGCAGCAGCCGGTCTGGAACCTGGTGATGGCCACCGCCATCCTCGCTTTGCTGCCGCCGGTCGTCGTCATCCTGTCGATGCAGCGGCTGTTCGTGCGCGGCCTGATCGAAGTCGAGAAATAGCGGCCATGGCTCCGATCGCGATCGACGGCGTGCGCAAGGTCTATCCCGGCCCTGTCGAGGCGATCCCCAACCTGTCGCTGGAAATCGCGGACGGTGAACTCTGCGTGCTGGTCGGCCCCTCCGGCTGCGGCAAGTCCACGCTGTTGCGCATGGTGGCGGGGCTGGAGGAGATCACGGGAGGCGAGATCCGCATCGGCGGCCGGCGGGTCAACGACCTGGAGCCGGCCGAGCGCGATATCGCCATGGTGTTCCAGAACTACGCGCTCTACCCGCATATGACGGTCTACGACAATATGGCCTATGGCTTGCGGAACCGCGGCGTGCCCAAGGCGGAAATCCGCGCCCTGGTCGACGAGGCCGCCGGCATCCTCGGGCTCTCCGCCCTGCTCGCCCGCAAGCCGCGGCAGCTGTCCGGCGGCCAGCGCCAGCGCGTCGCCATGGGCCGCGCCATTGTCCGCAAGCCGCAGGTCTTCCTGTTCGACGAGCCGCTGTCCAATCTCGACGCCAAGCTGCGCAGCCAGATGCGGGTGGAGATCAAGCGGCTGCAGCGCCGGCTCGCCACGACCAGCCTCTATGTCACCCACGACCAGGTCGAGGCGATGACCCTCGGCGACCGGCTGCTGATCATGAACCACGGCATCGCCGAGCAGGTCGGCACACCGATGGACGTCTATCACCGTCCGGCGACCAGGTTCGTGGCCGGCTTTATCGGCTCGCCGATGATGAACTTCCTGCCCGGCCGGGTGGCCGGGGACGGCCGGGGCGTGCACTTGCCCGGCGGCTGGCTTCTGGCTACGGCAAAGGCCCGCGGCCATGCCGGCCGGCCGGTGACCGTGGGCATCCGGCCCGAGCACCTGCAGCCGGCCGCCACGGGCACGGACAGCGACACGATCACCTTGCGGACCGAGTTGATCGAGGTGCTGGGCGCCGACACGCTGGTGCACGGCCGGCTGGATGGACATGACGACACGGTGATCGCCCGCCTGCCCGGCTCTCTGCAGGTGGCCGCCGGCGACAACCTGCCGCTGGCCGCCGAGCCCGGCACGGTGCACCTTTTCGACGAGACAGAGCGTGCCATCGGCCATGTCTGATCGCGCCTGCAGACACCTTTTCCGAGACGATTTTCCATGCTATCATTGATGGTCGTGGAATCTCATTCGAGCCGCGCCTCTTGAACTCAATCGAAATGACCTTTCTCGTTGACCCGACATGGCTGGCTGCGGCAACCTGGATCGGATTGGTGGCCACGATAGCCGGTTTCTGGTTCACCCTTGTCCAGGTCTTCAAGGCGCGCCGCGCTTCGGAGGCAGCCCGTGAGGCGTCTCGGCGAACAGCCGATTTTCTGCGGACGCATCAGAAGCTGACCGACGCCAGCGACTGTCATGCAGAGATACAACACGCTCGACGATTCATCTTTATCGGACAGGCAGGCGCCGCAGAGCACTGCCTTAAACGGGTCCATCGCGTATTTGCTGAATTGAAAGGAGAGCATGAAGCTGATCCGAAGCGTAAGGTATTGGTTGATGAGTGCATCGAAAAACTTGAGACATCTTTATCAACGTTGGTTGATGGCGAGAGCTTCGATTATGGATCGATCAACACCAATTTAATCTTTGTTGAGCGAGCGTTGGGCCAGTTTATTGGTCAGGACCGAGCAAGAGGAAACTACGATGTCTGACGAGTTGATCTATCTTGATGATCTCGTAGAAATACTGACAGAAAAAACCAATAAAGGCAAGATAAAATGGGAGCCAGGCGAACCGCGTGGATTCATCACTAGAGTTGATGATATAACGATAGGTATATTTTTTGAGCCCGCTCGGTTTCGCCAACGGCAGACTGTGCTTGGACTCGAAACTATTGATGCAGGAAAGCCTGATATCTTAAGGATGTCTGTCGTCGACAGAGCTGGGCGACCTATAAAGAGTTGTGTAATTGAACAAGACTCTCCAGATTATGAAATTTACGAGAATCTCTGGAAAGCCGCGTCAAAGGGCGCTCGGTTGGCAGACACTTCGTTGAAGGAGGTGATTGACAAGCTTAAGGAAATTGCATGATTTAGATCAGATTATGACTGATCCCTGCCCCGGTTTAGCTCATGCCCCCATTTCATCTTGCGTTTCCGGTGACCGATCTGGCTGCCACCCGGGTCTTCTTCACAGAGGTACTGGGCTGCGGCGTCGGCCGCGAGGATGGGCGCTGGATCGATTTCGACTTTTTCGGCCACCAGATCACCGCCCATCTGGTTGCGCCCGACGCCCTGACCGCGGCGCCGACCAACCCGGTCGACGGCGACGATGTGCCGGCCCGGCATTTCGGCGTGGTTCTGGACTGGGAGGAGTGGCACGCCTTTGCCGAGCGGCTGCGCGGCCGCGGCCTCGCCTTCCTGATCGAACCGCATATCCGCTTTCAGGGGGAGGTCGGCGAGCAGGCGACGCTTTTTGTCAGCGACCCCAGCGGCAATGCCCTGGAGTTCAAGAGCTTCCGCAACCCCGACCGCCTCTTCGCCCGCTGAGCATGCGGAACTGCCGGTCAGAGCGTCATGGAATGGCGGGCATTGCAGTGACCGTATCGACTGATCCGGCCAGAAACCACAAAATTGATGTTGGTTTGACTGCCCCGATGGACAAGTCTTTGAATGTCAGCGCCTTGTGATTCTCTTCGCTTAGTCTTTTTTTGGCCGCAATCCGACATGCTAATCCAAACGGAAATGATTGTAGCCCTGCCGTCATGCGGCACAAGCAGGGGGTTTGGACTCCAATGCTGTTTAAACGCGGATCGAAAGGCCTATACGTTCAGGCCATACAGCTCAGTCTCAACACCTGGTCTGGCGACAGTCTGAAGCCACTGGCGCCCGATGGCATTCTCGGCCCATTGACCGAGGGGCGCGTTCGGGACTTTCAAAAGGCCTATCCCCTCGTCGTCGACGGAATCGTCGGTCCGAACACCTTTTCGCACCTGTTCACAGGCGTGCAGCTGACGGCCGAGGTGAATGGCCGGACCGGCGCCGGATCCATGCCCTCGCCCGCCTCCAGTACACCTGCCGCCAGCACACCGGGCGCACCGAAACTCGACCTGTCCGATGGCGGACGCTACCGCTTCCCGATGGGGGACTACCCCTTTATGCGGCCGGTCCGACCGAACTGGCTTAGCCTGCTTGATCCGCCGGTGGAACCACTGCTGTCACCCCTGCAGCGACAGCAGCTGAATGGCACCTTTTCCCAGATACACTTTGGTAATGTGTGGTCTCTGCCGCAGTTTTTCCCGCCCATGCCGGCCCCGGTCCCGCCGCCGGGCCTGACCGTCCCGCCCCTCCGCCTGGATCCGATCCCAAGCCCGGATGCGCCCACGACGAAGACGGCCAAGAAATCGAAGGACGTCTCGCATCTCGGCGCCCGTTTCGACTTCACTTTCGACCCCAATGCGGATTATCAGCTGAGCCTGGGGACGGTCCTCGTATTCGGTCTCCTGGGACCGCCTGACAAGAGCAAGTTGAATGTCGAACTCGCGACCAGGCCGCCTTTCCAGATCGCCGGGCAGGGGTCCAGGCTCTGGACATTCCAGGCGACGGCGGCTTTCAAGCCCTTTCAACTCAAGCCCTTGCCATGGCTGAAGCTATCGCCGATCATTCTCTCCTCGATCAACCCGAATTCGTTCCAGGTGTTTGCGGGAGGCAAGGCCGCGATGAATTTCAAGCTGAGCGAGCAGTTGTTCTTGGAGATCGGCGGCAAGTTCGGCCCCAAATACGAATTCACGTTCGATCCAAAAAAGGGCAAATCTCATCACAAGGTAAAACCGTTTACAGGAACGGGGTCGCTCAGCCTGGGCTGGCGCTGGTAGCGACTTGCAGGCCGCCAATCCCGGCATGGGACGCCTTCGCCTGGCACGACAACACCATCTACGGCCTGCAGCTGCGCTGCCCCGATCCCGCCCGCGGCCTGTGGACCAGCGACCTGGTCTTCGACATCGACCACATTGTCGAATGGGTCTGCCGCGCCGATGGCACCGTGCTGTTCCGCGTTGCGGCGGCGACCCTCGCCTTTCACGATGCCGGATCGCTCCGGGTCGATTTCGACTTTGCCGAAGATTGGGGCGACGGCCTGAACGGGCTGTCGATCGCCGAAATCGCCCGGGAGCCCGACCCGGCCGGCAGCCCGGACGCCCCCGGCTTCAGGCGAGACCGCTTCACCATCCGCCTCACCCTGCCGGCGGGCGGGCTCATCGCCTTCCGCGCCAGCAGCCACACCCTCACCCTGCGCGGCCCCATACACCCGCTGGACCAGCAGACCCTGCCGGCCGCTCTCCGGCCCGCTCCGGTCCCTGGTTGAAACGGGGACGCTAACCGGCGTCGTTGCGCACGAACACCCCGTCCATGCCGATCAGGCGAGCGGTGCGCTTGTTGAAATAGCCGGGCATGAACAGCACGGGCCGGTAGCCGAGATCGTCGAGCCGCGCGATCATCTCGAGATAGTCCGGCTCGCCCTGATAGACCGGCACGATCGACAGCTCGGTCTGGATCACCGGAATGCGTTTCAGCACGCCGCGGGCGCCGGCCAGCACCCGGTGCTCGGTGCCCTGGGTATCGATCTTCAGGGCCACCCGGTCCCCCGCCTCGACATATTTGTCGAACACCGCCTCCAGCCGCGCCTGCGAGGCGACCTCCGACCCGACATAGGCGGAGCTGTCGAGCAGCTGCGCCATCTCCGGCGTGAAGTCGAGCACCGAGCTCATATCGCTCTCGGCCGAGACATGCAGCATCACCGGCACGTCGCTGTCGCCGAGCGCCAGGCGCGGCGCCACGCTCCAGCCGGGGTCGCCCGCCGCCGCGGCCTCCAGCGTGTGGAACGCTTTGGTCAGCGGTTCGAAGGAGACGATGCGGCCGGCATAGCCGCCGCGGCGCAGGCGCTGCGCGTATTGTCCGATATTGGCCCCGACGTCGAGGACCAGAGTGATGCCGTGATGGCCCAGCACCCGCACCAGCCGTGCCGTCTCCCGTGACACATCCCCCGTTTCGCCCGACATTTCGCCCACCGCATCGGTCATCGCCGGCTCAGGCTCCCAGCGCTTTGACGAAATGAAACTCGACCGTGTCGGAGAGATCGTGCAATGCGCGTGTCTCCGGCAGCCGGCGATAGCCCAGACCTTCGTACAGCCGGTGGGCCTCGGTGAAACGGGTGTCGCTCCACAGTTCCATCCGGACGGCGCCGCGCTGCCGCGACTCCGCCTCGGCGAGCCCGACCAGCCGGGCACCCAGCCCGCGCCGACGCACGGCATGGCCGACATAGAGCGTCATCAGCTCCATGGTCCGCGGCTCCCCGGCCGGCCGCACCCCGACCACGCCGACGACCATCCCGTCGGACTCGGCCACCCAGGCACGGCCGCGGCGGCGGGCGAATGCGGTCGCGATGGCGCGGAGATGCGGCATCTCGCCGTCGACGTCGAGCACGCAGCCCGGATAATCGGCAAAGCAGGCGCCGATCAGGGCGATCAGGCCGTCGGCATCGTCGTCGCAGGCCGGCCGGACCAGCGGCTCCGCCTGCCCCGCCCCGCCCGCCGCCGCCGGCTCGGTCCCGGTCATCGGCTCAGGCGGGCACGCGCGCGGTCGAGAGGGCATAGTCCCAATAGAGATCGCGGGCGCGCTGATAGATCGGACCGGGCTGCAGGTCGCGGTCCTCGATGCGGCTGAAGGGCAGCACCTTGCCGTAATTTCCGGTGGAGAAGACCTCATCGGCGGCCAGTATATCGGCCATGGTCATGGCCCGCTCGACAACCGTAATGCCTTCGGCGCGCAGCAGGGCGATCACGCGCTGCCGGGTGATGCCGTTCAGAAAGGTGCGGTTGGGGGCGGGAGTGTGCACCTCCCCGTCCCGGGCGATGAAGATATTGGCGGTGCACAGCTCGGCGACATGGCCGAGCGCATCCAGCATGATGCCGTTGTCGAAGCCGCGATTGCGCGCCTCGCGCAGCGCCAGGCCGTTCTGCGGATAGAGGCAGGAGGCCTTGGCATCCGTCGGCGCGGTCTCCGGCGTCGGCCGGCGGCGGCTGGTCAGGCAGGCGGCGTAGCCCTTGGCCGGCGGCATCGGCACTTCATGCACCGTCAGGGCGAAGCGCGTGGTCTCCGGATCCGGCGCGACGAAGCCGGTCTCGGCGTAGAACATCGGCCGGATGTAGAGCGCGGTGCCGGGCGGAAAGCGGGCAATGCCGTCGCGCGACAGCTCCTCGACCTCCCCGGCCGTGACCGGCGGGGCGAGCCCGATGACCTGCGCCGAGTCGATCACCCGCCGGCTGTGGCGGTCGAGGTCGGGGGCTACGCCCTCGAAGGCGCGAGCCCCGTCGAAAACCACGGAGGCCATCCACATGCCGTGGGTCAACGGCCCCAAAAGGGGCGGGTTGCCCTCCAGCCAGGCGCCCTCGACATAGGTCACCGCCCGTCCGGCCATGATCCGTCCTTCCTCTGCAACGAACCGGGCGCGATCGCGGCCGCCTGCCCGACACCGCCAGCATAGACCGGCGATCGCCCGCCTGCCAACGCCGGTGCGGCACCGTCACAGGATGGAATTGACCACGCCGCCGTCGACCCGCAGCGCCGCGCCATTGGTCGCCGAAGCGGCCTCGCTGCCGGTATAGACAATCATATTGGCCACTTCCTCGACCCTTGCCGGCCGCTGCAGAAGCGAGGTGGGCCGAGCCTCCTTTATGAAATCCGTCTCGAACGCCGCCGGGTCGGCGCCGCGCGCGGCCGCCATCTCCGCGATGAACTCCGCAATGCCTTCCGAGTACGTCGGACCGGGCAGCACGGCGTTGACGGTGACCGCCGTGCCGGCCGTCAGCTGGGCCAGACCGCGCGAGACCGCCAGCTGCGCCGTCTTGGTCATGCCGTAATGCACCATCTCGGCCGGTATCTGGACGCCCGATTCCGAGGAGATGAAGATCACCCGCCCCCAATTGCGTTCCAGCATGCCGCGCAGGTAATGGCGCGACAGCCGCACCCCGCTCATCACATTGAGATCGAAGAAGTGCTGCCATTCGGCGTCGGGGATGTCGAAGAAGTCCTTCGGACCGAACGTCCCGACATTGTTGACCAGAATGTCGACCTCCGGCAGCGACCCGATGATCTTGTCGGCGCCCTTTGCAGACGACAGGTCGGCATCGATGCCGCTGATGTCGCCGGCGGGCCGGTCGGGCAGCATGGCGCGCAGTTGCGCCACCGCCCGGGCGACGCGGTCGGAACTGCGGCCATTGAGGACGACGCGCGCGCCCTCATGCGCAAAGCCGAGCGCGGCGGCAAAGCCGATGCCGGCAGTCGACCCGGTGATCAGGGCGGTCTTGTCGGTCAGGCCGAAATGCATGGGAGGGCCTCGCAAAGCTCAAGGGGGTCTCACGAGGCCAACACGCCGGCAGGGGCACCGGCTCCCCTGACTGCGATCAGGCCGCCAGCAATTCGAAGCGGTCGACATCGACCAGGCCGCAATCGGTCAGACGCAGATGCGGAATGACCGGCAGCGGCAGAAAGGCAAGGTGGAGGAACGGGTCGGTCAGCGTGCAGCCCAGCGAGCGGGCGGCAAAGCGCAACGCGTGCAGGCCGTCGGCGACGGCGGCGAAGGGCCGGTCGCTCATCAGCCCGGCGATCGGCAGAGCGAGTTCGGCCAGCACATCGCCGTCATGCACGGCGACATAGCCGCCCTGCAGGTCGATCAGCCGATTGACGGCCAGCGCCATGGCTTCGTCGTCGGCCCCGACCACGGTCAGGTTATGGCTGTCATGGCCGACGCTGCCGGCGATGGCGCCGCGCTGCAGCCCGAAGCCGTGGACGAAGCCGCGCCCGACATTGCCGTTGCGGCCATGGCGTTCCAGCACCGCGATCTTCATGACGTCGCGGGCGGGGTCGGAAACCAGGTGCCCGTCGCGGCGGGCAACGTCGAGCGTCAGGCTGTCGGTCACCAGGCTGCCGGGGTTGAGGCCGATCACCGGCAGAGCGGCGGCGCCGGCCGGCATGGCGAACAGCCCGGGGTCGACGGGCGCCCGCTTGACCGAGCCCAGCCCGACGGGCGCCGGGGTCTCGACCGCGGCGAGGCGGGCGGCGGTGACCGGCAGACCGTCCTTCAGCACCGTGTGGACGATGCAGTCCTCATAGTCCTCCAGCAGCACCAGGTCGGCGCGCCAGCCGGGCGCAACCAGGCCGCGGTCGCGCAGGCCATAGGCCCGGGCCGCGCTCCAGCTTGCGGCGCGATAGGCGGCGGCCGGCGGCACGCCGTTGCGGATGGCGGCGCGCACCAGATGGTCGATGTGCCCTTCTTCGGCAATGTCGAGCGGGTTCCGGTCGTCGGTGCAGAAGGCGACGAAGGGCGACGTCCCCTCGGTCAGCAGCGGCGCCAGTTCGGCCATGCTCTTGGCGACACTGCCCTCGCGGATCAGCAGCTGCAGGCCCTTTTCGAGCTTCTCCCGCCCCTCGTCGCGGCGGGTGGTCTCGTGGCAGGTGCGGATGCCGCAGGCGGCGTAGGCTGAAAGCTTGCGGCCCGAGACCAGCGGCGCATGGCCGTCGATCAGCCCGTCCTGGAAGGCGGCGAGCTTCTCCAGGACATCGTCCTCCTTGGCGAACAGGCCCTCGAAATTCATCATCTCAGCGAGGCCCAGGGCGCTGGGATGGGCGCGCAGGGGCTCCAGGTCCGCCGCGCCGAGCCGGGCGCCGGACGTCTCCAGGTCGGTGGAAGGGACGCAGCTCGACAGCATCACCCGCAGGTCCATGACCAGGGCCTGCGCCGCGTCCAGCACATAGTGCAGGCCCGGCACGCCGAGGACATTGGCGATCTCGTGCGGGTCGCAGATCGCCGTGGTGGTGCCGCGCGGCAGCACGCACCGGTCGAACTCGGCCGGCGTGACCAGCGAGCTCTCGACATGCACATGGGAGTCGATGAAACCGGGAACGACGGTCAGCCGCCGCCCATCGATCTCCGTCCGGCCGCGATAGTCGGCGCCGATGCCGACAATGGTGTCGCCGCAGATGGCAATGTCGCCCTCTGCGACGGCCCCGGTCGGCACCACGAGGTACCGCGTGTCCTTGATCACCAGGTCGGCCTCGGCACGGCCCAGCGCCTGGTCGATGCGCCGGGCGAGCACCGCCCGATCCGCTGCCGTCTTCTGCACCATCGCCCGCTTCCCTGTCGCACCGGGGGGCAGCAAGCCTCTCAGGACGCCTGCTCCTCCTTCTGGAAATCGGCGGCTTTCCTCAGGCAATCAATGACCTCGTCATCCGACACCTGATGAAAATCCGCGTAGAAGGCGCCGATCGCCGCGAAGCCGGCCGGGGTCTCAAGGCACACCACCTCGTCGACCTCGCTGCGCAGGGTGTCGACGGTGTCGGGCGGGGCGACCGGCACGGCGATCACCACCCGGGCCGGATTGGCGCGGGCGACGCCGTGCGCGGCGGCGCGGATGGTCGAGCCGGTGGCGATGCCGTCGTCCACGACCAGGACCGTGCTCCCCTGCAGCGCGGGCCGCGGCAGGCCCGAGACATAAATCGCCCGCCGGCGTTCGATCTCGGCCAGCTGCTTTCCGGTCTCAACTTCGAGATACCGCTCGCTGATGCCCAGCATATCGATGACGCGGTCGTTCCGCACCGTCTCCGGCCGGTCGCCGTCGACCACCGCGGCGGCGGCCAGCTCCGGCTGCTGCGGCGCACCGATCTTCCGGACCATGACCACGTCGAGCGGGCAGTGCAGGGCCGCGGCGATCTCGTAGCCGACCGGCACGCCGCCGCGCGGCAGGGCCAGCACCACCGGGTTGCGGTCGCGGAACCGGCCGAGTGCCTCGGCCAGCCGGCGGCCGGCATCCCGGCGGTCGGCAAAAAGGCGTCCGTTCATGGCCTTACTCCCCGATCAAATCAGCTTTTCGGCGAACCATTTGCGCGCCTCGGCGATAACGGCGTCGAGCGTGCCCGGCTCCTCGAACAAATGCGTGGCGCCCGGAATAACCCGCAAATCGTGCGCCCCCGTCATCGCCGCCAATGCCTGGCGGTTGAGGTCGAGCACCGCCGTGTCATTGCCGCCGACGATAAAAAGCGTCGGCGCGGAAACGTCCTGCAAGGCGGAACCGGCGAGGTCGGGCCGGCCGCCGCGCGAGACCACGGCGCCCACCGATGTGTCCGCGCGGGCCGCCGCCACCAAAGCCGCCGCCGCGCCGGTACTGGCGCCGAACAGCCCGACCGGCATGCCGCGCACCGCCTCGACATCCGCCAGCCAGGCCGTGGCCAGGGCCAGGCGCTCGCCAAGCAGGGCGATGTCGAAGACATTGGCGCGGTCGGCGCCTTCCGCTTCGGTCAGAAGGTCGAACAGAAGGGTGGCGAAGCCTGCCGCCTGCAGGCCCTCGGCCACATGGGTGTTGCGCGGGCTCAAGCGGCTGCTGCCGCTGCCATGGGCAAAGACGATCACCCCCCGGGCGTCCTTCGGCACCGCCAGCAGGCCCTCCAGCCCCACCGGCGGAATGGTCACCGGCTTCGGTTCGGGCAGTGCCGCCGTTCTCCTCTCCTGTGTCTCGACGCTCATGTCCCCGGCCCTCCTGCGTGCGTGCGATAAACAGCGCTCAAGCCTGAACACATGGGTCGGGCCGACAGGTTCCCTCAGGGATCAGAGCGTGGCGCGGGCGGCGGCGAGGGAGGCGTCGAGGATCGGGCGGAGGCGCCGCACCAGCGGCCGGGCGGCGTCGACCCGGCCGGCCTTGCCGGCGGCCTCGATGTCGGCCGCCAGCTGCTGCAGTTGCCGCAGGCCAAGGCTTCCCGCCGCGGATTTGAGGGCATGCGCCTCCCCGTCGAGCGTGCGGGCCGCACCCTCCCCGAGCCCCGCCTCCAGCCGGGCGATCCGCGCCCGCGCATCCGCATCCAGCTTGTCGAGCATCTCGGCGAGCATCTCGGCGCCCAGAGTCTCGACGAAATCGTCAACCGTCTCCCGGTCGAGCAGATCGTCCGGCACAGGGTTGTCCTCCGGTTTCGCCGCGTCGGACGCCGCGGCGTCAGGCTCCGGCCGGGCCGGCGGGGTGGCTGTTGCCGCGACAGCCGGTCCCCATAAGGCTCGCGGGGCCCAATTGGCGATGACGCGAAACAGCTGCTTGCGATTGATCGGCTTGCCGGCATAGTCGTTCATGCCGGCCTCGTGGCAGGTCTCGTCAAAGCCGGACAGCACATTGGCGGTCAGCGCAATCACCGGGATGCCGGAGACGGGGCCGGGCAGCCGGCGGATGGCGCGGGTCGCCTCCAGCCCGTCCATCACCGGCATCTGCACATCCATCAGCACCAGGTCGAAGCCGCCGCGCTGCACCGCCTCGACCGCCAGCCGGCCATTCTCAACGATGGTGGTGCGGTGGCCCTGCCGGTCGAGCAGACGACCGACCACCGCCTGGTTCACCGGATTGTCCTCGGCGACCAGAATGGACAGGGGCGCGCAGGCCGCCGCCTCGGCGTCCTCGGCACCCTTCTCCGCGCCGGCTTCGGGAGGCGGCGCTATGGCGGTGCCGAACAGCCGGCTGAGCGTGTCCATCAGCGGCGACAGCCGCACCGGCTTGGTCAGCATGGCGTCGAAGTCCTGCCGGCCGGTCCGCTGGGCCAGCGGCGCCTGCCGCGGCACGAACAGCACGACGCGGAACCCGGGCTCGGTCAGCCGGTGGGCAGCGAGGAAATTGCGCAACCGTGCGTCATCGGCGAGAAGACCGCAGAGGAACAGCACATCGGGCGGAGCCTCCTGGAAGCGGTTGGCCAGCTCGCAGACCGTGCCGGCTTCGCTGGTCGCGATGCCCCAGCTTTCCAGCTGCCGGGCAAAGGCGGCGCGGAATTCCGGCGCCGGGTCGGCGACCATGGCGCGGATGCCATGGGTGAGCTGTGCCGGCGGGCCGAGCACGACCGAGGCCTGAGCGACCTCGACCGGAATATCGAACCGGAAGAGGCTGCCCCGGCCGGGCTCGCTCTCGACGTCGATCCGCCCGCCCATCAGCGCCACCAGCCGGGCCGAAATCGCCAGGCCCAGCCCGGTGCCCTCTTCCCGCCGGGTCAGGGAGTCATTGCCCTGGCAGAACTCGCCGAACAGGCGCCGGCGCAGATCGGCCGGGATGCCGATGCCGGTATCCTCGACCTCGAAGCGCAGGGTCGGGCGCAGCATGTGGCTTTTCGCGACACGCACCCGCACGGTGACGCCGCCGCGCTCCGTGAACTTCACGGCATTGCTGACGAGGTTGACCAGCACCTGGCGCAGCCGGTTGCCGTCGCCGAACAGATGGCAGGGCAGATCGGCGCTCATCCAATGGGCCAGGGCGATGCCTTTGCCGTGCGCCTTCGGGGCCAGGATCTCCAGAACCCCCTCAACCACGCAAAGGAGGTCGAACTCCATATGATCCAGCTCGACCTTGCCGGCCTCGATCTTCGAGAAATCGAGGACGTCATTGATCAGCGCCAGCAGATGGTCGCCGGATTCGCGGATCGCCTCGCCCATCTGCCGCTGGTCGGGGGTCAGCTCGGTGTCGAGCAGCAACCCGGTCATGCCGATCACGCCGTTCATCGGCGTGCGGATTTCGTGGCTCATGGTGGCGAGGAAGGCGGTCTTGGCCCGGCTGGCCTCTTCCGCCGCCTTGCGCGCGGCAACCAGCGCCTTTTGCGACTCGCGTTCGCGCGCCGCCGTCTCGACGAAGACATTGAACCAGCGCGCCAGCTCCCGCACCTCGTGGTCGCCGCGGAGATCGAGCGGCGGCTCGGCCTCGCCCGCCCCGCCGCCCGCCCGGAAGGACTTGAAGCGTCCGGTCACGGCGCGGATCGGCCGGACGATGCTGTTGGAATAGAACCAGGCGGCGATGCCGACCAGTCCCAGGCACAGGGCCAGGGTGACGGACATGGCCGTGGCGATCAGCACCGTGTCGGCAAAGATCGCCCGTTCGGGGATCACGGCGGCCACCTGCCAGCCGGTAATGGCGGATCGGACATGGCTGATCAGCGCCGCTTCCCCATTCAACCGCACCGACTCGACATCCCCCGGCTGAGCGATCGCGTCCAGCAGTTGCGATGGCGCGCGCCGGCCGATCAGCGTCCGGTCGGGGTGGAAGACAAGCCGGCCGGTGCGATCGGCCACGACCAGATAGCCGCCCTCGCCCAGGGTTTCCTCGACCAGCTGCGCGTAGAGGTAATCCACGCTGAAATTGACCAGGAGAATGCCGGTCAGCCGGCGTTCCATGGTGGTGCGGTCGATCTCCCAGACACCCTTGGCCGCGGCGATGACCTGCGGATGCGAGGAGGCGAGGTTGACATTCTGCATGACGCCGAACCAGGTCACGCGGGTTCCGCCATCGGCGACGGTGTCGAATATGCGCTGCAGCTGGTCCTCCGAGGTGCGGGAGAATTCCAGCGTGTCGCCGACGTGGTATTGAGTGCCGTTGGTCCCGATCACGTCAATCGATATAAGACCATGAATATTCAGATAATTGTTCAGAATATAGCCGATATGGGCCTGGGTCGACAGGCGCGTGTAGGAGTCGATGTCCTCCTGGTTCTGTTGCAGAGCCAGCGGAATGTCCTCGACGCCGGAAATATTCGCCAGCAGGTTCTCGACCTCCCGCATCTGTATGTCGAGGAAATCGCGCCGGCTTGAGAGGATGGTGCCGGTGAAATCATGCGCCAGCTTTTCGATCGTCGATTGCGAGACGGTAAAGGAGATAATCCCCAGCACCAGCAGCGGCAGGATGCTCAGCACCACCAGATAGGCGATGAATTTCTGGACGATATTCAGGCGAAAGGGGCGCGACAGCGGCCGCGTCGGCACCATAGCGTCGTCGATTGTCTCTGCAGTCATACCCGGCAACCCGTTTCAGGCACCGGGCCCCATTTCCGGACGCGCGCGCGTCCGGCTTTGCGTGTCCGGCCCGGTCAGGCTAAGGATTTTGGCTGAACGAAGTCTTAGTCCATCATCCGGAATCCATGACTTTCGATGCTCTGTGTCTCGGCGAAATGCTGATCGATCTGGTGCCGACCGTGACCGGGCACGGTCTGGCCGAGGCGACCGCCTTCGCCAAGGCGCCGGGCGGGGCGCCGGCCAATGTCGCGGTCGGCCTCGCCCGGCTGGGCCGGCCGAGCGGCTTTTGCGGCATGCTGGGCGACGATGCCTTCGGCCGCTTCTGCCGCGACGTGCTGGTGCGGGAGGGCGTCGACACGAGCGGCCTGCGCTTTACGGCAGCGGCGCGGACGCCGGTCGCCTTCGTCTCGCTCGGGGCCGACGGCGAGCGCGAATTCGTCATCTATCACCCCGGCGCCGACCAGCATTTCGATGCTGCCGATCTGGACAGGGACCTGATCGAGCGCGCCCGGCTCCTGCATTTCGGCTCGATCGGGCTGATCGGCGAGCCGTCCCGGACGGCGACGCTGGCCGCGGTGCGCCACGCGCGGGCAGCGGGCGCCCGCATCGCCTGCGACCCGAATCTGCGCCTGGCGCTCTGGCCGGACGCGGCGGCGGCGCGGACCGGGATGGGCTTGGCGATCGCCGCGGCGGACATCGTCAAGCTCAGCCATGACGAGGTCGCGTTCATGAGCGGCAGCGACGATCCGGAACAGGGCGCCCGTTTTCTGTGGCACGACCATATGGTGCTGATGGCGGTCACCCTCGGCCCCGCCGGCTGCCTGGCTCTGACGCCGGATCTGGCACTGCCTGTGCCGGGCTTCGCCGTCGCGGCGGTCGACACCACCGGCGCCGGCGACGGCTTCATGGCCGGCCTGCTGGCGGCCGTGCTGGAGGACCCGGCCGCCCTTTCCGAAGCGGAGACCTTGCGGCGCGCCTGCCGCTTCGCCAATGCCGTCGGCGCTTTGACCACGACCGCCTATGGCGCCATCCCCGCCCTGCCAACCCGCGCCGCGGTCGAGGCGCTGCTTAATGCCGAATCTTGAAAACATCAGGATGACGCCGGTTGAACGGCGCCGTCTTCATCGGGCGATCTATCCCCAACGAAACCCAGATCGCGTCTGTGGCGGAGGATTTTTCGCGCAGAAACGATGCCTTTTATCAAACAATATATGTACCCTATGGAAAATCCAACATAATATACCTCGTGATGCAAAGGGACCTCGTCTTGAAAACACCATATTAATAGAACAGCAGTAGCACTCAACAAGAATATAAATCCCACATAAACAAGGAATTTTGGACGGGTTTTTCGAATGCAGCGTCTTGCTTTATTGAGAGACGGCGAATTCAAAATGTAATCGTTGCTTAATGGATCGTTCTCGGAGTCGCCGTCACCTTGTTTTACGAGAAATTGCTGGAGCGCATCCAAAGAATAGCGCAGACGGCCGATACTCCTGGCTATCTCATAGAAAATCAGGAAAATCAGGACTGGAGTTAACATTATTGTCAGCTCGAACGGAAGCGGAAATGATCCAAATTGTGTATCATAAGATTCAAAATCTTTTTCCAATTCATTTGTCTCATTTTTTAATTCTCGGATTTTTTCTTCATTTTCTTCAATAAGTCTGTTCAATTCTTCGCTCGCATTATGCATTTCCTCTTGAGATTCTTCAATGTGGCCGGAAAGCTCCTGCGCACCGGAAGAAATCGATCGCAAAAATTCTTCCGAATTTCGAATATTGTGGAGAAACTCATCTAAATGCGGCGCTAGATCACTATGCTGAAAATTTTCACCGCTGTCAATTTCCGGAATTATCTCATGAAGCAATTGATGCATTTCTTCGACACGAATCAAAAAATTAGTGTACGTATCAGTTGAGATTATCTGGGCAAATATTTCATGCACCTCAGTAGTTGAAACCCGAGCCATTTCCCACCTTGAGGAAACATCTCTAAGATAAATCAAGTGGCGCGCGAGATCTGTTTTGTGAGTCGTCATTCGTTGGAAAAAATCAAGGCTTGAAGCCATTTCACTTGCCCTCGCAATCAATCCTCCCGGTTCTTGTTGGTTATCATCATTGCTCGACTGCTCTATCGCTTGAACATCGGCGATCAGGTTCGCAATAATTACTCGTACCTCCTCCATTGAACCTTTTAGCTGCGAGGCCTGGCCGATAACCTCGCCGTGCTGATCAAGTTCAGCTATCATCGCTTCAGAACGCATAGTGTTTTCTTGTATCTGATAATTCAAAATGCAGTAAGGAATCGCAAAAACAAGAATCAGCAAGGGAAGCAAGTAAACTAACACAAACCATAATCGATTGAATGTGACTGCTTCTTTCTCAAGAGCATTGGCTTCTCGTACTTCGAGCGTCTCGGGAGTAAGGATGGTTTCCATAGGACCAATCCCCTCATACGATGGAATTCAACAATTTATGCAATTAGAGTACACTCAACCTCGAACAGATTGCAAGCTGCCACCCGCAAAAAACAACCTAGGAGGCTATACTTGGCATATGGTCCCAGCTGCATTGCGCTTTCCTGCGTAGTCCCGTGGCGGCGGCTGGCGTAAGGTTCGCGCCGCATGCTCGGTGAACTCCTTGCCATCCTCGCGCCGGTGTTCCTGACCGCGGGTCTCGGTTTTGGGTGGGCCCGGCTGGGACGGGACTTCGACGTCGCCTTCGTCAGCCGGCTGGTGGTGACGGTGGCCTCGCCCTGCCTGGCCTTCTCCACCCTGACCGATATCGATGTGCCGCTGTCGGCGCTGATCACCCAGGCCGGCACCGCCGCCCTGGGCATGGTCGCCTTTGCCGCGCTCGGCGCCGGCGCGCTGAAGCTGGCCGGCGTGCCGGTCGCCCGTTTTCTGCCGGTGGTGGTCTTCCCCAATACCGGCAATATGGGATTGCCGCTGTGCCTGTTCGCCTTCGGCCCGGAGGGCCTGGCGCTGGCCATCGGCTTTACGGCCATGGTGATGATCGGCAATTACACGGTCGGCGTGGCGCTGGCCGGCGGCGCCCCGACCTGGGGCGCCATCGCCCGCACGCCGCTGATCCACGCCATCGCCCTGGCCCTCGTCTTTCTCCTGACCGGGACCAGCCCGCCGGACTGGCTGGCCAATACCACCCGTATCCTGGGCGACATGATGATCCCGCTGATGCTGATGTCCCTGGGCGTCTCGCTGGCCAGCCTGAAGGTCGGGAACCTGCGCCGCGCCACAGGCCTGGCGGCCCTGCGCCTGGGCCTCGGCATCCCGGTCGGGCTGGGGCTGGGCTGGGCGCTGGGCCTGAGCGGTGCCGCCGCCGGCGTCGCCCTGCTGCAGTGCAGCATGCCTTCGGCCATTCTCAACTACATGTTCTCGGCGCGGTATGCCGGGCCGACCGGCGACATCGCCGGCAGCGTCGTGGTCAGCACCCTGGCGGCCCTGGCGCTGCTGCCCGGCCTGCTCATCCTTGCCAAAATGCTTTAGCCGCCGGGCGGCCCGGTGTAGGCGTGAGGCCCATGCGATTCCCGCTCCCGACAGACACCGGCGCCCTGCCATGACCCGCGGCCGTCCCCCAAGCCCCCGGCCGCCGCTGCCGCCCGCGGCTGAGGCCTTTCTCGACGCGGCAGTGGCCGAACGCGGCGCCGCCCGCAACACGGTCGCCGCCTATGGCCGTGACCTCGCCGACCTCGCCGCTTTTCTGGCCGGGCGGGGCGTCGCCCTCGACCGTGCGGGCGTCGAAGACCTGCGCGCCTTCCTCGCCGATCTGGCCGCCCGGCCCGGTGCAAGACGCGCCGGCACGGCCGCGACGACGGCCGCCCGCCGGCTGTCGGCGATGCGCCAGTTCTTCCGGTTTCTGGTTTCGGAAGGCTGGCGGGATGACGATCCGAGTTCGACCCTCGACGGCCCCGGTCTCGCCCGGCCGCTGCCGAAGCTGCTGAGCGAGACCGAGATCGCCGCCCTGCTCGACGCCGCCGCCCGGCGCGGCGGCCCCGAGGGGGCGCGGCTGCTCGCTTTGCTGGAGACACTCTACGCCGCCGGCTTGCGGGTGTCGGAGCTGGTGGCCCTGCCGCTCGCCGCCATCGATCCCGAGGGCCGGTTCCTGCAAGTGCGCGGCAAGGGCGGCAAGGAGCGATTGGTGCCGCTCAACGATGCGGCACGCGCCGCTCTGGCCCTGTACCTGCCGCATCGCGCCGGTTTCCTGCCGCCGGAACGGCCGGAGGCGCCGTCGCCCTACCTCTTCCCCTCGCCCGTCGCGCGCGAAGGCCACCTGACGCGCCAGCGCTTCGGCCAATTGCTCAAGGAATTGGCCATGCTTGCCGGTGTCCCGCCGGACCGCGTCAGTCCGCATGTCGTCCGGCACGCCTTCGCCACCCATCTGCTCGATCATGGCGCGGATCTTCGCGCGGTGCAGACCATGCTCGGTCATGCCGACATTGCGACGACCCAGATTTACACCCATGTGCTGGGCGAACGGCTCGCCCGCCTCGTGCGGGAGCATCATCCGCTGGCGACGAGGCGGTGAATGCAGCCGGTGCCGCGACCGACCGGGCATGGCGGAGTGCCTGTCCGCGAAGAAGGGCCGCGAGCAATTCCTTCATTTTTTTGTGCGATTCTAAAGATCGCCGTTTCGCAAAACCGGATCGATGCACATGGCATCCAGCACCCTCAGCCAGTCGCAGCCCCTCCGGGATCCGACCTTCGACCGCGTCGTGGTCGAAAGCATCGAGACCGCCGCGGCCTTCGATACGGATATTCTTGGCCGGCTCTTCACCTATTGGCGCGGAAAAATGCGGGACGGGCGCCTGCCGGCTCGCGCCGCCCTCGACCCGATCGAAATCCCGAGCCTGTTGCCCTACGTCATATTGATCGACATTCGCCGCGATCCCTTCGACCTCGTGTACCGCCTGGCCGGGACCGCGGTGGTCAGCCGGCTCGGCTTCGAAGTCCGCGGCCTGTCGGTCAAGGCACTCCCCATCTCGGAGGCCGAGACGCTGTTCGAGGCCTATGGCCGGACCGCCCGCGATTGCCAGCCGCGCCGGATCACAGCCCAGCTCCGCACCCATGACGACCGCCATCTGAAGATCGAACGGCTCGTCATGCCCCTGGCTGCCGACGGTATCACGCCCGACATGCTGTTCATCGGCGCGGTCTATGACGAGACCTGACCCGGCCGACCGGGTGCAAGGACGCGAGGGGGCTGGCGCCTGCCGCCAATATCTGGCACCAATGCTCAAGGCCGGCCTGCCGGCCGCGGAACCGCCAGCAGAAGAACAGCCGCGCGACGGCGTTTCGCCGACAAAGGGAGACGGACATGACGCCAACGGACAGCTCCGGACCGGCAACCGTTGAGGACGTCGTCCAGATCATGGGCCGCCAGGACGACCTGCTGATCGCCCAAATCCTCCGTACGGGTGCGACCAAAAAGGAAGTCCTGGAGGCGTACACCTGGCTGTACGCAGACGATCATATGGGCGGCGTACGGCGTCCGCAGACCGGGCGGGTGGGCGCCGTGCTCGACATCCTCGAAGCCGACCAGACCAGTCCCGGGGAACCGTGAGCACGAAGAACGACGCGAAACACGCCGCGGTATTTCTGGTTCCGCGCCCCTGTTGCGACCAATAGCCTTTGCCGACCCGTCCGGTTTGTCTTGCGCCCCTGGGGGCTTCCGGCGCAGAGTCCCTTAGCCGTGTGGCGGTTTTCATCAGAACCATCGTGAACTCCAGGGCCGGGACGCGGCCGCTTCCAAAGCGGTCGCGCGGCAGCGCCGGAAGGCTGACGTGAGCAAAAGCGACTCCAAGCGGAAGCGCGCAATGTCGGATGCCGCGGAAGTGGTCCGACAGACAGTGGTCTTTTCGGGATGGATGGCCGGCCTCGCCGGAATCTTTGTGATCCTTGTCCGGGTCATGGGATAGGCCCGTCCGTACGCCCTGACCGGCTGCGGACGTTCACACTCCAGAACCAGGCACACTCCAGAACCAGGCCAGAACCAGGACGGCGCGTCAATCCGGCCGGCAGGCCTGCCGGAAATGCGTTGATCCGGCCTGAAAGCTCAGGCCCGCGGCCAGGCCGATGGCCCCGCAGGCGGAGTCCAGGACGGCGCCGAGTTCCTGCCGCAAGGCGAGCGGCAGAACGCGATGGCTGCGCACCGTCAGCGCCAGAGATGTCGCACGCAACGTCCCGTCGAGCTGCAGCGGCCCGAGCCGGCTGAGCGACAGATCGATGAGAAAACGGCTGCCCTCGCCATCCTCCACCCCCTCCTCCGGCCCGCCGCCTTGCTCGCGGCGCATCGACAGGCGGATCGCGTTGACCTCGCCCTCGTAATAGAGGGGCACCTGCAGGCTGCGCCAGTCCTGCGGCTGCTGCTGGCTCTCCGCCGTCTGGCGCGACAGCGCCCCGAACTCCGCCGCAAGGCCGCGGGCGAGGTCGGACCGGCCGGCCCCCTCCAGGGCCCGGTCGACGCGATCGCCCAGCCAGGCCCGGATATCGCCGCCGCGCAGGGCCGAGAGGAAGAGCAGCAAGGTCGCCGGCAGCGCCGCATTGGGCTGCGGGATCAGGCTGCGGACCACCTGCTCGGCAAGGCCGGGCTGGGCCTGGGCCAGGGCCGTCAGGGTCTGGCGCAGGCTGGGCAGCGGGTCGCTGCGGCCGGCCTCCGGCGGCTCGCTCCCGGCCCAGAAGGGCGAGGCGAAACGGAAGCCCGGCAGCGCACCGGGCGGTTTGCCCCCGGCCTGCCCCGGCGACCGGCCCGCCATCGGACCGGACCGATCGGATTGCGCCTGCAGCAGCGGCGAGAGACTGCGCTCGCCGGCCGGAGCCGGCGGCAGGCTGCTTCGACCGAGCGCCGGTGGTGCGGCGGCCGGCCGGTCGGCGCGCAAAGAGGCCGTCGCCAAGCGCGCTGCCGACGGCTCCGCCTGCGGCGCCGGGTTGCGGGTCGCAGTCGTTTCGCCCCGGGCCGGCGCGGTCCGGTCGGGTGCCGCACCCAGCGACGGCGCCGCTGACTGTGCGCGGGACGTCGCCTCTGCGCCACGGGACGCCGGTAACTGAGACGCTTCGGGTCCCACTGCAACCGGCCGGATGGTCGCCGGAATAGCCCGGAGCGCGGCTTGCGGATCCTGGCGGGGTGCGAGAAGCGAAGCCGGCAGGAGCCGGGCCGCCGTCATCCCTGGCGACGCGGCCCCTGGCGACGCGGCCGGCTGCGGCCTCGCCGGCGCCAGGGGACCGTGGCCGTTGCCGGGAGCGCCGGCCGTGGACAGGCCGGCGGCCAGGGCACCGCGATAGGCCGCCGCAGCGGCCGCCAGAGGCAGCCGGACGGCCTGCAGGCTCTGGAAAGGGTTCCCGGGCAGCGGAGCGCGCGAGGGCGCCACCGGCCTCTCGGCCGCGACACCTGGCTCAAGCCGCATCGCCGGCCCGCCCCGCGGAGGCATCCCCCCATCGCGCCCGGCAGGCTGCCCACCCTGCCGCACGAGGCTCTCCGCCGTGCCGCTCCGGGCCATCAAGGCGGAGGCCGTGGACGGCGTGGATGGCCCGGACGGCCCGGACGGCCCCGTGCCCGAAAGCGACCGGGACTCGCTGCCGGCGCCGGACGCCTGCGGGAGAAGGAGCAGGGCGCGCAGGCCGCCGCCGGACGCGGCGGGCTCGGACCCGCCCGGCCCGGCTCCGCCGGCGGCCGCCGCAATCCGGAACAGCTGCAGCGAGACGACCGCGCCGGTCCGCAGCGGCACCGGCGCCCGCAGCTGCACCTCGCCCCGGCCGGTCAACAGCCGGGCCGTGCCGTCGGCGCCGGTGCCGGCGACCGTTGCTCGCAACGTCAGCCCGCCGTCAGCGCCGCCCGCATCCGTCGCCGCGCCGCCTGCCAGCAGCGGCGCCGGCACCTGCAGCAGCCGCACCGCAACGGCGTTGGCCGGAGCATTCGCCGACGGGGCGCCGGCCTGCACCGTCCCCGGCTGGAGAAGTGGGAGCCGTCCGGTCGCGTTCCCGGCGGCGGCTGCGGCCGGCTGGACGGCGGGCGTGCCGGCCGGCCGCGGGCCGGCGGCCTCGAGAGCGTCGGCTTTCAGGCCCTGGGGCAGCGCATCGCGCGGCAGCAGGGCCGTCGCCTGCAGGGCCTGCCGGGCCAGCTGCCCGGCGGTCAGCCCCGGGCTGGGGGGCAGCTGGACACTGATGGTCCGGCCGGGTTTCATCTCGACCGGCAGGCGCAAAGTGAGATCGCCGCTCTGGGTCCGAAGCCGGACAGTACCGTCGCGGTTTCGCTCGGCAATCGCCCCGACCACCAGAACGGGGCGGACGGCCTCGGCCAACCGGGTCATCAGCTGCGCCGGCATGCGGGTGACATCGACCCGGACCATGGCCCCTTCGCCGCCCCCGGCCAGGGCGGCAGCCGCGTTCGCCCCCAGGGGGATATACGGGGGCGGCAGGCTCATGGCGTGGTGCAGAACATCTCGGCAATGGCGTCGACGTCGCGGGCGGCATCGGCATTGGGCGTGCGGATGAGGATTGGCACCTGCGCCCGGATCGCCTCCCGCACCGCCCGGTCGTGGCGGATGATGCCGGCCAGCGGCGGGCTGCGGTTGAGGAAGCTCTGGCAGGCCTTGAGCAGGGTCGAATAGATGCGTTGGCCATCCTTCCGCGACGGCGCCATGTTGATGATGATCCGCATATCGGCATCGGGCTTCATGGCGTTGATGACCTTGATGAAGGCATAGGCGTCGGTCATCGCCGTCGGCTCGTCGGTCGTGACGACCAGCACGGTCGCCGCGCTCGCCGCCAGATGCCGGACATTGCGGTCGATCCCGGCCGCCAGGTCGAAGATCATCCGGTCATAGCGCCGGGCCAGGGCAGCGAGATCGTCGTTCATCTCGGCCAGGCGGCGCGGCGGCAGCGAGGCCAGGGAATTGCTGCCCGACCGGCCGGCGATGATGTCGAACCCGCCTTCGTCGAAGCGCATGGTCGCGTTGCGCAGGCTGACGGTGCCGTCCAGCACCGCGGCCAGATCGCGTTTCGGCATCAGGCCCAGCTGGATATCGACATTGGCGAGCCCGAGATCGGCATCGAAGAGGAGCGCACGCTGCCCGCGCATGGCGAAGGCATGCGCCAGCGTGATCGAGACCCACGTCTTGCCGACCCCGCCCTTGCCGCTGGCCACCGCGAGGGTGTTGACTTCGGAGGCCGTATCCATGGTCTCGGCCCGGGCCATGGTAACGTTCTTCATGACGCGGTCCCCACTCCTTGACCGGTTCGCTCGACACCCGTCGCCTTGCCGCCGAGTAGCAGCGTCGCGAGACGTTCCGGGTCGACCGGCGCCAGTCCGTTCTTGATCATGGGCGTATTGCTAATTTCCGCAAAGGCGATATTCGCGGTATGCGCGGCCGCAAGCACGCTGCCCAACCGCCGCGCCAGATCCAGCCGGGTCACCACCATCCGTCCGACTCCGAGTTCGCGGAAGCTGAGCGCGATATCGCAGGCCTCGCCGGCGTCCAGGCCGGCGGACAGCACGAGGAACTGTTCGATCCGGCCGCCCAGTCCCAGACCGGCCAGTTCCGCGACTTCCCGGGCGTCGAGGTGATTGGCCCCGGCGGTGTCGACCAGGATGACGTCGTGATTGCCAATGGTCATCAGCCCGTCGGCCAGGGCGGTCGGATCGTGCGCCGTCACCAGGTCGAGCCGGAGCGCCCGGGTGAAGGCCGACAAGGCCGCCAGGCCGCCGGTGCGCTCGACATCGGTGGTCAGTACGGCCACCCGCTGTCCGGCCAGCAGGCCGCGGACCGCGAGCTTGACGACCGTCTGGGTCTTGCCCGACCCCGGGACGCCGACCGGCATCATCGGCTTCGTCCAGCCGCCGATGTCGAAGGGCTCGAAGCGGAAGATCGCCGACAGGGCGGCGGCCAGGGCATCCAGCGGCGTATCGGCATCGGCGATCTCGACCTCGTCGAGGATCGGGTCGCTGACGCTGGAGGGAACCGCGTGGCGGCGCAGGGCATCGTAAACGGTGTCGACGATCTCGCTGGTGTCGGCGACCGGCTGCAGACGGCGGCGGTCGGCCGGGTCGGCTCCGGGCAAGAGGTCGGGCGCGCCGGCCTGGTCGACGGCCGCCGTCACCCGGACGGCACCGCCGCTCTCTTCATGCGTTGCAACGATAATGGCGTCGTCTCCCAGTTCCTCGCGGATCTGGGCCATCGCGGCCGAAACGCTGCGGGCACTGTACGACTTGAGGCGCACGGTTGAGGGTCTCCCTTCGCCGTCGGCTTATCCGATCTGGCCGACGGTCTTGATTCGCGCCTTGGGATGGATCTCGTTCTGCGAAATCACCGGCGTCATCGGCCGGAACCGTTCGATGATGGACCGCACATAGGCCCGGATGCCCGGGCTGGTCAGAAGGACCGGGTTCTCCCCAGCCAGGGTCTGGCGCTCGAAGACCTGCCGCACGGTGCCGATGAACTGCTGCAGCTTGCTGGGCGCCATCGCCAGCTGCCGGTCCTCCCCTTCGCCGACGACCGCCTCGTTGAAGCTCTGCTCCCATTCCGGCGACAGGGTGACCAGCGGGATGAAGCCGGACTCGTTCGTGTACGTGTTGCTGATCTGGCGCGCCAGCCGGCCCCTTACGTGTTCGGTGATGGCGCCGATATTGCGGGTGATGCTGGACGCCTCGGCCACCCCTTCCAGAATCGTCGGCAAATCGCGGATCGAAATCCGCTCGGTCAGCAGCGCCTGCAGGACCCTCTGCAGCCCGGCCACGGTGATCTGGTTGGGAATGATGTCCGCCACAAGTTTCTGCTGCTCGCGGCCCAGCTCGTCCAGCAGTTTCTGGGTTTCGGCGTAGGAAAGCAGCTCGGCCATGTTGTCTTTCACCACTTCCGTCAGGTGTGTGGTGATGACCGTCTGGCAGTCCACGACCGTATAGCCCTTGAACACGGCCTCCTCGCGCTGGGCCGGGTCCATCCACAGGGCGGGAAGACCGAAGGTCGGCTCGGTCGTCGCCTCGCCAGCCAGGCTGATGCTGTCGCCGCGCGGGTCCATGACCAGCAGCATGTTCGGCCGTACGTCCGCCCGCGCCGCCTCCATTTCCTTGACCCGCAGCACGTACGTGTTCGCCGGCAGCTGGAGATTGTCCTGTATGCGTACGGACGGCATGACGAAGCCCATCTCGCTCGCCAGCTGCCGGCGCAAGGCCTTGATCTGGCTGGTCAGGCCGGGCGTGCCGCTGTCGGTGCTGATCAGCGACAGCAAGCCATAGCCCAGCTCCAGCCGCACCTGGTCGATCTGCAGGGCGCTGGAGATCGGTTCCTCGGCGACCGGGGCGGCGGCGATCGCCTCCTGACGGTCGCGCTCGACCACCGCCTCGGCCTCCCGATCGCGCTTGCGCGACAGGTGCCAGGCCAGGCCGCCGGTGATCGCCGCCAGCAGCAGGAAGGGCAGCATCGGGATGCCGGGCAGCAGCGCCAGGCAGACCGTCAGGAAGGAGGCGAGGCCGAGCGCCTTGGGGTAGCCGCCCAATTGACCGAACACCGCCTCGTGCGCCGTGCCGGTGGTGCCGGCCTTCGAGACCAGCATGCCGGCGGCGACCGAGACGATCAGCGCCGGGATCTGGGTGACCAGGCCGTCGCCGACGGTCAGAAGGGTATAGGCATTCGCCGCCTCGCCCATGCTCAGGCCCTGCTGCGAGGTGCCGATGATGATGCCGCCGACCACGTTGATGAAGGTGATCAGCAGGCCGGCGACGGCATCGCCGCGGACGAACTTGGCCGCACCGTCCATCGAGCCGAAGAAATTGCTTTCGTCTTCCAGCTCCTTGCGGCGGCGCCGGGCCTCGCCTTCGTCGATCAGCCCGGCCGAAAGGTCGGCGTCGATCGCCATCTGCTTGCCGGGCATGGCATCCAGGCTGAACCGGGCCGAGACCTCGGCGATGCGTCCCGAACCCTTGGTGATCACCACGAAATTGACGATGATCAGGATGCCGAAGACGATGATGCCGATGACGAAATTGCCGCCCATGACGAAATTGCCGAACGCCTCGATGACGTTGCCGGCGGCATGCGGCCCTTCGTGACCATTGGAGAGGATGAGCCGTGTCGACGCCAGATTGAGCGACAGGCGGATCAGCGTCGCAATCAGCAGCACGGTGGGAAAGGCGCTGAATTCCAGCGGCTTGCTGATGAACAGCGCCGTCATCAGGATCAGCACCGAAAAGGTGATGGAGATCGCCAGACTGAGGTCGAGCAGCCAGGCCGGCATCGGCAGGATAAGCACCACCAGGATGACGACCACCCCGAGCGCCAGGGCGAGATCGCCGCGCCTCAGGATGGAGTCGAGGATGGCGCCGGCCGAGGGCATGCTCATCCCGGGACCGCCGCCCCCCTCGCCGCCGCGTTCTGCCGGGACGCGCGTTTCGTCGCTCATGCCGTCACCTCGGATGTCATAGCGAGACCTGCTCGGGCTCGCCCGGCTGCGGCACGGCAAAGCCGTCCTCGTTGTACTGCTTCAGCTTGTTGCGCAGCGTCCGGATGGAGATGCCGAGGATGTTGGCCGCATGCGTGCGATTGCCGAGCGTATGGTGCAGCGTATCGATGATCAGCTGACGCTCGACTTCCGCCACCGTCCGGCCGACCAGCCCGCCGGCCGCCTGGCCGGCCGCGACCGCTTCCGCCGCCTGCACGGCCCGGGCCGGGGCATCGTCCGGGGCCAGCGACGGCCCGGAGAGCACGATCGCCTCGGGACCAATCTCCGGGCCCGGCGCCAGCAGCACTGCCCGATGGATGGTGTTCTCGAGCTCGCGGACATTGCCGCGCCAATGATGCGTCTCGAGCCGGGCGATGACCTCCGCCTTGAGGCGCCGCTGCGGCAGGGCATTCACGTCTGCAAAATGTCGGGCGAAGTGCTCGGCGAGCAGCGCGATATCCTGCGGGCGCTCGCGCAGGGCCGGCACATGCAATGTCATGACATTGAGGCGGAAGAACAGGTCTTCACGGAAATTGCCGGCCTTCACCTCTTCCTCCAGCTCGCGGTTGGAGGTGGCGAGCAGCCGGATGTCGATCTTCACGGGATGCATGCCGCCCACCCGGTCGATCTCGCGCTCCTGGATCGCCCGCAGCAGCTTGGCCTGCAGGCGGGGATGCATTTCGCTGATCTCGTCGAGCAGCAGCGTGCCGCCATTGGCCTCTTCGAACTTGCCGATACGCCGGGCCACGGCGCCGGTGAAGGCGCCCTTTTCATGCCCGAAGAGCTCGGACTCCAGCAGATTCTCCGGAATTGCCGCGCAGTTGACCGAGACAAAGGCCCGGGACGCCCGCCGGCTGTGACTGTGGAGGAAGCGGGCCAGCAGCTCCTTGCCGGTGCCGCTTTCGCCGGTGATCAGCACCGAGGCATCGGCCGGCGCCACCTGCTCGGCCAGCGCCAGCACCCGCAGCATGGCGGGATCGCGGCAAATGATCGTGTCGCTGTCGCCGGCCACGGCTGCCAGCACGGCGGCGATCAGGTCCGCGTCGGGCGGCAGCGGAATGTATTCCTTGGCACCGCCCTGGATCGCCCGCACCGCCGCCCGGGCATCATTGCCGATGCCGCAGGCGACGATGGGGATGTGGATCCGCTCGCTTTCCAGGTTCTGGCGCAGTCGGGAAACCGGCAGGCGGGCATCGACCATCAGGAGATCGGCGCCGCGTCCGGCACGCAGGGCCTTCAGCGCATCGTCGACTGTCGGGGCATGCGCCACGGCCGCCCCGCGGTCGACCGCGATCTTCCAGGCGGTCGAGGTATGCCCCTCCAGGGTGCCGACGATCATCAGTCGCATGCTGTCATCCACTCGATGGTTGCACGGCCGGCCCTGCGGCTTTCGATCAGGACCGGTCGGATTTGATGATTTCCGTCATGGTGACGCCGAGACGGTCCTCGACCACCACCACCTCGCCGCGGGCGACCAGGCGGTTGTTGACGTAGATGTCGATCGCCTCGCCGACCCGGCGGTCGAGTTCGACGACCGCGCCGCGGCCCAGCTTGAGCAGCTGGTTGACCTGCATGGTGGTCTTGCCGAGGACGGCCGAGATCTGGACCGGGATGTCGTAGATCGCCTCGAGATCCTTGCCGGCGACAGTATTGTAGCCATCGCTCTGCTGTTCCGGCGTCGCATCCAGGTCGTCGAGGGCCAGATTGTCGTTACTCATGCTCCGCTACTCCTGGGTTGGCGGGCGGGGTGCCGGGCGGTTCCGTGGAGGCCGTCCCTGTCCCGGCTGCGGTATCGGGGTGGTGCAGGGCCGGACCACCGGGCGGTTCTTCCGGGTTCGGGCCGGAGCCTTGATCGGGGCCGGCCCAGGTTTCGGTTTCGGTTTCGGTTTCGGCGTCGTTTTCGCCGTCGCCGTCGGCCGGGGGCGGCCAGGGCACGGCATCGGGTCCGGCAGCAGCCGGCCGCGCCTCCGGCGCCGGATGCGTCTGGCTGCGGGCGCCCGCCACGGAGCCGCCGGGTAACACCGACTGGGGATATTCGAGGAAGCGGGCGACCGCGGTTTCGACCTCCTGCCAGACCTGCCCCGCCAGCCTCTCGGCACCGCCGTCGGCCCACTCGACCCGGCAATCCGCCGGGCCGAAACTCGGCTCGGCCAGCAGCACGATCGAGCCCGGAAAGCCCAGGCTCTGCGCCATCGGGTCGATCCGCGCCCGCATCAGGTCCAGCATCTCGTCCGAAACGCGCACGACAATGCGCGGCTCCTCACTCATGTCGCGCAGGCAGTCGCGGACCAGCGCCTCGATCTCCGCCAGGCCCTTGCGGCGCGCCAGCTCGGGGAGAACCCGGCGGCTGATGGCGAGCGCAATCTGAACGCTCTGCTCGACCATGGTCTCCTGGTCCAGACGCCTCTGTTCGACCAGCGGCCCCAACTGCCGGGAAACGGCCGACAAAGCCTCCCCCAGCCTTTCCTGGACGCTGTTCAGCGCTGTGGCCTTGCCCGCCTCTTCCCCGGCGGCATAGCCTTCCGCGCGGGCGGCATTGAGGTCGGCCCTGCTGAAGGTCGGCTCCGCCGGCTTGGCCTGGGCCTGAGCCTTGGCCTTCGTCCGGGCCTCGACCTCCGCCTTGGCGGCGGCCTCCCGGGCCTGACGGCGGGCTTCCTCTTCTCTGCGCATATCCTCCGGATCGAAGGATGTGTCGAAGAGGAATTTTTGCATATAGGTCATCAGCGTGCCGCACTTGCGCAGTCGTCGATCAGTAAACGAGTTCGTCTTCCGCCTTGCCCTCGGAGATCACGATTTCTCCGCGAGCGGCGAGATCCTTGGCCGTTTGCACCATGTGCATCTGCGCCTCGTCGACCTCCTTGAGCCGCACCGGCCCCATCGACGCCATCTCTTCCTTCAGCAGCTTGCCCGCACGCTCGGACATATTGCCGAAGAACATGTCCTTGAGGCTTTCCGAGGCGCCCTTGAGGGCGATGACCAGCTTGCCCTTGTCGACCGACCGCAGCAGCGTCTGGACGCCCGAGGTATCGAGCCGGGTCAGGTCCTCGAAGGTGAACATCAGCGCCTTGATCCGATCGGCGCTGTCGCGGTTGCGCTCCTCCAGGGCGGCCAGGAACTTGTTCTCGGTCTGCCGCTCCAGATTGTTGAAGATCTCCGCCATCATCTCGTGCGCGTCGCGGCGCGCGGTGCGGGCCAGGTTGGACATGAACTCCTGCCTGAGGGTGCGCTCGACATCGTCCAGCACCTCTTTCTGCACCGCCTCCATGCGCAGCATGCGCATGATCACTTCCATGGCGAAGCTTTCCGGCAGCAGGCCGAGGACCCGGGCGGCATGGTCGGAGCGGATTTTCGACAAGACCACCGCAACCGTCTGTGGGTATTCGTTCTTCAGGTAATTGGCCAGCACCATCTCGTTCACATTGGCGAGCTTCTCCCACATGGTCCGGCCGGCCGGGCCCCGGATCTCCTCCATGATGGTGTCGACCTTGTCGCGCCCCATGACCTTCAGCAGCAGCCGCTCCGTGCTCTCATAGGTGCCGACCAGAGAGCCGGTCGTGGAGAGCTGTTCGGCGAACTCGACGCAGAGTCTTTCGACCAGGGTCGAGCTGATCGTGCCGAGATTGGCCATGGTCTGGGACAGTTCCTTGATCTCCTCGTCATCCATGTAGACGAAGAGATGGGAGGCATGCTCTTCCCCAAGCGCAAGCATCAATATGGCGGCTTTCTCGGGACCCGACAGGCTGCGATAGTCCTCGCGAACGCGAATACCTGCCATTTTTTACTCCTAACCTTTTCGGCAGCGCGCCTCGGGGCGCGTCAGGCGTCCTGGTACATCCAGCTTCTGAGGATCGAGACGGCTTCTTCCGGATGCTTGGTGACGATCTCGCCGACCTTCTTGAGGGAAGAGGCCCGCACGCGGCCCTCCACCTGGTCGATATCGATCAGGGCATCCAGTTCGGCCGCCACATTGGAGTCCTGCCCGTCCTGGCCGTCGATGGCCGGCAGGGATGCGGTGCCGCTCATCGACGGCCCGGCCAACGCCCGCTGCAGGCCGCTCTGGTCGGTCAGCAGGCTGTCGAGGTCGTCGGCACCCGCCTGCTGCTCGCCGCCGCCGTCCATCGCCCGCGTGACCAGCGGCCGAACCACCAGCAGCACGACCAGCAGGGCGACGACGGCCAGCACCACGATTTCGAAGAGGTGCAGGATGTCGTCATTGGTCAGGCCGAGCATCACCGTGTCGGGGCCGCCCTGGCCGGGCAGCGTCTCGTCTTCGGAAACGAAGCGCATATTGACGACTTCGACGGTGTCGCCGCGGCTGGCGTCGAAACCAACGGCCGAGCGGACAAGCGCCGCCAGCTGGGCCATTTCCGCCTCGCCGCGCGGCACGTATTCGACCTGGCCGTCCGGGCCCTGGCTGTAGATGCCGTCGACCATCACCGCGACCGACAGACGGTTGATCGAGCCGGCCTCCCGGACCCGCGTCTCGACACGGCGGCTGATCTCGAAATTCGTGGTCTCCTCGACCCGGCTGGTCTCGCTGGCCGAACCGGCTTCGCCGACGGCACCCAGGTCCTCGGCCTCCGGCAGATTGCCGCCGACGGTGACCGGGTCGCTGCCCTGCCCGTCGCTCGAGGAGCTCTCTTCCTCGACAAAGGTGGTGGAACGCGCGACCTGGCTCTCAGGGTCGAAGATTTCAGCGTTGCTCTCGACCCGGTCGAAGTCCATCTCGACCGAGACCCGGGCAAGGACGCGGCCGCGGCCGACCGAGCGGGACAACAGCGCCTCGAGCTGGCGGGCCAGCCGCTCCTCCTGCTCGCGCCGGAGCTGCTCCACCGTCGCCATCATCATATCTTCGGGATTGCTGCCCGGGCCGCGGGCCAGGAGATTGCCGTGATCGTCGACCACGGAAATCGCGTCCGGCTCCAGCCGCGGCACCGCCGAGGCAACCATATGGCGGATCGCGGTGATGCGGCTGGCCTCAAGCGAGCCGCCGGTCAGCTGCAGAAACACCGAGGCGGACGGCTCCTGCTCGTCCCGGCTGAACAGCTCGCGCTCCGGCAGAACGAGATGGACGCGGGCGCGGCGCACCTGCTCGATCGTTGCAATGGTCCGTGCCAGCTCGCCTTCCAGCGCCCTCAGCCGGTTGATGTTCTGGATGAAATTGGTCGTGCCGAAACCGTCGCTCTCGTCGAAGATCTCATAGCCCAGGGAGCCGCCGCGTGGCAGGCCCTCCTGCGCCATGGCAAGACGAATGCGGTCGACCTGGTCGGCCGGGACGTGGATGGTGGCGCCGTCCTGGGTCACCTCGAACGGGACGTTCATCGATTCCAGCTGCGAGACCACTTCGCCGCTGTCGTTGAGTTCGAGGTCGCTGTAAAGCAACGCCATGTCGCCATTGGACATGCTCGTTGCCAGGTAGAGGAGGAACCCGAGAAGCAGGATGCCAACGCCGGCAATCGCGCCCAGCCGGAGCGGGCCGAGATTGCGGAGGGTTTGCAGAAATCCGTTCACTGTGCCGCGTCCTTGGCCATGCCGGTTCGTGCGATGACCGTAGGAGCGTCGTCATGAAGAGAGGGTTAACGTCCCGGCAAATCTTGCCTACTCGCCGATGCCACCGCCGCGTTCAAGTCACCACCGGTCTTCCCGGAGGCCGGCTGCGGCGATGGAGCCGGCCGCATCGGCCGGACGCCGCCCGACCGGGCCGGCGTCCGGCGTGACGGCGATGATTAATGCCGCGTGGCATAGTCACCTTGGGCACCGGTCTGACGGTAATGCTGGAGCCGGGTCACCCGCAGGCCGCGGACGCCATGATTGTCGATCAGCCGCTGCCAGGATAGAAATTCTTCGGTCGAAATATTATAGCGCGCGCAGGCCTCCTCCAATGTCAGCAGGCCGGCCCGGACGGCGGCCACCACTTCGGCCTTGCGGCGGCTGACCCACCTCTTGGTGTTGGGCGGTGGCAGGCTGTCGAGGCTGAGCGGCTGGCCGTCCGGCCCGATGACCGACCGGACGCAGTCTTTGGCATCATGCGACATGGATCGTCTCTTCAAAAGCGGCGCTGTGTCATTTCCTGCCCGGCAAACTATGCCGCCGGCTTTAAAAAAAGCCTAAATCAACCGGTTAAGTCTTCCTTACGCGAGATTAAAAGACGGTCGTCACGGAAATCGGTTAACAATGCGGTCTTGCAGCCCCGAAAACCGTGAAAGCCACGCCCGCGCATGCATTCGAAATTTGCCGGCGTGATTGCCAATGACCGGAGCTCCTTCCTGGACACACCTACCAGACAGGCGAGTTCATCAATATTGTTCTATAAGTGTCTTTTTCAAAACTCAGCCCAACGTTTGTTGGCCGGCTTTCACCATAACATCTGAAGCGTAGGTCATCAGGGGTTTTGTTTCTATGACATGGCTCTTCGCATTCCCAATTTTACCGCCCTGATTATTTGTGGATGACAAAAAGCTATCAATAATTTTGGCGAAAAAACGATCTGGCCAATTCTTGTGGACGCCGTCACCAGCCGTATTATACTCTTCCATCTCCACCCATACTCTTTGCCCATCTTTCTCAAGAGGGACCTTGTATCGGGCAATTTTTTTATCGGGGACATCTATTATATGTTCAACATAGTGCAAGAATGTTACTGCATCATGATCAGAACCAAGCAGTAAAATCTTGCCTTCCATATCCAGCAGTTTGTCTAACGGTGAGCCTTTGCCATACGAGTAGTGGATAGGATGATTGGCTAAAAGCGCGGCTGCATTTTTACCTCTGGCCGCCATGCGCGAGCCAACTTGCTTGCTTGTAATTGTATTTGGCTGCGTACGGAAGATTTCGGCAAGCGCACCAAATTCACGGCAGGCACGTGCTGTATTATAATCAAAAATAGGCTGCTTCTTGAGTAATTGATCTTCTTCTTGCGGAGACAGTCGTCCACGTCCTATTTCATCGAACCCTGTTTCGCATCCCACGTACATAAGGATTGTACCGCCCGGAGAGATTGAATCCTCAAGTGCGTATAAAATTTCGTCAGCCCCGCCCGCGACTTGGCCTACAGATTTAATAGAAGCATGGAGCATGACTGTGTCGCCGGGCTGTAGGCCCAGCCCGTTGAAATCTTTTTGTAGCTCTGCTCTGGCGTAATAATGCATCATATAAAATTCAATTTTTCTATTTTAATAAGAAAGGTTATTTTCTTTCGATCATAAGCCTTTAAAGGTTGAGTTCGGGCTATCCTTTTGATTCACTTGTAAGTGTTCAAAGCTTAACAAGGAGGATCATATCGTATGGACACCCGACACTCGCAAACAGTATGCCCGTGACCGTCAAGGTTACGCAAGCGATATGACAGATGCGGAATGGGGAAAAATCGAGCCGCTCCTGCCGCCGCCTGCTGAAACAGGCCGTCCGCGCACAAAATGTTTGAGGTCTGCGATCAATGCCCTTTTCTACTTGCTGCAATCAGGTTGCCAGTGGGATATGCTGCCCAAGAATTTTCCGCCGTGGCAAACAGTTTACCGCTATTTCCGGGACTGGCGAAAAGATGGAACCTGGGAGTGCATCCATGATGCTCTGTACCGGGCCGTCCGTGAACTGAAAGGGCGGGAAGAAAGTCCGACACTGGCAATCATTGACGCGCAATCCACAAAGACCGGCTCTGATGCGCGGGGCGATGTCGGCTTTGATGCGGGCAAAAATGTCAAGGGCCGCAAGCGCCACATCGTTGTTGATATTCTCGGCATGGTTCTCAAGGCAAACGTCCATTCCGCAGGTATTCAGGATCGTGACGGCGCGGCTTTGGCTCTGGATAAAATAACGGCGCGGTTTCCGTTCATCGAAAAAGTTGTCGCAGATGGCGCCTATGCCGGGCCGATAGCCCAAAGCAACAGCCCGCGGCCCATTGAAATCGTCAAACGCTCCGATCAGGCCAAAGGATTTGTTGTCCTGCCAAAACGATGGATTGTAGAGCGGACTTTCGCATGGCTCGGCATCAACCGCAGGCTTTCAAAGGATTTTGAACGATACGCTGAAAACGCCCTTTGCTTCATCTACGCTGCCATGATTAAACTCATGTCACGGAGGCTGGCTCGGTATGTCGAGTTTTGAAACAGACTCTAAGAGTCGAAAATCCGCATTTCAAAAAACGGATTATCAGCACAATCGTCGGGAAATTCTTTGCATTCTTTTTAAGTGTCGCCGGACGGACTATCCTTGCGCTCCGGTGCCTTTGCCAGTTTTTCAAAGAACTGGAGCACTGTCAGAATGACGAACGTAAACACGAAGGCCATGCCGGCCAAACGAAAGAAGCCGACGCCACAGGCGAGGCCGATCGCGCCGCAAAGCCAGATGTTCGCCGCCGACGTCATGCCGCGGACATTGCCGCCGCCGCGGATAATGGCGCCCGCCCCGAGAAAGCCGATGCCGCCGATGACCCCTTCGATGATGCGCAGAGGATCGGCCCGGGTATCCGGGTTGGCCGCCAGAAGGTCTTCGTAAAGCGCCAGGGAGACCAGGGCCGTCAGGGCTGCGCCCAGCGCCACCAGCATATGGGTGCGCATCCCGGCCGATTTGCCCCGCAGCTCCCGGTCCAGGCCCAGCAGCATCCCGAACCCCACCGCCGCGGCCAGCCTAAGCGCAATGTCTTGCAGTGTCAGGTCCACCGGACCGCCCATCCTCGTCTTCGTCGATGTCTTCGTCGATCGCCTCAGGGACAACGCCCGTCGGCCGTCAGTGTGATCCCCGCCGCGGGCCAAATGCCGCATGCGTGCATCCGGCCCACCTGCAACGGCCCTTTATATCCCAATATATAGTGGGGTTTTAAAGCAAGGAGATGGCTCATGCTCAATCGCACTATCGCACAGGTCCTTCGCGATCAGTTCGTCGCCACCCTGCCGCCCGACGCGACGGTCCGCGACGCGGCGAAGCTGATGTCGCAAAAACATGTCGCCTCGGTCGTCATCACCACTGGCAACACTCATGTCGAGGGTATCTTCACGGAGCGTGATCTCATCAACCGCGTGGTTGCCCCCGGTGGGGATCCCGATTCCCTGGCTCTGTCCGACGTGATGACGAAACATCCCGTGGTCATTTCGCCCGACAGCACGGTTCGCCAGGCCTTGGCGGAGATGAAGGACAACGACCTGCGCCATCTCCCGGTCATGCGGGGCGACTCCCTTGTCGGCGTCGTCTCCATGCGCGATTTCATCGGCGATGAGGTCGCCGAGATCGACCACGAAGCCGAGTTGCGCCGCGCTGTCTGGGAACATGCCTGGTAAAATCGCGGCAAAGGGGACGATCTGCGCCCGGCGCCGGATCGTCCCTACGGTTTCTTAACCTCATGGCGGCAGGCTCGGACTCCGCAAAAAGGGTCAGGGCCGATGACAGTGCAAGTCCGCACCTTCCGCATCCGCAACAGCGCCGCCGGGAGTTCCGCCCCGGAGACCGGCGGCGCCGATGACGAACGGGCGGTGTCCGCCTTCCTCCGTGCCGTCGAGGTCGATCGGGTCGAAACCGCCTATGCCGAGGGGGCCTGGCATCTTCTGGTGCTCTATCGCGACCGCAAGGACCAGGAGGAGGCCGCCCAGATCGCCAGCGCCGTCGCTGCGGCCCTGCGCGACTGGCGCGCACTGGCGGCAGCCCGCGAGGGGCTGCCGGCCACCGCCCTGCTCAGCGACGCGCTCCTGGAAAAGGTGGCGCTGGCCGTCCCGACGACGACCATCGAGCTGGCCGAGCTGCAGGATGGCGACCGCCGGGATCCGGGCCCGTTCGCCACGGAGATCGTGCAGGTGGTGCGCCACGCCCTGGCGGAGCTGACCTGAGCGTGCGGTACGCCGTCCCGCCGGAGAGCTTCCCGAAATGGCCCGCCCCGCTCGACAACTATGACGGTTTGTTGACGCCAATCACGCATCTCGTGGGTCAAACCGAAACGTCACACAAAAGATAGTGATTCCGGCCCCGGAATCGGCTAGGGTTCCGATTATCGGGCCGCGCGGTCGTCGCGCCGGCCGGACGGACACAGCGCGGGCCGGGATGCGACCATGACGCCGAAACCCCTCAGGCCGACGCCCAGCCCCGGCAGCCCTTGCCGGCTTGCCGCCATGCTGCCGCTGCCGAACGTCCCCAAGGCCCGAGTCGCCGACGCCTCCCTCCGTGGAGGCGTTTTTCGTTTCGCCGCTGCGTTTCCCGCCGCGCAGAACAGGGAGGACTGGTCCCCATGGCCAAACGGTCCGCGCGTATTGCCGCCGTGCCCAAGCCCGACGACGACGACCGCGTGAAGAGCCTGGAGTCGCGCTGGAAGGCCTGGGACCCGCTCGACGGCTATCGCGATCAGGCCTATGTGCGCCGGGTGAAGCCGCACAGCGAAAACCAGAAGGTGCTGATGCAGGCCATCCGCGAGCATTGCCTGACCCTGGCGCTGGGACCGGCCGGGACCGGCAAGACCTATCTCGCCATCGCCATGGCGGTCGAGGCGCTGGAAGAGGGCAGCGTGGCGCGCATCCTGCTGTCGCGCCCGGCGATCGAGGCCGGGGAAAATCTCGGCTATCTGCCCGGCACCATGGAGGAAAAGCTCTCGCCCTATCTCCGGCCGCTCTATGACAGCCTCGCCGACCGGCTGGGGGGCAAGCGCCTGAAGAGCTACCTCGCCGACGGCTCGATCGAAATCGCGCCGATCGCCTTCATGCGCGGGCGGACCCTGAACAACGCCTTCATCGTCATCGACGAGGCGCAGAACTGCACCTATGGCCAGATCAAGATGCTGCTGACGCGGCTGGGCTGGCATTCGACCATGGTGATCACCGGCGACCCCGACCAGAGCGACCTGCTGAGCGGCCTGTCGGGGCTGGAGGGAATCGCCGGGCGGCTGCAGACCCTGGACGGTATCGCCGTGGTGCGGCTGACCGACTCCGACGTCGTCCGCCATCCGCTGGTCGCCGACATGCTGTCGGTGCTTTGACAGTTAAGGCCGCCGGCCCGGCACCGTCCCCGCGGCTGCCGGAGCCGGATGGCCGGAAGCGGACGGCGCCGCGTTCAGCCCTGGCGGCGCCGGTCGATGGCCTGTTCGAGAGCGGCGACGAGCCCGTCATAGCCCTGGCGGCGCAGCACGGCCGTGTACTCCGCCCGCTGGCGCGCCAGCTCGCTGACCGAGCCGTCGAGCAGCACGTCGATGATCCGCCAGCCCTGGCCCTCTTCGCGGATCAGCACATAGTCCAGCGCCACCGGCTCGTCATCGGGGCGCAGGAGCAGGCTGCGCACAAGCACACGGCCGCGCCCGGCATCGGCCTGATCGGAGAGCTGAAAGCTCTGCCCGGAATAGCCGTCGAAGCGGGCGGCATAGGTGGTGATGCTCATTTCGGCGAAGAGATCGATCACCTCCTCGCGCTGTGCCGCGCTCAATTCCGGCCAGAAGGTCGGGCCGATGGCGAAGCGGGCCATGGCGCTGAAATCGAACACGTCGCGGAGAACCGGCGCGAGTTCCTCATAGCGCCCCTCAAAGCCCAGCGAGCCGGCGTTCTGCATGACGTGCAGAAGCGCCGCGTGCAGCCGGTTGACCGGAGCCTCCGGCTCGACGGCGTCGGATGAGGTCCCGGGCGTCTCCGGCGCCGCCTCCGACTGGGCGAGCGTCGGCGCGGCAAAAGCAACAATCAGGGCGAGCCCGGCAAGGGCCCGGATGAGTGAGTTCAGCACGGCAGAGCCTCCTGGCTGGGGATAAGCCGCGGCCGGCTGCCCGCCGGCCGTCACGGGCGCATCAGGGGGCCAGCGCCGCCCGTAGCGCATCGGCATGCGAGTTGCTGTACTGGCCGCTGAAAATGGCCCGGGGCGTCGCGCCGGATCCGTAATAATTCTCATTGCGGCCGGCGAGGTCGTGAATCACCGCGCCTTCCAGCGACAGGCCGGCAAACAGGCCCTGGGTGCGGGAAAAGGCATAGAGATCGGCATCGAGGTCAAGGGCGCTGCCGGCCTCGATCCCGCCGCCGACGGCGACGATGGCGCCGCTCAGGTCGGCCCCGACGCGCACCCGCCGGTTGATCAGCGCGTCGACGCCGCGCGCGGTCATGATGGTCAGTACGGTCTCGGAAATCTGGCCGCCGATCTGCAGACCGAAGGAGCCGCCGCCCATGAAGTAGAAGGCCGGATGGCTCCAGCCGCCGTCTTCGCGGCGCACCAGCAGCACCCCCTCGCCGCCTTCCGCCCCGAAGATGAAGCCGCCGCGATAGAGGTCCGGGAGGATCAGCACGCCTTCGGCACTCGCCAGATAGGGCTGCATGATCTCATAATTCGGGTCGCCGAGCATCGACAGGATGGTCAGCCGCGCCTCTTCGACCAGCCGTTCTTCCGACGTCAGGGCTCGAGCGGGCGAAAACGGGCCGGCGGCCAGCAGCACAGCCAGGGCCAGGGCCAGCAGGACCGCGAGGATCGCAGAAGAAACCCCACGGGAACGGGGCGATCCGAGATATGTCATGGCAGGGACGCCTTTCTTTCAGGGTCGGCGCCGGGGTCCGGCCGACCCTTTGTCGTCAAGGCCGTCGCACCGGATTTTGCCGCAATCAGAACCGGCTGGCCGGCACCGTTCGCACACTGCCTCAAGAATGCGGCCGGATATTGACACAGTCGACCCGCCATGCGGGAGGCCCCTTGCCCATCTCGACCCGGTCCAGCCGGGTCAGCGACAAAGTGTCCACGACAACCCGGAGCGCGGCAGCCGGTTCCAGCGTCAGGGCCAAAGCCAGGGCCGCCCGGATGGTGCCGCCATGGGCAACCGCGACGATGTCCCGGCCCGGATGCGCCGCCGACAGCCTGTCGATTGCCGCCGCGGTGCGGGCCATCAGGTCGGCGAAGCTCTCGCCGCCGGGCGGACGGGTTTCGGCCGGGTCCTCCCAGAAGCGCCCGGCGACCCCCGGAAACCTGACAAAAATCTCCTGCTGCGTCAGCCCCTGCCAATCGCCGAAATGCTGCTCCATCAGGTCGGGGACGGCCTCGCGGCCGCGCGGCGCCAGCCGGCCGTGCGGATCGGCAGCCAGGATGGCATCCGCCGTCGCGCCGGTGCGGCCCAGCGGCGTCACCAGCCAGTCGGCGGCAGGCGGCAGCCGCGCCGCGACGGTGGCGAAGGCGGTCCCGTCGCCCGTGTCGGCGGCCAGGTCCATCTGGCCATAGAGTCTGTCGCCGGGGTTGATGACGGGGGCATGGCGGACCCACCACCAGCGGGTGACGGGCGCGGTTTCGGTCTCGGGCATCAGCGCGCGGCCAGGGCGAGGAGGATGGCGATCTCGGCGGCCTGCTGGGCGGCGCCGAGCACATCGCCGGTATAGCCCCCAACCTGTTTGAGGGCAAGGCGGGCGAGGCCGGCGGTGGCCAAAGCCGCCGCGGCCGCGGCCAGCAGCCCGCCCTCGATCCCCAGTGCCGGCACGGCGATCAGCAGGGCCGCTGCCGCCGCCAGGCCGCAGATCCGGGCGTCGGGCCGGCCATGCGCGGCGGCGAGGCCGTCGGCCCGGGCCGGCTTCAGGGCCCGCATGACGGCCGGAATGCCGGCGCGAGACAGCGCCCCGGCCGCCGCCAACGCCGCCAGCCCGGCGCCGGCGCCGCCCGCAGCGATGGCCGCCAGGGCACTGGCGCGCAGCAACACCCCGACCAGCAGGGCCAGCATGCCATAGGCGCCGATCCGGCTGTCCCGCATGATCGCCAGCTTGGATTCGCGGTCGCGGCCGCCGAAGCCGTCCGCCACATCGGCCAGCCCGTCCTCGTGCAACCCGCCGGTCAGGCCGATCTGCGCAGCGAGCGCCAGCACCGCCGCCGGCCAGGCCGGCAGGCCGAGCCACAGCGCCAGCGCCAGCACCGCCCCGGCCAAAAGCCCGATCGCCGCCCCGACCAGCGGAAAGACCCGCTGGCTGCGGGCCAGCTCCACCGCCGTCACCGCGCCACGGGGCGCAAGCGCCGCCGGCAGGGGCACACGGGTCAGGAACGACACCGCCAGGGCCAGGTCGTCACGCATTTCCCTGAGCAACGAGGGCATGGACGGCATTTTACTCTGCTCTCTCACCATGCCCGGGTTATTCTGACGAGGCTTTCCCTCCCGACAACCGGCAGGGCCGGCCGGCATCCCTCTCCTTACGGGGTCACCTCATGGCTCGGGGTGCGGGAGACGGGGCGCGGGCGCAGGACCTCGTTGCGGATGTTGATGGCGTCGAAGACGACCGGGAAGGTCGGCCGCGGGATGTAGCGCCCCACGCCTTCCTCGACATGCAGCTGGCCGTTTTCCCAGACCACCTTGCCGTCGCTGACGGTGACGGCGGGAATGCCGGTGACTTCCATGCCCTCGAACACGGTGAAGTCGACATTCTGGTGATGGGTCTTGGCGCTCAGCGTCTGAGTGCCGTTCGGGTCCCAGACCACCAGGGCGGCGTCGCAGCCCGGCGCCACCCGGCCACGCTGCGGGTAGAGGTTGAAGATCTGGGCGGTGTTGGTGCTGGTCAGCGCGACGAATTCCTGCGGCGTCAGCCGGCCCTTGCGCACGCCTTCCGACCACAGCACGCTCATCCGGTGCTCGATGCCGGCGGTGCCGTTGGGGATGCGGGTGAAGTCCTCGCGGCCCATCGCCTTCTGGTCGGCGCAGAAGCAGCAATGGTCGGTCGCGGTGGTCTGGGCGGTGCCGTTGACGAGCCCGGCCCACAGCGCATCCTGATGGTGCTTGGGGCGGAAGGGCGGCGACATCACATAGGCTGCCGCCTCGGCCCAGTCGGTGTTGCGATAGACGCTGTCGTCGACCACCAGATGCTGGGCCAGCACTTCGCCATAGACGCGCTGGCCGGCGGCGCGGGCGCGGGCGATCGCCTCCAGCGCCTCCTTGCAGCTGACATGGACGACATAGAGCGGCGCCCCGACCATGCCGGCGATGGAGATGGCGCGGTTGGCGGCCTCGCCCTCGACCTCGGCCGGCCGCGACAGCGGGTGGGCCTCCGGCCCGGTGATGCCGGCCTCCAGCAGCGCCTTCTGCATCAGATAGACGACCTCGCCGTTCTCGGCATGGACGGTGGGCATGGCGCCCAGCTCCAGGCAGCGGCGGAATGACTGCATGAGGACGTCGTCCTCGACCATGATGGCGTTCTTGTAGGCCATGAAATGCTTGAAGCTGTTCACCCCGTGCTCGCGGGCGAGCACGCCCATCTCCTCCTCGACCTGGTCCGACCACCAGGTGACGGCGACGTGAAAGGTGTAGTCGCCGCAGGCCTTGTCGGCCTTGCGCCGCCATTGCTCATAGGCTTCCAGCAGGCTCTGCTGCGGCTGCGGGATGACGAAATCGATGATCAGCGTATTGCCGCCGGCGAGACCCGCCGCGGTGCCGGTGAAGAAATTCTCCGAGGCGACGGTGCCCATGAAGGGCAGTTCCATATGGGTGTGCGGATCGATGCCGCCGGGCATCACCAGGGCGCCGCCGGCATCGACCACCCGGGCGCCGGCCGGCGCTTCCAGGTCCGGGCCGACGGCCTGGATGACGCCGCCGTCGCACAGGACGTCGGCCCGGGTGGTGTAATCGGCATTGACGACGGTGCCGCCGCGGATCAGCAAGGACATGGGTTCACCCTCCGTTTATTATGCGCTTCGTGCCGTGCGCCTGGTGTCCGGCCCCCCGAGGCCGGCGCCTACCCGAACTATGCCGGGCAAACCCCATGCCGCCAAGCCCGCCCGCAACTGCGAGGCATTTGCGGGCCTGAAGCCGGGCCCGGCTCCGCCGTGACGCCCAAAAACCCGGCAGCGCCGCTGTTCCTGCCGCCATTTTGGGCCCAGGGCCTCAGCGCAGCCGCTTGCGGAATCTGGCCTTCCCGTCTCCAGATTCTTGGATCAAGCCATAGTTCGGTTATCGCCTTTTGTGGTGTCCCCGAGCAAGCCATGCCATATTGTCGAGCATGCTCAAGAAGTTCCGGGCAGATTGAGGCTGCGAATTGAAAATGCTGTCTATATCAGATTTTTCTGTAATTTAGTATTTTTAAGCTTGCAGTATTATAGGATATAGAATAAAATCCTAATATTGACATGATTATTTGTTGTGGATTGTTATCTAATATAGTTATGCCCTCAGTTTTTATTTCCACTTCTAAATGGATTTTGTAATTTTTTCTTGGTCTTTCTGTGGAAATATTAAGAACAATATCGTATACATCTTGGTGCCATGGATTTAGCTCTTCTAATTTCTTCTTCCAATTCTTCACGAGCACGTCATGACCATCAATAAATCTTTTTGTTTCTTTGAGTGCATTAGCGATTGCAGCGACCTTGTCGAGTGCAGCAAAACAACTACTTATCCTCATTCGAGTTTCACCGGAAATCGTTTGGACTTCCTTGAGAACTGATTGAACCTCTTTCATCATATCCGAATCGATAAATTGGATGTTAAGAACCCGGCTTTCATTGGCCGCAGCAACAAACGGCGTGGCCGCTCTTATCTCAACAGAACTTAAATCTCCATTTAATTGGGACACTGTAAATACTTCTGGCCTCAAGAAGGTCCATTTGAAATTTTTCCTGATTTTCTGACTTCTTGCCTCAAAAGTGATGTTCATACTCTTAATAAATTGGTCATGATTTATAGGCATAATCGTAATAAAAAGATCCATTGTTGGCCCAAGATTAGTAAAACCAATCTGAATATACGGCAGAGGATCAATATCCAAATCAGTTGACCATTTACGGAATAGCTTCCCGATCTCGGGCCTTAAAAGACCTAAAAGAGCAATAGCAACAGTAACGGACTGAATTAGGACATTTATCATTTCACCGCTGGTCATAACCCAACCCCTCCAGAAAGGCAATCTTACAAGCATATCATCACATATGCTTTATATTGCTCATATGATGCTATCAATTCAATGGAATAGCGTTTCATTTTTCTTCAAACAATTTTTCGTTGCCGCCACCCAAGTGTTCCTCGTTAGAAAAATATTCGATCATCTGGTGAACCCTTTCTTGCCCATATTCTAACGCACTTTCGAGATTTGCGTATTGATCAATAATAATTGATAGAAGGACAAGAACTGAAAAGAGGCATTGAAAAATTGAGCTTTCTTTTTTGTTCCGATTCTTTAAATAAATTAAATGCAAATTCACAAAAGATTCTTCGAGCCCCCATCCGCCTAATAAAGAAAACTTCTTCAAAACAATCTGCAAATACCTAAGCTCATCTATTATATATTCTTTTACAAACTCATCGATTTGCAAGCGGTTGACTAGAGTTCTCATTTCATCAATTTTCTCCTGAATTTCGACTTTTTGGTCATCACTTATTTGGATCACCTGAACTTTGTTATTTAATATATCACGCAACCCCATGAGCGACACTTTGTTTTCCCCGGAGAAAGATAAACTCTGCATTTGATGATTCAAGTGAAGAGGGCTACAGAACTTTGTTAGCTGATTGAGGCTTGCTATATATACGTTCTTTGACTCATCATTGAGGGTCATATCTTCCCTAACAACAAATAAGAGTCTTTCGATGCCTCTATGCAACAAAAATTGAATTCGCGTAACAACGTTCAATTCCATTAGGTTCTTTTTAGGCTTCTCATCAAAAAAAAATACGGCCAGAAAGTCATATAGTGAAGATGTTGAGGTTTTTACAACTTCTTTAGCCACCGCGGACGAGAAGAAGTAAATCGCATCTGGGAGGCGATACATTGAAATTTCAGCCATCGCGATTTCCTGTGAATGCGTGTTTATTGCTCGCTTTGGCTTTTTCCTTTTCCTCGATGTGCTGGATTATCAGGCGTTCGAGGTAGGAGGCCAACGAGCGGTGATCGGCCCGTGCCAATTCTTCTAGCTTATCCTTGAGTTCCGGTTCAACCCTTATGGAAATCGACGCTGATCGCACCACGTGAGAAATCCTCTATCATTGTCAGACGATGTGCGTTGACGGCTCCTGCCGCATGCGGTAATCTACGCACATCTTCCTTCAGGAACAAGGAGCACGGGCCATGACGGACCCCGTGAACGTCCCTTCGCGTGCCGAAGCTGCCTCGCTCGGAACGGCCTTGATCGAAACAATGCTGGCGCGCGCACCGAGGCCAGGCGATGGCGAAATTGTCACCGTGCTCATCGCTCTCCATGACATGGTCGAAGCTTATTGGCGCGCCGCTCGCCCGGAAGACCAGCAGCCGGCTGACGACCTCGTCACGCCGCTCTATTCACTTTTGACCCGGTACCGTCCGGTCACCCTGACCGGCGTAGAGGCGATGCTGGCCTTTCTGATCCGCGAAATGCGGCAGGACCCGATGGCCTCAACGCCTCTCGGCTTTGCAGAGGCCAGTTTGAGCGGCGTGCGCGGATTGCGTCGGCTTGAAGAGGAGCGGCATGGCCGTGACGGCATCCCGATGCTCTGCCTTGCCAGCCCACACGTTCCGCAGACCGCGAGCGCGTAAAGGCGACAGGCGTCTCGTCAATCAGGCGCGTGCAGTTCGTCGGGCAGGCAGTCGGGCAGGCTATTGTTATCGCCTCTCACTTTCGTTCGCCGTCGCCCGCGACCCTCGCTGCCGTTCGGCCGAACCGCGGTCGGACCTGCTTGATGGATTGCATCTGATTGCCCATGATAGGCAGAGAGGTATAGGCATTGAGGGGCAAGGCTTATGCGTATTTCGCGGTGGGGAAACAGTCTGCCCGTAAGGCTGCCTGTCCATGTCGTGAAGGCTTTGGATTTTCAGGACGAGGATTCCGTGAACATCCGGGTGACGGCTGACGGCGCGGATGAGCTCCGGAAAACCGGCGGCGTTGAAGACGACTTGATACGATTGCAGAAATACCGCGGCAGGATGCCGGCTGACTTCAAGTTCGACCGTTCGGAGGCGCATGAGCGCGGCTGACAGGATGCTCGACGCTCTTCTCAGAGGATATGCAGCACGGGCAGGTGATCGGAACAGCCCGGCTCATCAATCCCTTCCGGGATTGATAACAGCGACGGCGCGCGGCCGGGCGCGGAAATGACTTGACAGGGGGCGGCCGGGGCTTCCGGATTTGGCGCGGAGATAATGGAACGCGCGGGACGGGGCGACATGGCGGAGACTCTGTATCATTTCGTGGGCGGCACGCGGGAGACCGGCAATGGCGGCCGGTTCGGCGAGGTGTTCAACCCGGCGCTCGGCCAGGTGACCGGCCGGCTGCCCTATGCCTCGAAGGCCGAGACCGAGGCGGCGATCGCGACGGCGGCGGAGGCCTTCCCCTCCTGGGCCGCCACCCCGCCGCTTGTGCGCGCCCGCGTCCTGTTCCGCCTGAAGGCACTGATCGTCGACCGTTTCGAGGACCTTGTCCGCCTCGTCGTCGGCGAGCACGGCAAGGTGCTCTCCGATGCCCGCGGCGAAGTCACGCGGGCCATGGAGATGGTCGAGTTCGCCTGCGGCATCCCGCATCTGCTGAAGGGCGAGTTCTCGGAGAATGTCGGCCGCGGCATCGACTGCTGGTCGATGCGCCAGCCGCTCGGCGTCTGCGCCGGCATCTCGCCCTTCAACTTCCCGGCCATGGTCCCCTTGTGGATGTGGCCGATCGCCATCGCCTGCGGCAACACCTTCGTCCTCAAGCCGTCGGAGAAGGACCCCTCCTGCGCCCTGCACATGGCCGAGCTGGCCAAGGAGGCCGGGCTGCCCGACGGCGTCCTGAACGTCGTCAACGGCGACAAGGAGGTGGTCGACACCCTGCTGACCGACCCGCGCATCCAGGCGATCAGCTTCGTCGGCTCCACCCCGGTGGCGCACTACGTCTATGCCACCGGCTGCGCCCACGGCAAACGGGTCCAGGCTTTGGCCGGCGCCAAGAACCACATGGTGGTGATGCCCGACGCCGATATGGACCAGACGACCGAGGCGCTGATGGGCGCCGCCTATGGCTCGGCCGGCGAGCGCTGCATGGCGATCCCGGTCGCGGTGACGGTCGGCGATGCGGCCGGCAAGCTGCTCGACAAGCTGGTGCCGCGGGTGCAGAGCCTGAAGGTCGGGCCGGGCCTCGACCCGGACTCCGAGATGGGGCCGCTGATCACCCGCGAGCACCGGGACAAGGTCCGGGGCTATGTCGAACTCGGGATCGAGGAAGGCGCCGAGCTGACCGTCGACGGCCGCGAGCTGCGCCTGCAGGGCTATGAGGACGGCTTCTTCCTCGGCGGCTGCCTGTTCGACCATGTCACGCCCGACATGCGTATCTACAAGGAGGAGATCTTCGGCCCCGTCCTCAGCGTCGTCCGGGCGCCGACCTTCGCCGATGCGCTGGCGCTGACCAACAGCCACGAGTTCGGCAATGGTGCGGCCATCTTCACCCGCGACGGCGACGTGGCGCGCGAGTTCTCCAGCCAGGTCGAGGCCGGCATGGTCGGCATCAACGTGTCGATCCCGGTGCCGCTGGCCTTCCACAATTTCGGCGGCCGCAAGAACTCGCTGTTCGGCGACCACCACATCCACGGGCCGGACGGGGTGCATTTCTACACCCAGTGCAAGACCGTGACCGCCCGCTGGCCGGCCGCCGACCTCCGCGCCGGCTCCACCTTCGCCATGCCGACGATGAGTTGACGC